>FR880818.1:43087-55713 GCA_000434615.1 Clostridium sp. CAG:510
TACCAGCAGGAATGCTGTTGTTGATGTCAAGCAGGGTAACGGCATCCTCACTGACGCAGGCACCGATAAACTCGCTTAAGCAGCCGTAAATATCCACCTCACAGGATACGGGGATGCCCATACCGGTCAGACGGCTGTTTACATAGCAGGGAACAAAACCGAACTGTGTCTGGAAAGCAGGCCAGCACTTTCCGGCAATCGCTACATACTTTCTGTAACCTCTGTGCTGTTCTACCCAGTCAAGAAGGGTCAGTTCGTACTGTGCCAGCTTAGGCAGGATTTCCGGCTTTAAGTTGCCCTTGCCCAGTTCTTCTTCCATTTCCTTAACCTTTGCGGGAATACGCTCGTCACCTGCATGCTTATTGAATGCTTCAAACAGGTCAAGTTCGGAGTTTTCTTCGATTTCCACGCCTAAATTGTAAAGCTGCTTGATGGGTGCGTTGCAGGCTAAGAAGTTAAGCGGTCTGGGACCGAAGCTGATAATCTTTAAATCGGAAAGACCGATGATGGCTCTTGCAATGGGTAAGAAGTCGTGCAGCATGTCTGCACATTCTTCTGCAGTGCCAACGGGATATTCGGGAATATAAGCCTTTACATTACGGAGCTTTAGGTTGTAGCTGGCATTTAACATACCGCAGTAAGCATCGCCTCTGCCGCCAACTAAGTTATTCTGGCTTTCTTCTGCTGCCGCGATGAACATAGCCGGTCCGTCAAAATGCTTTGCCAGTAAGGTCTCGCTGATTTCGGGGCCAAAGTTTCCGAGATATACGCACAGAGCATTGCAGCCTGCTTTTTTGATGTCTTCGAGCGCCTGTACCATATGAATTTCGCTTTCTACGATACAAACCGGGCACTCATACACATTACCGGTGCCGAACTTTGCGGTATAGGCCTCCATCAGGGCCTTTCTTCTGTTGACTGATAAGCTTTCGGGGAAACAGTCACGGCTGACTGCAACCACACCTACTTTTACTTCGGGAAAATTACTCATAATATTATCCTCCTTGTTTTTGCGGAGCAAAATCCTGCTATGCATGCATAGCATATCCTCATGCGAGGAGAGGATTTATCCTCCTTGTTTTCTTTTACTATTCTCTCATTTTGTTATACTTACAGGCTTAAATTTTCGCCCTTAAGACCTAAGAAAGAGCCTTCGGGAAGTCCGCCTTCCGCATGGCCGATCAACCACTTGTTGACTGCCGCAAGCAGGGCATCTTCGCTGGGAGCCTTGCCGTTTTCTACCTTGGCATGGGTTGTTTTTAACTCATAATTGGTGCCCTTCGGAAGAACAACCGCTACCTGGAAGCCACCGTCCTCTACATGGCAAGGTGCATAGTGCAGGGTGGTTGCATAGATTTCCACCGCAGTGCCTGCGGGTACCAAGAACGCCTCTACCTTGGAAGTATCATAGGTAAAATCTGCTTTCACATCCTGCAGGGAACCGAGCATCAGTACCGCATCCTCTGCAGCAATGTTAATTTCGGAATCTCTGTGATATTCCAGGGCGTTTAATTTCTTGTTATGACCGTTGCAATAACCAATCTGAATAGGCATTTCTCCGTAAATAACACTGGACAGTTCTTCCTTTACAGGCAGTTTTTCCAGACTTTCCACAGAGGGTTCATAAACCACATCTGCGGGAATGGGAGTTTCTTTTAATGCTGCAACAAGCTCTGCCACATCCACATGGCTGATGACGCAGCCGTATTTTTTGAATGCCGCATCCGTAACTTTTTTAATTTCCATCTTTCCACCAAATCCTTTCTTTTTGAGGTGCTGTTCTTATTCCGTCTGTGCCGGAACCTTACACGCCGCCGTCCTTATTTCATCCGTTCCGGGACCTTACGCGCCGCCGTCCTTATTTCATCCGTTCCGGAACCTTACGCGCCGCCTTATTTTATCACATCAAATACCGGTTTCAGCGCCGGATAAATCTGTTTGAACTGTGCGTATTTTTCATCGTATTTTGCGGCAATGGAAGGATCCGGCTCAATGGTATCCACTACCTTCACCATCTTCTCGGCAATTTCTTCCACGCTGCCATAAACACCGCAGCCTACCGCTGCCAGCATAGCCGCTCCCAGTGCAGGACCCTCTTCGCTCTCGATTTTGTCCACCTTCAAATTCAAAATATTGGCAATCATCTTACACCACAGCGGACTCTTGGCACCACCGCCGCAGATTTTGGTGCGGGTAATGGGAATGCCCAGGCTCTTTGCCACTTCCAGGGAGTCCCTCAGTGCAAAGGCTACGCCCTCGAGCACCGCCTGTGTCATATCTTCTCTTGTGGTATCCATGGTAATGCCGGTAAATGTACCTCTGGCATTGGGATTGTTGTGTGGAGACCGTTCTCCCATGAGATACGGCAGGAAAAATACGTGGTTTTCTCCCAGTTTGTCAATACCTTCCTGTTCCTTGGCGTATTCCTTGGTTTTCAGGATTTCATCCATCCACCATTTGTTGCAGGATGCCGCGGATAACATACAGCCCATCAGATGATAGGTGCCGTCCGCATGGTCAAAGGAATGCAGGGCATTGTTTTTGTCCACGCCGAACTTCCGGGAGGAAATAAAAATTGTACCGCTGGTTCCTAAGGAAATATTGCATCTGCCGTCTCCTACGGTGCCGGTGCCCACAGCTGCCGCCGCATTGTCACCCGCTCCGGCAATCACCTTTGCCGCAGCCGGAATGCCCAATTCCTCAGCTACCTCTTTTTTCAGGGTGCCGACCACTTCATAGCTTTCGTAAACCTTTGCAAGCCACTCCGGCTTCACACTGCAGATTTCGCACATCTCTTTGGACCAGGTCCGGTTCTTTACATCAAAGAGGAGCATACCGGATGCATCGGAAACATCGGTACAGTGCACACCGGACAGCCTGTATGCCAGATAATCCTTCGGCAGCATGATTTTCTTAATTCTTGCAAAATTTTCCGGTTCTTTATTTTTTACCCACAAAATCTTGGGCGCCGTAAATCCGGTAAAGGAAATGTTTGCCGTATATTCGGAAAGCTTATCCTTACCGATTACATTGTTCAGATAATCGCATTCTTCATAGGTCCTGCCGTCATTCCACAAAAGAGCGGGACGGATAACTTCATCGTTTTCGTCCAAAAGCACCAGACCGTGCATCTGTCCGCCGAAGCTGATGCCGGCAACCTCTTCCTTTTTTTCATCCTTAAGCAATTCCTTCAGTCCGTCCATCGACTGTATGTACCAGTCCTCCGGCTTCTGCTCAGACCAGCCGGGATGCGGGAAATACAGGGGGTATTCCCGGGAAACCGTCTTCTTTATTTTACCATTTTCGTCCATCAGTAAAAGCTTTACTGCGGAGGTTCCTAAATCCACACCAATAAACAGCATATTCGTATCCTTTCCGGTTTTCATTTGTCTGCTGTATCTGTTTGCAGACTTTCACATTTAAAAAAATTATACCGTATCCGGGGGATAAAAAACAACCGACTTTTTCTATATGAAATACCTATAAAATTAGTTACAATTTTGAGAAATCATGATACACTGAACAAAGATTTAATCTTTGGAAGGAATGAAGATTTTATGATAAGTATTTCCGAATATCCCGTACCTGTCCTGACAGGCGATTTTTCCCATAAAACCATACATGTAAAGGTTCCCGGCTCCAAGAGCATCACCAACCGTGCCCTGCTGCTTGCCATGCTTTCCGACGGAAAAAGCCATCTCACCGGCGCCCAGTTCTCCGAGGATTCTTCCCATTTTTTGCAGTGTCTTTCGGATTTGTCCTTTGATGTGGCATCCAGTCCCGAAACCGGTGAAGTTTCCGTGCACGGACTTTCCGGCAGACTGCCCGTAAAGAAAGCCTCCCTGTATGTGGGAAGCGCCGGCACCGCCGCACGCTTTCTGTCTGCCGTACTTGGTGTGTCGGAAGGAGAGTTCTTTTTAGATGCTTCCGAACAGATGAAAAAACGCCCCATGGCACCGTTGCTTTCCGCCTTACAGTCCGTCGGCTGTGACATTTCCTTTGCGGAAAAAGAGGGATTTTTCCCCTTTACCCTGCATGCCCGCGGATTTCAGAACACGGACCTTACCATTGATATTGACAAAAGCAGCCAGTTTTTAAGCGCTCTTTTAATCGCCGCTCCCCTGGCAAAAGAGGATGTGAAAATCAAAGTGGCCGGTACACACGGCATGGCATATATCGAAATGACCTGCCGTATGATGGAACAGTTCGGTGTTTTGACCGAACATCCTTCCCCGGACACTTTCCTTATAAAAGCCGGGCAGACTTACCGGGCACAGGATTATGCCATTGAACCGGATGTTTCCGCCGCCTGCTATTTTTATGCCCTGGCTGCCCTGTCCGGCTGCAGTGTCATTGTGGATGGCGTACCCGAACATTCCCTGCAGGGCGATACCGAATTTTTAAACATCCTTGAAAAAACGGGCTGCCGGGTTACCCGGACAAATGAAGGCATCTGCATAACCGGACCTGCTGCCTGTGCAGAGTCTGCCGGTGTAAAGTCTGCTGATGCAGGCTCCAAAACTGCTTCCCCTGCTTCCCATGCTTCCGGCTCTGTTTCCCATGCTTCCCATGCTTCCGGCAGGCTGCACGGACTCACCGTGGACATGTCCTCCTGCTCCGACCAGGCGATTACTCTTGCCGCCATCGCTCCGTTTGCCGACAGCCCCGTTACCATTACCGGCATCGGTCATATCCGTGGACAGGAAAGTGACCGTTTAAGTGCCATCACCGAGAATCTCACTGCCATGGGTATCCGTTGTGATGAGAGAGCCGACTCCATAACCATCTATCCCGGAGTACCGAAACCTGCCCATATAAAAACCCATGACGATCATCGACTCGCCATGGGCTTTGCCGTTACCGGCTTGTTTGCAGAGGGCATTGTCATTGAAAACCCTTCCTGCTGTAAGAAGACCTTTGCGGAATTCTTTGAATGCCTGGAAAAGGCTGTGGAAAATCTGCAGAAGTAGTACGCATTTTTTGACTCATTTCTGCTTTTTTCGCTTTCAGGTCAAACCAAAATTACGGGCTCCGCGTACTTCTTTGACTCATTTTCCACTTTCCACATATAGAGTCAAATTAAATTTCTGTCCGGCACTTCTTTCTTTGACCCTGTAACACTTTTCCTCTCTCTGAGTCAAACCGGGTTTCTGTCCGGCACTTCTTTCTTTGACCCTGTAACACTTTTCTTTTCTCTGAGTCAAACCAGTTTTCTGTCCGGCACTTCTTTCTTTGACCCTGTAACACTTTTCCTCTCTCTGAGTCAAACCGGGTTTCTGTCCGGCACTTCTTTCTTTGACCCTGTAACACTTTTCCCCTCTCAGGGTCAAACCAGGTTTCTGTCCGGTGCTTCTTTCTTTGACCCTGTAACACTTTTCCTTTCTCTGAGTCAAACCAGGTTTCTGTCCGGCGCTTCTTTCTTTGACTCTGTAACACTTTTCTTCTCTCTAGGTCAAATTCAGGGGCTTTTCTCCTATGGAGTTAAATAATGTGCAAAAAAACAGGGCTGCCGCTCAGCAAAATTGCTAATGCAGCAGCCCTTCCTTATTTTTATGATTTTTATGCCGTAATCACGGTTCCGTTCTTTCCCTTCAGGGCATCCTTTACATGCTCCATGGAGGTGATAAGAACACTGCCGCCGGGTACTTTTTCCAGATAGGAAACGGCTGCTTCAATCTTCGGCAGCATGGTGCCTGCCTCAAATTCGCCGACTTCCATCATGGCCTTTGCTTCCGCTACGGTCATCTTTTCAATCGGTTCCTGATTGTCCTTGCCGAAATTCCTGTAAACCTTATCCACACCGGTCAGAATAACCAGCGTATCCGCCTGTAAATCGGATGCTAACTTTCCTGCAATGCTGTCCTTCTCGATAACTGCGGACGCCCCCTTTAAGATGTGCTTCTGGGGAATCACGGGAATACCGCCGCCACCGCATGCAATGACAATCTGGTCGGCATCGGAAAGCGCCCTTATAGCATCAATTTCTACAATATCAATGGGGGAAGGTGCCGCTACCACACGTCTGTAGCCCTTACCCTCTTCCTCTGCCACATAATTGCCTTTTTTGATTTCGATTTCCGCATCATCCTTGGACATATAGCGGCCGATCTTCTTGGTCGGCTCATAAAAAGCTTCGTCATAGGGGTCCACGGTTACCTGGGTTAAAACAGTGCTGACGGTTTTCACAATACCACGGTCCAAAAGCTCGGCACGAAGGGAATTCTGGATATCGTAGCCTACATAACCCTGGCTCATGGCAGAACATACGCACATAGGTGCGGGGGTATAATCAATGTAAACACGGCGCAGCTCGGTCATTGCTTTGTGAATCATGCTGACCTGCGGGCCGTTGCTGTGGGTAATGGTGAGCTGGTAGCCGTCCTCTACTAAATCTGCCAGTGCCTTTGCGGTCTTTTTAACGGCATCCAACTGCTCTGAGGTAGTGGAACCGAGTGCTTCGTGTCCCAGGGAAACAACTGCTTTCTTTTTACTCATGAGAAAAATCTCCTTTTCTATCGTTTTATTTTATTCTGCGGCACGCTGCTTTTCCAGCTCCGCTCTTTTCTTTCTCTCCTCGGTAATGTCATAGTATTTGTCCGTAATAATGCCGCGGGTTACCAGACTGTCATAGGTTGCCCTCTGTGCCTCCGTCATTTTCATTCCCACGGAGGAATTCAAATCCGTGATAACACAGCCGGTATAGGCAATCAGCCAGAAAAGCGGAGAATCGTCCTTGGGAATCATCTCCCAAAGCTTCGCTTCCGGTATGCCGGTTACATTCATCAGTGTATGCAAATGTCCTTCCTTCATGGGAAGATAACCCCCGTCGGGAAGAATTACGCCTTCCTTAAAATCCGCACTTTCCATGCGTCACCTCTTTCTCATAAAAACATATTCGGGCATGACCTGCCCACCCTTTCCAAAACACGGAAAAAATATGTATTTATCATAGCATATTTTTGCGTTTTCGGCAATAAAAACAGGGCATCCGTTTCCGGACGCCCCGTATTATCTTAACTGCATGCAAAAATGGGTAAATCTTATTTTATTTTGTTTCTTTCTTTTCCTTTTTAGCCAGAAATACCAGAACACAGGCACTTCCTGCTGCAAGCAGCACGTAAGGAAGTACATGGGTGGTATCGCCGGTGGAAGGATTGCCGTTCGTAAGCATGGAAGTATCAGAGGTAACGGTAATGGTGGTGCTGACGCTGCCTTCTACGAAATCCATGACAACCGTGTGGCTGCCGTCGGACAGGGTATCCAGATAGGATGCCGGAAGACCGATGGTAGCATAATAGGTCTCTGCATTGGCTTCTGCAGGTGCTGCCAGCTTTACCAGTGCCTCAATTGCATTGCTCTGGGAAGGTAATTCTGAAACAGCACTTTTAGCTCCTGTGGAAACGATCGAACCGGATGTAGGTTCCGGTACATAGCTGGGATTTACAGGAGACTCGCTGGGTGTAGGCGCTTCACTGGGTTCAGGCGGTGCATAGCTGGGTATAGCGGTGGTTGCTGCCGGTGTCGGGGTCTTGGTAGACGAAGGGGCCTGTGTTTCCGGTGCCGGAGTGACTACAGGTGCGGTTCCGCCGACTTCAATATCTATCTGTACAGGAGCTTTCTCTCCCATAAGATATACCCCATCCACGCGGATTGCCACAAAATGGTTCTTGGGAACGTCTACCTGAAATGTATACTCCTGGCCGGAGTTACGCAGGTAAATACCGTCCGCACCGGAGGTCAATGACACCGCTGCAGATGCCCATGTACCGCAAAGCAGGGTAAGGGCTGCTACGGATGCCACCGTCCATGAAAATAACTTGGTTTTCTTTTTCTTCATTGTTTTCCCTTTCTGAAAGTATATTTCTATACTTCCTCACACAATAAATATATTTGCATGCATGTAAAACCTTAGTTTTATCCATACATCAGACAGGAACTTATGGCAAAGCCGATGCTCCAAAGCCCGGCCAGCCGTTGTACCGCCTCCGTATGTCCATTATGAAATGCTTCCCACCGGCCGAACAGCACGGCAACCGGAACCGGCAGAAACAACATATAGCGGAAATCCATGCTGCATCCGAAAGGATACCGCAGGTAAAAAAACACCGTGCCCATCCAGAGAATTCCCGCCGCCAGAAGGCAGAAATTTCTTTCCCTGTCTTTTTCTTTCCATTTTATGTAATGCACCATGGCACAGATACAAAAAAGCGCCTGTACGACGTTAAAAAACAACAGCATTGCGGGTATCCAGCCATAGCAGGTAAACTGAAATTCTCCGAACAGGGAAGACTTCAGGGCATACACGGGAAGATTGTAATCTGTCCATACATTGGCATAGGGAGTTGTAAACAGGTTCCTGATATCCCAGAGAAACAATCTCTGCCAAACCGACCGGTCCCCCGTATACAACGCACTGTCCCTGGACATTTCCAACACATACGTGAGCGGTTGTCTGAAAAGAAGATAATTCCGCAGACTGTACCAGAGTCCCAGCGGCAGACTGATTGCGCCAAAGACCGCATATTTTAGTAAAAGTCCCTTCCATGTTCCGGTTTTGCATGCCATAAAGAAACTCCTCGCAAAAACCACCGCCGTAAACACTGCCAGTGTTGCCATGGATATCTTGGTCATCATGCCAAGTCCGTAGATAACCGCCAGAAGCAACGTATTTTTCCAGTTCTTTTCCTTTTCCCATTTCAGGGTAAAAAGAAATGCCAGAAGCATGAACATTCCGCAAAGAGCATCCGGTCCCAGCCTTCCTCCGCTCAGAAAATAAACCGGCAAAAAGGAGACAAGGAGCAAAGCCCGGTACAGACCCTTTCCCGAAAGTCCGCATTCCCTGAAAATGGCACAGGCAATCAGCAGACTGAAGCAGGACGCGGTACAGGAAACCGTCCTGGCCGCATCCACCAGATAATACGCTTCCGAACAGCTGAGAAGTCCGTTTTGCAGCTTTGAAAAAAAGGCTCCCGCAAAATAGTACAAGGGCTGCTGGTAAAACTGCAGATAATTATCCGGGGGAAGCATCCCCTGCATGGCAAGGAGCAGATAAGAAGCATGCCCTCCCGACGACAGGTCAATTCCCCACAAATCATGGGAGCGGACGGTAAGCGGTGTATAAAGCAGGTAAACCACGCGCATGAAAATTCCCATGGAAAGAATAAGACCTGTAATCTGTTCTTCCGTGTAGGTATTCTTTTCCTTTTTCCGCAGGCAGTCCCGCAGCAGAATAACCACACCCGAAATTTGAAACAAAAGGTTGGCATACCGCACATACCGGACGGTTCCTTGTTCCAACCGCAAAACCCTGCTTATAAGATAAGAAAGCAGGACAAAAAGCAGGACACCTGTATAAAGCAAAGCTTTTTTGAAAGATGTTTTCATAGCGTCCTCCCTCCTAAGCAATATTCCAGTCAGCCAGCACTTCCAGTACCTGATTTACAAAATCCACACGGATGCTCTGCCCCGTAAGCACCGGATAATACAGAACATACAGTGCAATGCTGATGCCCGAAAGAACCAGTATGTTTCTTTTTCTGTGCCTGCTTACGGATACGGAGTTTCCAATCATCGGTACTAAAATAAGCGAACTGATAAAATACTGGTAAACAAAAACCGTCCGGTGTACGAAAAGCCATGGCAGAAGCATGGACGCATAGGCAATGATTAAAAACAGCGCCCTGCGGCAGTGTTTTCTTTTCCACAGATAAAACTGGTGAAGCAGTGCGATAAGCCCGCCTACGGCAAGCAGCGGATTTAAGAAGGTCATTACCACGCTGACGGTGCCGTCCGCAAAATACACCCTGCTGTCGGCAAGCGGTTTGCTTCCGTAGAGCCACTGATACCATTCCGAGGAATACGGATGGTCAAACACGCAGCTGCTGTGATAACTAAGCATCAGCGCGGCATTGGCAATCATATGCCCGAAAAGTCCCTTGTCCGGATAAGCCTTTACAAAGGGCAGGTAGGAAAGTGTGTAAATGCCAAAAGGTATAACGATAAAACAAAGCACACACCACAGACCTGTTTTCACAAGGAAACTCCTGTGTTCCTTTATTCCCTTTATCCCTCCGATGTGTTCAAGCAGAAACCAGAAAAACAAAACAGCAATACCTGCTGCCGCATACACTCCCGTCCACTTGATGGCAACGGCAAGTCCCATGGAAATACCTCCGGAAAGAAGCCAGAGTCTCTGCTGCCACATCGGTTTGTTTTCTGAAAGCGCCTGTGTGTAGCCGTACATGCAAAAAAACATGAGCATCGAAAAGAACGCAACCAGAATATCAATGGTGGCAATCCGAGACAATGTCGTATTCATAAATGCTGTCCCTGAAAGTACCGCCGAAAGACAGGCGATGTCCGTCCTGCAAAATATTTTCCGGGCAAACAGGTACATAAGCGGGACTAACAGTGTTCCAAACAGGGCACACATAAAACGCCAGCCGAAGGGATTCATGCCAAACAGGGCAATTCCTATGGAAATAATGCTTTTTCCCAGAGGCGGGTGCGTGTTTTCATAGATGGAAAGCCCGTGCAGGAATTCATAAGCCGTCCTGCCGTGGTATACTTCATCAAACATGGTTTCATCATAATAAGTCGGTTCCCTGATAAACAATTCCTGTTCATCAAAAAGCTGCGGATAATCCGCCGCATTGGCGGGAAGAACCGGCTCTCCCGCATCATCCAGACAGACGATTTCCATAATCTGTGCCTTATCCTCCATGAGAACCATTCCCAGGGAAGATACCGTCCGGTCAATCTCTACGTTATTCCAGCAAAACGCACTCTCCACCGAGTACCGGCTCTTTACAATTTCCCAGGTATCGGTACTCCTGTCATATACCGAAAACGAAATTTCCCGCTTTCCCTTATAGCCCAGATAAACGGAAATTCCGGAAATCGGCTGTTCTCCGTCAAATTGCAGGACAATTTCATTTTCTCCCACTTCCCCCACCTTTATGGTTTCAAAGGTTTCCGGGGTATGCAGGCTGCCCAGCCGGTAAAAGATACAGATGCCGAAAATCAGGGTAAACGCCGCCATGCAGAAAAAATCCCTTGCCGTAAGGCGGCTGTTTGCAGCTGCATATGTCTGTGTAAGCGCTGCCGCCGATTGTTCCCGCCCGCCGTCACTGACATCCTGGATTGCAGGTTCCACTGCTGCGGCAGGCAGTGTCACTGCCGTATCGGGTTGTCCCGCTGCCGCAGCAGTCTGTGTGGTTGCCGCAGCGGGCTGCTCCTCCGCATCCGGGGCGCCAAGCGCCCGCACCAGCGCCGTCACAACCGCCATTCCCATAAGACATACCGAAAAAATATATGCCACCGGGATATTTTCCACATTTCCCACATCCCTGCCGTGCTGCAAAAAAATCTGCGTGGCAATATTCCAGAGGAAGAGTCCGGCACCGCCGTATAGATACTCCGGCAAAAAAGCCTCCCTTCCGATGTTCTTTTTCTGAAGCAGTCTGTCCGCCATGCAAAGCACCGTCAGTACAAACATGGTCAGGTACATGGCTTTCAGATTGCCGGAAAGAATAAAGCAGGAAATTCCCGGCTGAAACAGATAAAACGCAAGCGCCCTTTTCTGTGCAGACGCTGTCCGTCTGCGGCTGATATAAAAATACAGGAGTCCTAAAATCATCCATTCCGTTGACAGACAAAGCAGGTTCCGGCTGCTTCTTGTCTGTAACATAAAAAGCGGAACTATCCGGGTAGCTATGTAAAACAGCAGAATTTCTCCCCGGGAAAATTCCACCGGTCCTTTTTTCTTGCAGGTCAGGTAAGTAACCCAGAACAGGACGCAAAATACAATTACCGCAATAAAACATGAAAGCATATTCTTACTTTCCCTCACCCTTCTTCATGGTATTCCTTCTCTGTATTGACCTGCCATATGGCCTTTCTGTCCTTCTTTTCATCGAACAGACAATCCACCGCCGTCATGGCCGTCAGCACGGAATGGTCCATATTGTTGTACCGGTGCTGTCCGTTTCTGCCGATGCAGTAAAGATTTCCGATGCCGTCCAGCCACCGGCGCAGCTTAGGCATTTCCGCATACGTGTCAAAATATGCGGGATATGCCTTTTTCACCTTTTCACAATGGAACAGACGAACCTTTGCACCGGAAGAAAGAATGCCCATCTGTATCAGTTCTTTTCTGCCGAAATTCCGCCATTCTTCCGGGGACATGTTCCACATAGCGTCCCCTTCTTCGCAGAAATACTCCAGCCCCAGAAAGACGGTGTTCTCCGCATCCTTTACCAGATAGGGCGACCAGTTGTTAAATATCTGTATGCGGCCCATTTTTACCGCCCGCTCCTGCACATAAATCCAACAGTCCGGAAGCAATGCCGTTTTCCTCTTTTTACCGAAATTCTTTTTCCCATAAGATACCTTTTTTACGGATGCCTTATCCACCAAAAGCCCGACCGTCACAAAATCCCGGTAAGGCAGTCCGGAAGCAATTTTTCCAATCCTTTCGGGCACATCGTTCATGGCTGCCACCAGATCCTTTACCGCCATACCGGAAAAAACGGTGTCCGGCTCCAGGTACTTTGTTTCCCCGTTCTGCTCATAGGAAACCCTGCTTATTCTGGCTACGTCCATATAATGGTGTAAATTACAATTAA
>FR880819.1:0-13547 GCA_000434615.1 Clostridium sp. CAG:510
TTAATTGTAATTTACACCATTATATGGACGTAGCCAAAATCCTACGCGGAAAAGAGAAGAAAAGCTAAAAATCCGCGTAACCGCGAAAAAGATCCGGTTCTACGGGCGCTTGGAGAGAGAAAAAAGGAGCGAGAGAGGCGAAAATACGCCCGCTCCCATATTTATAACAAAAAGAAACCGGTGCGCTGTCCCGATAAGGGACGGCGACACCGGTCTTTTCTTGTAAAATAAGCAATCGCATATCATGTAAAAAGCATGCGGCTATGTGAACAGTACACCGGACGGGAAAACACGCCTGACGTGCGCGATGCAGCACATGTCATGTGAAGCGCCCGTGCGGCGCAGTTCGCACTTAGTACAGCACCTTCTCCAGGGATGCAGGGTCGGAGGAAACCTTCAGGGCTTCGTCGCGGGTGACCTTGCCGTCGTTGACAAGAGCAATCAGGTCATCGTTTAAGCTGTGCATACCCTCTTTTCTGCCGGACTGCAGCATGCTGGGAATCTGGATGGTCTTGTTCTCACGGATGAGGTTTGAAATTGCCACGTTGGCAATCATGATTTCCGTTGCGATGACACGTCCGCTGCCATCCGCTAAAGGAAGAAGCTGCTGGGTGATGACGCCGCGGATAACGTTGGCAAACTGAGAACGGATCTGGGCCTGTCCGTCGATGGGACATGCATCGATGATACGCTCGACGGTCTGTGCCGCACTGGTGGTATGTAAGGTGGAAAGCACTAAGTGACCGGTTTCAGCGGCGCTGATAGCAGCGCTGATGGTTTCAAAGTCTCTCATTTCACCTACTAAGATAATGTCAGGGTCTTCACGAAGGGCGGAACGAAGAGCGGAAGCAAAGGAAGGCACGTCCTTTCCGACTTCACGCTGATGAATCATGGCACGGTTGTGCGGATAAACATATTCGATAGGGTCTTCAATGGTCAGGACATGGCGGGAAGTGGTCTTGTTGATGTGATCGACCATGGATGCCAGAGTGGTGGACTTACCGCTTCCGGTAGGACCGGTAACCAAGACAAGTCCTCTGGGCATTTCAGAAAGCTCTCTGACTACATCGGGCAGACCAAGCTGGGAAAATGTGGGAATTTCCTGCTTTAACAGACGGATGCTTGCCGCTAAATTGTTGCGCTGATGATAAATGTTGGCGCGGATGCGGGTGCCGTCACGAAGCATACATCCTACGTCCAGGTCCTCCCCCGAAGTGACCAACTCTACCTGTTTCTGATCCAGAAAGGCAAAAATCATGTTGCGGGACTCTTCGGCCGTGGGACAATCCGGAAGGATTTCCAAAGTACCGTAACGACGCAGAGCTAAATTGGTACCGACAGTGATATGAATATCAGAACAGTCGGTCTTTTTGGCATATGCCATCAGTTCTTCAAAGTTCATGTGTTCTCCTCCTACAGCATTATAAGTTTATATAAAAATATTATATGGTATAATGGCGGAAATAGAAAGACATTTTTATAAAAGTTTTACGTTAGAATGAAGAGAAAATAACGACTGCACAAATTTACTTTTCCGGGCAGTTGTGATATAAGGATGCGGTCATGATTATGCCTACGGCGGGCGGTTCCTTTACCCGCGACGAGGTGCGGGAAGACCCCATTAAGACCAACAGCAAAATGGGACTTTACACGAACCACTGCAATCTTCTTGACTTAGCGGCAGTGGCAATCCCGGAGGATACCTCCGACAGGACAAGACCTTTCGGCATTACGGTATTCGGACGTTTCCTATGTGGAAAGCACTTGCACGGACGAGCATTATGAGCTTTACCGTCTGCACACCACTCCCGTAAAACCGGGTCTTATGAAGACGGAGGGTGTGGGAAACCACATTAAGGTAGATTTGTATGCCCTGCCGGTTGTAAAGCTGGGACGTTTCCTGAGCCGGGTAGCGGAACCGTTTGTGCTGGGTGACATTACCCTGCAGGACGGTCGCGTGGTAAAGGGCTTCCTATGTCAGGGATATGCAGCGAAAGACGCAGAAAACATCACCGCAGAGGGAAGCTTTTAAGAGCATATTGGGAAGAGCAGGTGTATAAGTCTGGAATTTATGCGCCGGCTCTTTTTGCGTTTATGTACCGGTATGCTCTTTTTGGGGGAGTATGCATTGCGACTCTTTTGGGAGGTTTATGGAAATAGGATGTCACTTATGTTATAATGGGTGGATGAAAAAAAGTATTATGCCAATGAATTTAAGGGATACTTTGAAATTGTTTCCATGACGGGACTCCTTCGGTCCCATTTTTATGAGGAGTGATGGTATGAAAAAATTAGCAATTTTATTCCCGGGAGTAAATTACAGTGTGGACTGTCCGCTTTTATATTACGTGGGCAACATTTGTGAGAATGCCGGTTTTGAAATATACGAAGTGAAGTATGAAGGGTACGGAAAAGCACAGACAGCCGCAAAGGCTTCTTCCCTTGAGGAGTGCATAAAATTAGAATACGAAGCCCTGAAAGGAAAACTTCCGCAGGACATGCTGCAAGAGTATGAGGAACTTGTGTTTGTTTCCAAAAGCATGGGAACCGTTCTGGCGGCGCATCTGGAAGAGGATTACGGGTTACATAATGTTACGCATGTGATGCTGACGCCCATTGACCAGACTTTGCCCTATCTGAAAACGCAAAAGAAGATAGCATACATGGTAACCGGCACTGCGGATAATAAGGTAAATCACGAGGCGCTCCGGAAAATAAGCCGGGAGCACAATTATCCCCTTACAGAGATAGTAGGAGCCGGACACCGGCTGGAAATCAAGGGCAATGTGCAGAAAAGTATCAAAATTCTGGCAGATATTATGGAAGCGATAGAAAAGGACCGCAGGCTGGCAGTCTGAACGGTCCTTTCGGTTTTTTATTCTGCTGTGGGAAACAGGGGAAGCTCTCTTAAGAAAACGATGTCGGTACGCTTAGCAGAATCGCCCTCAGCTAAAACGGCAGCCCTTTTTACAACATTGGCACCGGCGGTTTTCACAAGTTCTTCCAAAGCATGCAGGGACTCACCGGTGGAAATAACATCATCTAAAATGCAGACATTTTTACCCTTGATTTTTGCGGCATCAATACCATCCAGATATAGTTTCTGGGTACCGGAAGTGGTAATGGAGTTTACCTCATGGGAAACCACATCCTGCATATAATTCTTTACACTCTTACGGGCAACAATAAATTCTTTCAGGTTTAATTTTCTGGACACTTCATATGCCAGAGCAATTCCCTTGGCTTCGGCTGTTACAATTGCATCCACGGGACCGATTTTTTCGGCTAAAGGACCGGCACAGGCGGAAATAAGTTCCGTATCTCCGATAATTACAAAGCTACCGAAGGAAAGAGAGTCATTCATTTTAATTAAAGGAAGCTGGCGCTTTATGCCGCACACTTCGATTTCGTAAGTTTTCATAACTATATCCTTTCTTATCATTCACGACATGTAAAAAGTATAGCATCTCAGGACGGGAGTGTAAATGACAAACATTGACAGTATAGTGAAGTATGGCAAAAAATGTTATAGAATAGGGGAGAGAAGTATTTTAAAGCAAAATCATGAAATGAATAAGAATGCTTTACAAGAAAAATCAAAAGGTGAAGCAAAAAGAAAATCTGCCCGAAGAAGTAAATGTGATGTTTGAAAAGCCGGGAAAATTGAAGGCGGGCGCAAGGCAAGACAGCAAAAGCCGGAATGAGCAAGACAGCAAAAACCGGAAGTCGTCGCAGAAATTACAAGACGGCAAAGGTCAAAACAGGGATGCGAAGTATCTTTGGAAAGTGTGATATATGGAAGCAGAAAAGAATTACATATCCGGCAAGCAGGATGCGGATATATTTGTGAGACAGTTATTGAATATCGGGGAAGCCATGTACCAGTCCGGCGGCGAAATCTCCCGGATTGAGAACAGTCTGCACCGGCTGGGCAAGGCATACGGCGCCCAGCATGTCAGCGTGTACGCCATTACCTCCAGTATTCTGATAACGGTGGAATTTGACAACGATTATTCCGTCACGCAGAACCGACGGATAACCAGGCGCGGGGCAATCGACTGTACCAAAATGGAAAGCTTAAACCAGTTGTGCCGGGACTGTGCGGCAGATCCCATTGCGGTGGCGGAATTAAAGGAACGTGTGCTGGCGATATTACAGGAAAAGCCGGGTGAGCTTCAGCGTTACATCGGGCAGCTTATTGCGGCAACCATGTTCACGCTCTTTTTCGGAGGGGATTTTAAGGATGCCCTTGTGGCGGGCATAGCGGTTTTGGTGATTTGCGCCATGCAGAAATGGGTGTGGAGCATCTGCTCCTCTGAGCTGTTTTTCAATGTGGCGTGTTCGTTTGTGACGGGTACATTTGTCAGCCTGATAAACCGGATAGTTCCGGGGCTTCATGTAAACCAGATTTTAATCGGCGATATCATGGTGCTCATACCGGGAGTTGCCATTACCAATTCCATCCGTTATATCTTGAGCGGCGACATTATTTCCAGTTTTGAAAAACTGATGGACAGCCTGATGCAGGCATTCGGCATAGCGGCGGGCTTTATGCTGTCTTTGATGCTGGTAAAGGGAAACATCACGGACTCCGGAATAACCTATCATGCGCTGGAGAGGGCAGTTCAACTGCTGGCTGCGGCACTTGGCACCTGGGGATTTTGTATCATTTACAATATGCGGAAAAAATACATGGCGGTTTCCATGGTGGGCGGCTTTTTGTGCTGGGCAACGTTTCTTCTCATGCAGTACGGCGGCTTCTCCATTTTCGTGTCCACGCTGATGTCCGCATTTGTGGTGGGAATTTACGGAGAAATTTTTGCCTACATTCTGAAGGTGCCGACGACCATATTGTTCATTCCGGCGTGTCTTCCGCTGATACCCGGAAAGAATCTGTATTATTCGGCAATGGCGATTATTGCTTCGGACTGGACAGGCTTTCAGGACAACATTGTTCTCCTGATTTTGTATGCCGTGGGAATAGCCATCGGACTGGCCGTGGTGGTGGAACTGGAACGTATCGTGAAAAAGCTGCCCCGGAAAAAACGGTGATTAACAAATGCTTTCAAAGGAAACAGGAGTATAATTTCCCCTTTTTCCACATAATAACTCAAAATGGATGTCCATGGTTTTCTGCAAAGAAAATTGTTTTGAACGGATACTCTTTTTACTCAGTTTCAAAAAATGAAAAATTTTACGATTTTGAAACCCACAGCTTGCATATACTATTTGCAGACAGTATAATAAGTATTGCAGAGCGGTTTCAAAAAATAAAAAATTTTCAACTTTTGAAAGCGGGTGGCTATATGAAAACCATTACAAGAGAAAAGTATCTGGAAAGAATGATTGAACTTAACGGAACACCGGACATCAAGATTATTACCGGTATCCGTCGTTCCGGTAAGTCAAAATTGATGCAGGCATATATGGAGTATCTGAAAAGTCATTTTGAAAATATCAATATCATTTTTATTGATTTTATGGACCTGGCTTATGAAGATATTAAGGAATATCATGCGCTGCACACTTATGTAGAGGAACACTATCGGGCAGGAAAGACAAATTATCTTTTTGTGGATGAAGTCCAAATGTGTCCGAAATTTGAGCTGGCAATTAACAGCCTGTATGCAAAAGACAAATATGACATCTATGTGACAGGTTCCAATGCGTTCCTGTTAAGTGCAGATTTAGCGACACTTTTTACGGGGCGTTACATCGAAATTCATGTATTTCCGTTTAGCTTCCGGGAATATTGCAGGTACAACGAAGATATTCAGGATAAGGATAAACTGTTTGATGAGTATTCCATCAAAGGCGGTCTGGCGGGTTCTTATGCTTACAGAACAGAAAAAGACCGGACAAATTACATCAAAGAGGTTTATGAAACCATCGTAACAAGAGACCTGATACAGAAATATGCCTTGCCGGATACATTGGTTTTGCAAAGATTAAGCGAGTTTTTAATGGATAATATCAGCAATCTGACTTCATCCAACAAAATCAGTCAGCTTCTGACAGCGAACGATACACCTACCAATCATGTAACGATTGGCAGATATATTAAATATCTGTGCAATGCGTTTGTGTTTTATGATGTTAAGCGCTATGACATTCGCGGAAAGAAGTATCTTGAAAACTCTGAGAAATTCTACCTTTGTGACAGCGGTATCCGCTATGCGGTTCTTGGCAGCAGAAATATGGATTACGGCAGGGTTTATGAAAATATAGTATGTATTGAACTGCTTCGCCGCGGCTATGATGTTTATGTAGGAAAGCTCTATCAGAAAGAAATTGACTTCGTAGCACAAAGAGGCAGTGAAAAAATCTATATCCAGGTGAGTGATAATATTTCCGGGCAGGAAACCTTTAACCGGGAAGTATCGCCGCTTCTTCAGATAAGGGATGCTTATCCGAAACTCATTATTGCCAGAACGAAACATCCGAAATACAGTCATGAAGGCATAGAGATTTATGATATAGCGGATTGGCTGCTGCAGGAATAAAAAGAGCATAACCCAGTTTTTATGTATAATTCCTCCGGTTTTCTACATACTACCTATACAGCACAAAATATGGAAAGTATGTAAGAAGCAGGAGGAATTTTTATATGCGAGCAACAGGTATTGTACGAAGAATAGACGATCTGGGAAGAGTGGTGGTTCCGAAGGAAATCCGGAGAGTCATGCGCATCCGGGAAGGCGACCCGCTGGAGATTTTTACGGACAAGGACGGAGAAATTGTCTTAAAGAAATATTCACCCATCGGAGAAATGGGATATTTTGCACAGCAGTATGCGGAAACGGCTGCCCAGAGTTTAGGCTGCGGCGTATGTGTGTGCGACAGAGATCAGATTATTGCGGTAGCTGGGCTGCCGAAAAAGGACATGTTGGGAAAAAGTCTTCACAAGGAACTGGAAAATGCCATTCAGAGCCGGAAGGCAATTTGTGCCAGGAAGGGCGACAAGCAGTTTGTCAGCATCTTAAATCAGGGTGACAGCGAATATGATATGCAGATTATCCAGACCATTATCGCCGAAGGTGATGCCATCGGAGCAGTCATTCTGCTGACCAAGGAAGAGGACAAAACCATTGGCGAAACCGAAAAAAAGGCAGCCATGATAGCTGCCGGTTTTTTAGGACGCCAGATGGAAGGATAGTTATTCACTGATAACACAGTTGCGGCCGGCTTTTTTGCCCTTGTAGAGCATGAGGTCGGCTTCTTTTAACAGATCGTTGATGTCGATATCGGCAGTAGCCTGTGCCAGACCTAAGGTCATGGTGATG
This sequence comes from Clostridium sp. CAG:510, assembly GCA_000434615.1. GTDB lineage: Bacteria > Bacillota > Clostridia > Lachnospirales > Lachnospiraceae > Acetatifactor. Next base: position 7,284 of record FR880819.1, read on the forward strand.
CGGATCTCGTTGCCTTCATAAGGAACCTTAAGCTCCCGGATGCGGGAAAGCATGGCCTCCGCATAGGCGTTGGCTTCGGAAAGGGTGGCGCCTTCATAAATAAGAAGAAACTCTTCACCGCCCCAGCGGGCAACGCAGCCGCTTCCGTGCATTTCTTTTCTCATGACCTTGCCCACGGCCTTCAGGACTTCATCGCCGCATTCGTGACCATAGGTGTCGTTTACGGATTTGAAATAATCTATATCGCCGATGCAGAGTACATAAGGTGTGCCATTTTCCGTAAACCGGCGATGGGTCTCGGAAAGCTTCTGGTCACCGAAACGCCGGTTACTTAAACCGGTCAGGGTATCCTGCTCCAAAAGGTTGCGCAGAGAGCGCTGCATGCTTAGAGCGGAAATACCGATCTCACTGAGTTCGTCATTCCGGCTTAAAACTTCCTGCCCCAGAGAAGCATTCAGGTTACCGGAGGCAATCTGGGCAAGGAAGGTACGGATTTTGTGAAGCGCTGTCAGGATTTTGTGCGTGTAGGAAGACGAAATCAGACACACAATTACAATGCTGCACAGGGAAATGATTAAAATAGGAAAAATAGTTGCCTTTACCGTCCGGTTGACCTGGGCGCAGGGCATGCCGGCATAGACCATTCCCACGACGGTTCCGTCGCTGTTACGGAGAGGCGCATAATAGGCAAAATAATGGACATTGCTGATGGTGGTATTGGTATAGAAGTGGGAAGAACCGCCATAGAAAACCTCCTGCAGGACCTTGGAATTGGCGCCGGTGCCCACGATGCGCTGTCCCTGTTCATCACAGATGGTTGTCAGGATACGGGTGTCTTCATAAAATACAGTGAATTCCACACCGGTATTTTCATGGAATTTGTCGATAACGGAATAATCGGAGGTGATATCCTGCTCCCCCTTGAAAAGACGGTAGCCGACATCTCCCTGCAGGGTGTAATCGCCGGGGTAGAGCATGTCATAAGAAGAGATGAGCATATCCGTCATGTTCTGAAGCTCGGTGTGAACCTGATCGTACATGGCGCTCTGCACGGTCTTAAAGCTGAACATCATAATAATAAGCCCTAAAATGAGCATTGGAACGGAGCTGAAAGCCTGTAATGTATAATACAGTTTACCTTTTTTCTTTATTTTCGCCATATAAAAACCCCATGTCTTTCTCATAGCCGTATTTTGCACGGAACCACACGATGATTATGTTTTATTATACTGCTTTTTTCCTCTATTGACAATGTCGCAAAGAAAGATTTATAATAAACACATTGAGAAAGACTGTGACGGAGACAGTAAGTTTTCAGGCGAAAGGATAGCGAGCCGGTGACGGTGCAAGACCGGTGCGAGTAGCGGATTACCCAAAATCACTCCCAAGTCGTGCGTGCCAAAGGCTCTGCCCGGTAGTGCGTGCCGGCATCCTGCCGTTATCGGGAACCATATACAAAAAGTGTATGTTGTAACAGGTGGTATGCGAGTCTGACCTCGTCCTTTTACGGACGGGGTCTTTTGTATTGCAGAAAAGAAAGGAAGAAAATCATGTACAAGAAAGTATCAACCGATTTAAACTTCGTGGACAGAGAAAAACAAATCGAAAATTTCTGGGATGAAAACCACATCTTTGAAAAGAGCATGGACAGCCGCAAGGAAGGTCCGACCTACACCTTTTATGACGGCCCGCCTACCGCAAACGGCAAGCCCCATATCGGCCATGTGCTGACCCGTGTTATTAAGGATATGATTCCGAGATACCGCACCATGAAGGGCTACATGGTACCGAGAAAAGCAGGCTGGGATACTCACGGACTGCCGGTAGAAATTGAAGTGGAAAAGAAACTGGGACTGGACGGTAAGGACCAGATTGAAGCATACGGCCTGGAGCCATTTATCAAGCAGTGTAAGGAAAGCGTCTGGAAATACAAAGGAATGTGGGAGGATTTCTCCGGCACCGTCGGTTTCTGGGCAGACATGGAAAATCCTTATGTTACCTATCATGACGACTACATCGAGTCCGAATGGTGGGCGTTAAAAGAAATCTGGAACAAGAAGCTGCTTTACAAGGGCTTCAAGATTGTACCTTACTGCCCCCGTTGCGGCACCCCGCTTTCTTCCCAGGAAGTAGCACAGGGCTACAAGGATGTAAAGGAACGCTCCGCAATCGCACGTTTCAAGGTAAAGGACGAGGATGCTTACATCTTAGCATGGACCACCACCCCCTGGACTCTTCCTTCCAACGTAGCACTCTGCGTAAACCCGGAAGAAACCTATGCCAAGGTTAAGGCGGCAGACGGTTATACCTATTATATGGCAGAAGCACTGTTAGACACCGTGCTGGGCAAGCTTGGCGATGCCGAAAACGGCGTTAAGGCATACGAAGTGCTGGAAACCATGACCGGTAAGGATTTAGAGTTCAAGGAATATGAACCGTTATTTGACTGTGCTGTAGACATCTGCAAAAAGCAGAACAAGAAAGCTTATTATGTGGTATGCGATACCTACGTTACCCTGACAGACGGTACCGGCGTTGTTCATATTGCACCTGCCTTCGGTGAAGACGATGCCAAGGTCGGCAGAAGCTACGACTTACCGTTCGTACAGCTTGTTGACGGCAAAGGCAACATGACGGAAGAAACTCCCTATGCGGGCGTCTTTGTAAAGAAGGCTGATCCCATGGTACTGGAGGATCTGGATAAGAAGGGACTTTTATTTGCGGCTCCCAAGTTTGAACACAGCTATCCTCACTGCTGGAGATGCGATACCCCGCTGATTTACTATGCAAGAGAGTCCTGGTACATCAAGATGACAGCCGTAAAGGACGACTTAATCCGCAACAACAACACCATCAACTGGATTCCCGAATCCATCGGCAAGGGACGTTTCGGCGACTGGCTTACCAACGTACAGGACTGGGCAATCTCCCGTAACCGTTACTGGGGCACCCCGCTTAACATCTGGGAATGCAGCTGCGGTCATCAGGAATGCATTGGCAGCCGCGCAGAGCTGGCGGAAAGAAGCGGCAATCCCGAGGATGCCAAGGTAGAGCTTCACAGACCGTACATCGATGCCGTTACCATGAAGTGTCCGGAATGCGGCGGCGAAATGCACCGTGTACCCGAAGTTATCGACTGCTGGTTTGACTCCGGTGCGATGCCTTTTGCACAGCATCATTATCCGTTTGAAAATAAAGACATTTTTGAGAAGCAGTTCCCTGCCCAGTTTATTTCCGAGGCAGTTGACCAGACCAGAGGCTGGTTCTACTCCCTGCTTGCAGAGTCAACCATTCTGTTTAATAAGGCGCCTTACGAAAATGTTATCGTATTAGGCCATGTGCAGGATGAAAACGGACAGAAGATGAGCAAGAGCAAGGGCAATGCGGTGGATCCGTTTGATGCACTTCAGACCTACGGCGCCGATGCCATCCGCTGGTACTTCTACATCAACTCCGCACCCTGGCTGCCGAACCGTTTCCATGGCAAGGCCGTGCAGGAAGGACAGCGTAAGTTTATGGGTACCCTGTGGAACACCTACGCATTCTTCGTTCTGTATGCGAACATTGACAACTTTGACGCATCCAGGTACACACTGGATTACAGTAAGCTTTCCGTTATGGATAAATGGATTCTTTCCAAATTAAACTCCGTAGTGGGCGAGGTGGATGACGACCTCGGCAATTACAAAATTCCCGAAGCTGCAAGAGCCCTTCAGGAATTTGTGGACGATCTGAGCAACTGGTATGTAAGACGAAGCAGAGAGCGTTTCTGGGCAAAGGGCATGGAGCAGGATAAGATTAACGCTTACATGACACTTTACACCTGTCTGGTTACCTTCTGTAAGGCAGCCGCTCCCATGATTCCGTTCATGACCGAAGAAATCTACCAGAACCTGGTTCGCAGCGTGGACGCTTCCCAGCCGGAAAGCATTCATCTGTGCGACTTCCCGAAGGTAGAAGAAGAGCATGTGGACAAGAAGCTGGAAGCCGACATGGATATTGTATTGAAGGCAGTTGTGATGGGCCGTGCGTGCAGAAACACCGCCAACATCAAAAACCGTCAGCCGGTTAACACCATGTTTGTCAAGGCAGAATGCGAACTGACCGATTTCTACAAGGACATCATTGCAGACGAACTGAATGTAAAGAAGGTAGTATTTACAAACGATGTGCGTGAATTTACATCCTATACCTTCAAACCCCAGCTCCGCACCGTCGGACCCAAGTACGGCAAACAGCTCGGTGCCATCAAGAAGTACCTCGAAGAGCTGGACGGCAATGCCGCAATGGATACCTTACAGAAGGACGGCGCCCTGAAGTTTACGGCAGGAGACGTGGAGGTTTCCCTTACCGAAGAGGACCTTCTGATTGAAATGACCCAGAAAGAGGGTTATGTCACAGAAGCAGACAACAGCATGACCGTTGTACTTGACACCAATCTGACACCGGAATTAATCGAAGAAGGCTTTGTTCTGGAGTTAATCAGCAAAATCCAGACCATGAGAAAGGATGCCGGTTTTGAAGTAACAGACCATATCCGCGTAGCATTTGCAGACAACGATAAGATAGAAGAAATCGCACAGAAACACGAAAAAGAGATTGCCGGAAAGGTTCTGGCAGACGCTCTGGGTGTAAAAAATGAACTTTCTGTTGCAAAAGAGTGGAATGTTAACGGAGAAAATGTTAAAATTTCCGTTGAAAGAGTTTAATGAGGAGGCAATACAATGGTCAAAAGCACGATGAAGTTTGATAAAGAATTGTTCAAGAGAAGTGTTTTGTATAATATCAAGACACTTTACAGAAAGACATTAGAGGAGGCAACTCCCCAGCAGGTTTTCCAGGCGGTATGCTATTCCGTAAAGGACCAGATTATCGACCACTGGATGGAAACCCAGAAAGAATACGATAAAGAAGACCCCAAGATGGTTTATTATCTTTCCATGGAGTTCTTAATGGGCCGTGCACTGGGCAACAACCTGATTAACTTACAGGCATACAAGGCTGTAAAAGAAGCTCTGGATGAGCTGGGACTGGACCTCAACGTGGTTGAGGATATGGAGCCCGATGCAGCGCTGGGTAACGGCGGTCTGGGTCGTCTGGCAGCCTGCTTCCTTGACTCTCTGGCAACTCTCGGTTATCCTGCATACGGCTGCGGTATCCGTTACCGTTACGGTATGTTCAAGCAGGAAATCAGAGACGGTTATCAGGTAGAAGTACCCGATAACTGGCTGGAAAACGGCAATCCTTTTGAACTTCGTCGTCCCGAATATGCAAAGGTTGTAAAATTCGGCGGCTATGTAAATGTAAATACCGATGAAAAGGGAAGAAACCATTTCTTCCAGGAAGGTTATCAGTCTGTTAAAGCAGTTCCCTTTGACCTTCCTATCGTGGGCTACGGCAACGGCATCGTAAATACCCTGCGTATCTGGGATGCAGAGCCCATCGAATGCTTCCAGCTCGATTCCTTCGATAAGGGCGATTACCAGAAGGCTGTTGAGCAGCAGAACCTTGCCAGAAACATTGTAGAAGTTCTTTACCCCAACGACAACCACTATGCAGGTAAAGAGCTCCGCTTAAAACAGCAGTACTTCTTTATTTCCGCATCCGTTCAGGAAGCTGTGGAAAAATATATGCGTAAGCATCAGGATATCAGGAAATTCCATGAGAAGGTTACCTTCCAGCTGAACGATACCCATCCTACCGTAGCCATTCCCGAACTGATGAGAATTCTAATGGATGACTACGATTTAGAGTGGGTGGAAGCATGGGACGTTACTTCCAAGACCTGCGCTTACACCAACCATACCATCATGGCAGAAGCTCTGGAAAAATGGCCTATCGAGCTGTTCTCCAGATTACTTCCCCGTATCTACCAGATCGTGGAGGAAATCAACCGCCGCTTCCTGGAGGAAGTTTCCAGACGTTATCCCGGCGACCAGGAAAAGGTACGCAAGATGGCTATTATTTACGACGGACAGGTACACATGGCAAGACTTGCCATCGTTGCCGGCTATTCCGTAAACGGTGTTGCAAGACTGCATACCGAAATCTTAAAGAACCAGGAATTAAAAGACTTCTACGAAATGATGCCCGAGAAGTTCAACAACAAGACAAACGGTATCACACAGAGAAGATTTTTACTGCATGCCAACCCGCTTTTGGCAGACTGGGTAACCGAGCACATCGGCGATGAATGGATTACCGACCTGCCTCAGATTTCCAAGATGAAGATTTATGCGGATGACGAAAAGGCACAGCAGGAAT
>FR880819.1:13565-36999 GCA_000434615.1 Clostridium sp. CAG:510
CACAGCAGGAATTCATGAACATTAAGTATCGCAACAAGGTTCGCCTGGCGGATTATATTTTAGAGCACAACGGCATTGTCGTTGACCCCCGCTCCATTTTCGATGTACAGGTTAAGCGTCTTCATGAATACAAGAGACAGCTCCTTAACATCCTGCACGTAATGTACCTTTACAACGAGTTGAAAGAACATCCCGACATGGAGTTCTATCCCCGTACCTTTATCTTCGGTGCAAAGGCGGCAGCAGGCTACCGCAACGCAAAGCTGACCATTAAGCTGATTAACTCCGTTGCAGATGTTATCAACAACGACGAGTCCTTAGGCGGCAAGCTGAAGGTGGTATTCATCGAAAACTACAGAGTTTCCAATGCAGAGATTATCTTTGCGGCATCCGATGTTTCCGAGCAGATTTCCACCGCAAGTAAGGAAGCATCCGGTACCGGCAACATGAAGTTCATGTTAAACGGTGCGCTGACTCTGGGCACCATGGACGGTGCAAACGTAGAAATCGTAGAAGAAGTCGGCAAGGAAAATGCCTTTATCTTCGGTCTTAGTGCAGATGAAGTTATCAACTACGAGAACTACGGCGGCTACAACCCCATGGAAATCTTCAACAACGACCAGGATATCAGAAAGGTGCTGATGCAGCTTATTAACGGCACTTACGCTCCCGAAGATCCTGAGCTGTTCCGTCCGCTTTACAACTCTCTGTTAAATACACAGAGCACCGCAAAGGCAGATACCTACTTTATCTTAAAGGACTTCAAGCCTTACGCAGAAGCACAGAAGAAGGTAGAAGCCGCTTACAGAGACGAAAAGGGCTGGGCAAAGAGCGCTATCTTAAATATGGCAAGCTCCGGCAAGTTTACTTCCGACAGAACCATCCAGCAGTATGTGGATGAAATCTGGCACCTTGACAAGGTAGTTATTCCCGAAAAGAAGGTAGCTCCCACCAAGGCAGCAAAGACAAAATAATAGAAAGGAACAGGTTTCCATGATTGAATTAGTTAAGGGCGGTGCTTATTTAGTAAACGGCACCGATATCGTAGAAGACAATCAGGATGCTGCCGCTGCCATTGCGCAGAAGTGCGGCAAAACGGTTACCAAAGAAGAAGCCGGAAAAGAAACCATTGCTTACGGTATTCTGAAAAATCACAATACCTCCGGCAATATGGATAAATTAAAAATCAAGTTCGACAAGCTGACCAGCCATGATATTACCTTCGTCGGTATTATCCAGACGGCAAGAGCGTCAGGATTGGAAAAATTCCCCATTCCGTATGTACTCACCAACTGCCACAACTCCCTGTGTGCGGTTGGCGGTACCATCAACGAGGATGACCATTTATTCGGTCTGACCTGCGCCAAGAAATACGGCGGTGTGTATGTACCCCCTCATCAGGCGGTTATTCACCAGTTTGCAAGAGAAATGCTTGCAGGCGGTGGCAGAATGATTTTAGGCTCCGACTCCCATACCAGATACGGTGCGCTTGGTACCATGGCAATGGGCGAAGGCGGTCCCGAACTGGTAAAGCAGCTTTTAAATCAGACCTATGATATCAATATGCCCGGCGTGGTAGGTGTTTATCTTACCGGCGAACCGGTAAAGGGTGTCGGTCCTCAGGACGTGGCGCTCGCCATTATCGGTGCGGTTTTCGCAAACGGCTATGTGAAGAATAAGGTAATGGAATTTGTAGGACCCGGTGTGGCATCCTTAAGCGCCGATTTCCGTATCGGCATTGATGTTATGACCACCGAGACCACCTGCCTGTCCTCCATCTGGAAAACAGACGACAGAATTAAGGAATTTTACGATATTCACGGACGTTCCGAAGATTATAAGGAATTAAATCCCGGCGAAGTAGCATATTACGACGGCATGATTAAGATTGACTTAAGCACCATCCGTCCCATGATTGCCATGCCGTTCCATCCCAGCAACACCTACACCATTGAAGAGCTGAATGCCAACCTTTCCGACATCCTTCATGAGACGGAAGAGCGTGCAAAGGTAAGCCTGGACGGTGCGGTAGAGTTTTCTTTGCAGGACAAAGTTCGTAACGGCAAGTTCTATGTGGACCAGGGTATCATTGCCGGCTGTGCGGGCGGCGGATTTGAAAACATCTGCGCAGCAGCCGATATCTTAAAGGGACGTTACATCGGCGCGGACGAGTTCACCTTAAGCGTATATCCCGCTTCCATGCCGGTATATATGGAACTCATCAGGAACGGCTGTGCAGCAACTATTCTGGAAACCGGTGCTGTTATGAAGACGGCATTCTGCGGTCCCTGCTTCGGCGCAGGAGATACACCCGCCAACAACGCCTTCAGTATCCGTCATTCTACCAGAAACTTCCCGAACCGTGAAGGCTCCAAGCTGCAGAGCGGTCAGATTGCTTCCGTTGCTCTTATGGATGCAAGATCCATTGCCGCAACCGCAGCAAACAAGGGCGTGTTGACACCGGCTACCGAATTTGACGGTGATTTCAACCATTATCAGTATCACTTTGACAGCAAGATTTACGCAAACCGCGTATTTGACTCCAAGGGTGTAGCGGATTCTACCGTAGACATCCACTTCGGACCCAATATCAAGGACTGGCCCGCTATGGGTGCGCTTCCCGAGAACCTGGTTCTGCAGGTTGTCAGCGAAATCCATGACCCGGTTACCACAACGGACGAGCTTATTCCTTCCGGTGAAACCTCTTCCTACCGTTCCAATCCTCTGGGACTGGCAGAGTTCACCTTAAGCCGTAAGGACCCGAAGTATGTAGCCCGTGCCAAGGCTATCCAGAAGGCGGAAACAGAGAGAATGGCAGGCGGACATCCCTGCGAAGTGGTTCCTGCCGTAAAGGATATCATGCATACCGTAAAGGAAAAATATCCGGATGCCAACCACGAAAACACCGGCTTTGGCTCCACCATTTTTGCAGTGAAACCCGGCGACGGTTCTGCCCGTGAACAGGCAGCTTCCTGCCAGAAGGTACTGGGCGGCTGGGCAAACATTGCCAATGAGTATGCTACCAAGCGTTACCGTTCCAACCTGATTAACTGGGGTATGCTTCCTTTCCTGATTGAAAAGGGCGAGCTTCCTTTCAAGAATCTGGATTACCTCTTTATCCCCGGCATCAAGAAAGCCGTAGAGGAAAAGGCGGACACCATCACCGCATACAAGGTGGGCGGGGACGGACTGACACCGTTTACCATGACTCTCGGCGAACTGACCGATGAGGAGCGCCAGATTATCTTAAAGGGTTGTCTGATTAACTACAACCGCGTGTAAACGGAAAATAAAAAAACAAAACTAAAAGCAGGCGAATGCACATCATTTGCCTGCTTTTTCTGATTAGTGTTCCGGCACTTCGACCTTACTGTTAAAAGCATCCAAGAGTTGGGCAAGAAACACGCCCGCAGCAAGGAAAAAGAGGTTTAACATGCTTTCACGCAGGGAACCGGTAAAGCCTTCCCAGGGAACGGTCATAACCGTAGCGGCAATTACCACACCGACGATGGTGTGGAAGGCAACGGAGTAATGTTTTTCAAAGAGCCGGTTTATAAATTTAGGCAGGAGTAGCATGGTAACAGCCGCCCCTAAAAGACCGGGCAGGGCAACGGAAAGGGAAAGATGCCCCAGTCCGTCTACAAACGGTGTATACAATCCCAGAGGCATCAGCAGGGTAGAAAAACTCATGCCGGGGGCAATAATACTTAACGCCAGACAGAAGCCGCAGAATACAAACCAGCCAAAGGACGGGGAAATGGTAACGGATGCAGACTGCAGACCGATTAACAGGGCAAATACAAGCAGCATGGCGGCAACAAGGGAAATGTAAGAGCCTTTGCTGCGTCCTTTCTGCCCGGCTTCCCGGAACAGGGACGGCAGCATGCCGCCAATCAGTCCCACGAACAGGCAGACGGAAGGGTTGGGATACTTCTCCAATACATAGGAAAGCAGATTGGCAATTCCCAAGAAGCCGATGATGCCGCCTAAAATAATAGGAAACAGTTTGGGCACATGGGTTTTGTAATTGCGGATAGGATTTGCTAACATCTCCATGACGGGTTTGTATACGCCGAAAATGACGCTCAGCACACCGCCGGAAATCCCCGGGAGCACCGCTCCCAGCCCAATCAGGGCACCCTGACATATACGAAGGAAAAAAGATTTTGTTTTCATGAATGTAACCTTGCCTTTCTATCGATATAGTATATGAAGATAGAAAAAAAGTCATGTCATTTTCCTATTCTTAACGGAATATGAACAGGGCAGCGTTGAAAGAAGGTGCAAAATCTTAAATATATAAAAACATAAAATAAACCTTGCATAGTCTACAAATTTACGATATACTACATCCATAAGCAGATACTTCTTTTTTCTAATTTTCTTTTGCCGGCGCTCGCCGGTGTCTAAAAATTCAAGAATTCCTGCTTAGAACCCAAGAAACAACAAAATAATCTAAGGAGGAAAACGTGACAAGACAACAGAAGAAAGAAACGTATGCTTCCGACAGGGAAGCACAGTATGATGAGCGTGCCAAAAGGGTGGCAGGCTCCAAAATCGTGATCGCCAGTATCCTGTCAAAGACAGTGGATGCTTTCCGGGGAATGAAGCCTCGGGAAATCGTGCCTTATATAGAGGGCGAACCTTACATCGGCAGTGTACCGGTGGAACCCGGGCAAACCAATGCTTCTTATACCGAAAACGGGAAGCGGATTGTGGGCTTCAATACAGAAAATCAGGAAGAAAACGAAGGACTGGTAAGATTTGATGTAATCTGCTATGTGCGTCTGCCGGAGAAAGAGAGCAAGGCAGCTGCAGGGAACGGACGCGCTGCAAGGGCAAAGTGCCGGGCAACCGTATCCGGCAGAAAAGGTCCGCTGACCCAGATCATCATCAACATTGAAATACAGAAAGACCAGCCACATACATATAAGATCCTAAACCGGGCAGTCTTTTATGTGAGCCGTCAGATTTCTTCCCAGAAGGAAAGGGATTTTGTAAAATCCCATTATGACGATATTAAGAGTGTGTATTCCATCTGGGTCTGCATGAATATGGAGGAGAACAGTTTGTGCCATATTCACCTGACCAAAGAGGATATCATCGGAGACAAACAGTGGGGCGGCAACCTGGATTTGTTCCATATCATTATGATAGGAATCGGGAAAGAACTGCCGGAGCATAATGAAATCTATGAACTTCACAGGCTTCTGGGAACCTTGTTTTCAAAAGAGCTTGGCAGAAAGGACAAGCTATGGATTTTAAAAGAGGAATACGATATAACAGAAGACGATAATCTGAGAGAGGATGTGAGCGAAATGTGTAACTTAAGCCAGGGAATCAAAGAAGATGGTATTGCAATCGGACTGGAAAAAGGGCGTGAAGACGGTATTGCGATTGGACGAAAAGATGGTATTGCAATTGGACGAAAAGACGGTATCGCAATCGGAGAAACAGGACTTATTCAAAATATGCATAAAAATGGTTTTACCGCCGAGCAGATAGCAGCAGCCACAGACAAGGATTTAGAGGATGTGAAAGCTATCTTGCGCAACAAGTGACCTTCAGGGACTAAAGTAAATCCCATATTTGCCGATATGTATTACAGATGTGCAACTGCAGGGTACGTCTGTAATACATATGGTCGCCACGGATGGTATCAGAAAGGAAAAGGAAGCCCTTATGATATCATTTTTGTTTTTATGGGACAAGGAAGGAAAATAAGAGCAAGGGACCGCCGGCCTTAATGGCAGAAGGGGGCAAACTTGAAGATAAGTTCCAGTAATATGATAATGCAGTCGTCACGGAGATACACTTCCTCGTGGAGTGTGACGCAGCGTTTTCAGTTTAACAAAGGTCTGCAGGATGCAGGCACAAAAGAAACGAAGGAATGGGAGGAACCGGAAGCTTCCCAGACCTACGACAGTCTGAAAAATTATTTTGGCAACCTGCGGATAACGCATCTGGAGGTACGGCAGGACACCAGCTCAGTGTTTGAGCAGTTCAGACAGCAGACAATCCGTTCTATTTTTGCCATGCTTTTCGGCGAAGAAAAAGCAAAAGAAATATTTGAAGACAGAGAAATTTCGGCAAAACAGACGGAAGTACCGGCTCAGACGCTGCAGACGGGAACCCTGCAAAGTGCCGGCAGGATAACTTACCGGGTAGAGCAGCAGTATGCAGAACAGGAAAGCACGTATTTTTCCACAAACGGAATTGTGCGCACGGCTGACGGCAGGGAAATCAATATCCGTGTGGATGTAGGCATGTCCCGGAGTTTTCAGGCGGCTTTCAGCAAAGAAATAACCGTGGATACCTGCGACCCGCTTATCTTGAATTTTGACGGCAACGCAGCAGAGCTTACTGACCAGAAATTTTATTTTGACCTGGATTGCGACGGCAAAAAAGAACTGATTTCCGGTCTGGGAAGCGGAAGCGGCTATCTGGCGCTGGATAAAAACGGGGATGGAGTTATCGGCGACGGCAGGGAACTCTTCGGACCGGGCAGCGGCAATGGCTTTGAGGAGCTGGCAGCCTATGACGAAGACGGCAACGGCTGGATTGACGAAAATGATGCGATTTTTAATTCCCTGAAAATCTGGTGCAAGGATGAAAACGGCAATGACAGACTTTACAGCCTTGCGGAAAAAGGTCTGGGAGCCATCTGTCTGCAAAATGTTTCCACGGATTTTTCCTTAAAGAATGCGAAAAATGAAACCAACGGCATAATCCGTAACACCGGCATCTTTTTGTATGAAAACGGCGCAGCGGGCACAATCCAGCATGTGGATATGGCAAAGCATCTGGACAAGACACAGTAAATCATTGCAAGAGATAAGTTAAAACAAAATAAGTGACAAAAACAAAACAATGGAAAAAGAGCGGGTAAAAGAATTTTTATTTTTTTGCACGTTCTTTTTCTTTTGCATAAATCCCGGACATCAGGCAAGACTATGCATACAGAAGTTATATCTGAACCATATGGAAAAGAAGGTCCTGTGAAAATCCTATGGAATGATAAAAATAAATAAGGAAAGGATGCATAGCAAAATGAGAAGGGATAATGGATATAAAAGAGGCAGGAATGCTGCTAAAAAAGAGAAAATTATTATGATTGCTTCTTCGGCATTTGTACTGATGGCGCTGACCATGACCGGCGTTTATGTAAAGAATAACAACAGTGAGCAGAAAAACGACGGCTACCAGATTAACTTTGACCAGTTGGAAAACCAGGTGAAGGACGAGCTGGGCAATACCGGCAATCAGATGCAGGAGCAGCTTCAGAATTTAAGCGACCCCATTGCCAAGGAGGACGATTTGGATTATACGCCGATGGAAGAGGTGGGATCCGGTGACGTGGAAATTCCGGGACTTACGGGAGATACCGCAAACAGCGGCGGCAAAACGGCACATGCTGGAGAAGAGGAGCTTGCTCCTGATCTGGTGGATGAGGCAGAGGAAACCGGGATGACTTCCGAAGTGGAGAAAGAAAATGACCTTGCTGATGCGGGCGAAGAAGTAACCAGCGGTTCCCAGGTGAAGAAACAGGAAATTTCCTGGCAGGCGGGCGACTATTTTGTATGGCCGGTAAACGGCAATGTGCTGATACCTTATAGCATGGATAAAACCGTTTATTTTGCTACTCTGGACCAGTATAAATACAGCAGAGCCATGGTGCTTGCGGCAGAGGAAGGAACCACCATATATGCATCCGCTTCTGGCACCGTGGAGTCCGTTTATACAGATGCGGAAATCGGAAATGCCGTGAAATTAAATATCGGCGGCGGATATGAAGTGGTATACGGACAGTTGAAGGATATTCAGGTGAAAGAAGGCGGCTATGTGGAAAAAGGCAGCGTCATCGGTACAGTGGCGGCGCCTACGAAATATTACAGTGCGGAAGGCGCCAACATTTACTGTGAACTTTTGCATGACGGTGCAGCGGTTGACCCTATGGGGGCACTGCAATAATGCTTTATATCACAGGTGGAAAAATACTGACCATGGCGGGCAGGGTGTATGAAAACGGAACCATCGGCATCCAGAATGGGAAAATTGCGGAAATCAAGGAGGGCTCCATCCACAATGCAGGCTGCAACTGCCAGAAAAATATTATCAATGTAGACGGAGCCTGGGTCATGCCCGGGCTCATAGAGGCGCACTGCCATGTGGGCATCAGCGAGGAAAAAAAGGGCATGGAAGGGGATGACTGCAACGAAAATGTCAACCCCATTACCCCCTATCTCCGGGCAATTGATGCTATTAACACAATGGATGCCGGCTTTTCAGATGCCGTGAGAGCGGGCATTACTTCCGCCATGATCGGCCCGGGAAGCTCCAACGTGGTTGGCGGGCAGTTTGCGTTCTTAAAGCTCTTCGGACGCTGTATCGATGATTTGATTGTGAGGGCGCCGGCAGCCATGAAGGTGGCGTTCGGCGAAAATCCCAAGGTCAATTATTCCGGAATGGGAAAGAGCCCGTCGACCAGAATGGCGATTGCAGGCATGCTCAGGGAGGAGCTTTTTCACGCGAGGGAATACCTGAAAAAGAAAAAAGAGAACAGGAATTTTGAACCGGATTTCCGGATGGAACCGTGGGAAGCCGTATTTAACGGCGAAATTCCGCTAAAGGCACATGTGCACCGGGTGGATGATATTTTTACGGCGGTGCGTATTGCCAAGGAGTTTGGTCTCCGCATGACGCTTGACCACTGCAGTGAGGGACATCTGGTGGCGGACCGGCTGGCACAGGAAGGTTTTCCTGCCATCGTGGGACCGGATTTATCCAGCCGCAGCAAAATCGAAGTGCAGAATGTGGCGTTCAAAACCGTGGGTATTTTGCAGAAAGCGGGAATGCTGACGGCAATTACCACGGACCATCCCGTATCACTTATCCAGTCCCTGCCCATTTGTGCCGGAATGGCAGTCAAGGCGGGACTTCCCATGGAGGAAGGCCTAAAAGCCATTACCATTAACCCGGCAAAAATCTGCGGCGTGGCAGACCGGGTAGGCAGTCTTGAAGTGGGAAAGGATGCTGACATTGCTGTTTTTACCGGCAATCCCATGGAAGTTTTCACCAAGACGCTTTATACCATTATTGACGGCAGAATTGTGTACGATGCCAGAAAAGAATAAGATGGTATGCAATAAAAGGAAAAAATATATACAATAATGAGAGTATATGATATAATTGCAATCATAAAAGTACAAAAAGATACTTGACAGAAGTGAGGAAAAGGGGAATGGTTTGAACGAACGAACGAACGAACGAACGAACGAACGAACGAACGAACGAACGAACGAACGAACGAACGAACGAACGAACGAACGAACGAACGAACGAACGAACGAACGAACGAACGAACGAACGAACGAACGAACGAACGGCTTGCAGCAGCCTTTCTTTAAGTTACCCTGAAATCATTTTCTGTAAAATAAGAGAGCTTTTGCCGGCTATGAGTGTAGTTGCTCATAGCCGGTGAAAGCTCTCTTTTGGTATTTAAAATGTACTTTTATCAGACAGAATAGAAAGGAGCATTACACGTGGGATGTTTCCGTTTCCAATCACTGTCTTTTTTTCTTTTTATTACTTTCTCTCCTTATTGGAAACATTGGAAACAAAAAAAAAAGGAGAATTAAAAATGGAAAAATTGCACCTTGAAAACAAAATAGAAATATCAAAAATAATAAGGAACCGGAAAGCAACAAAGGTAGCTCTTATTGTTATCCTTGTTTTCACATTAGCTATGGCTACTGGTTGTGGCAAGAAAAAGAATAAGAATACCGAACCTACTACACCTTCAACAACTGTAACTAAGGAAGAAACAACTCCTGAAGTTGTTGAACCTACTGAATCTACACCTGTAGAAACGGTAGAACCTACAGAAACTGTTTCTGAAACAGAAGATATAGAAAGCATTGATTTATCACAGTATTCCAATGCGGTCGATTGCATTAACGCACTGCAATCCTATGACGATTTGCTTATAATTGTATGGAATAGTGAAAATGGAGGTGGTCAAACCATCTTGAAAAACGGAGACCATTATAAAAATTCTGCTTCATCATCATTTTTCTTTAACAGAACACCAGAAAATGATAATATTAAAGATGCAACACTGGAGTGCAAAGATAACAATGCTGAATTAAGAAAAACCAAGAAAAATTATGGATTTATAACAGTAACAGGTGAAGATGTAGAGTACAAGGCAACATTTATCTATAAGGATGGTACAGAAGAAACAATTACAGTATATATTACAGAAGAATAATATTGTATTCAAATCTTCCGGTCCCAGGCTGGTTGGATATATACCTAAATAAATAATAACATACTTGTGAAAAAAATAAATACAAAAATTATAAAAAGTGAATCTCTGATATTTCTAAGACAGGGGAGAGTAATAAATAGAAAACAATCTTATATTTTTCACGTCTACGCTATGAAAGCGGCTGAAAATCACACAGATACTATAATTAAACGAAATATCACTTTAGATATTGGTTCTCGCTCGTTTTAAAATTAAATCCAACAAAAATGGAAAGCATAAACCGCACTTTACCGGGCTTTTTTTTCATGGTAAAATAAGCAGGGTGATGAGATTGCGGAAAAAGTGGAAGCAAATAACGGCGCTGTTGCTTGCGATGGCTTTGTTAAGCGGCTGCGGTTTGGAAAATAAAGTGAATAATGATGCGGCGGGAAATGATGCCGGAACCAACGGTACTTCAGCGGAAGTCCCAGCCGACGGCGACAGTTCCGCAGCAGCCGGTTTTTCGGTTGCCTACGAATTGCCCGACATGCAGCTGGGTGTGCTGGTTTCCCGCAGCGGCTATCCGGAGAATGGCAGGAAAACGGTGATTTTCCGGGGGAAAAAGCTTCCCGGACATTATGAAATTATAGACCGGACGGAAAAAACGGTAATTTTTACCGGAGATTTGCAGGATGTTGTATACAACGCCCTGACAGAAGAATATAATGGCTATGGAGATTTTTCGGAGCTTACAACGGAGGGTGAATATGAAATCCGTTGCGACTATATCGGGTATTCCTATCCGTTTACCATTGAAAAGGGCGGCCTTTCCGGGAAACTGGCAGAGGGGATAAACGAATTAAAGGGTCCGGAAGCTCTTGCGGACGATGAGATAGAAGAGGCATGCAGAACGGTTTCCCTGCTGCTGCTTTCTTATGAGCTGTACGGCGGCGTTTACACTCAGGATGCGGATACGGAGGAGGCATTTTTTGCCATACTTCGTACTTACATAGAATGGCTGTACGGAAAGCTGGACAATTCCGATTATGAGGAAACGGCGTGGATTTCCGCAGTGCTTGCCAAGTTCAGTTACAGCTACCAGAAAAAGGACAGCAATTATGCCACGTCCTGCCTGCAGGCGGCTGACAAAGCCTGGAAAACGGTGAGTCAGGAGGAAGATACTCCGCCGGCACTTCTTTTTTATGTGGCGGGCGAGCTGTACCGGGCAACGGGGCAGAAGAAATATGCCAGGGTACAGGAAGAGGCGGCAGAAAAACTGCCGGAAACTGTGGATAACGGCGCCCAGACATTCGGAACGTTTACCTATGCGTCCACGAAAAGGAAAATAGATGTGGAGCTTTGCGGCAAACTGCTGATGGTGCTGCTTAACCGGGCGGAGGAAATTGCCGCCTGTGCCAAGGATATGCCTTACGGCATCGGCAGCAGCATTACCACCGGGGAGCAGATGCAGGTCTGGTGGGAGGGTGTCCTCATTGCTTCCTGCAATTATGTGATTACCAACAATGAGTACGGCACGCTTACGGAAAATTATGCCCGGTATTTTGAGGGCATCAATGAGGAAGCGGAAAGTCTTTTATACCGGACGGATGAAGAAACAGCGGCATATCTTTTGCTCCTCAGTGAAATGGCGGACAGGGAATTATAATATAAAAACAAGTAATATTATGAACACAGAAACTTGTTAAGCAGGATATGCGGATACAAGAATGAAGAAAATCATAGGAAAGGTAAGGACGGAAGGATGAATATTGTAGTTTTGGCAGGCGGAATCAGCACAGAAAGAGATGTATCGTTAATTTCCGGTCAGAAAATTTATCAGGCAATCAAAGGAAACGGACACCATGCGGTGCTTTTGGATGTTTTCTTAGGCTACGAGGGTGATATTTCCCATATTTTTGAAGATGACATCAACTGGGAAGCACAGGTAAGCGGTATCAAGGAAACCAATCCCGATATTGAAAAGGTAAAGGCCATGCGTCCCGACTGGGAGAAGAATTTCTTCGGGCCCAATGTCATTGCCATCTGCCAGAAAGCGGATGTGGTGTTTATGGCATTGCACGGCGAAAACGGCGAGAACGGTAAAATTCAGGCATGCTTCGATTTAATGGGCATTACTTATACCGGCACGGATTACGTTTCCTCCGCCCTTAGTATGGATAAGGGACTGACCAAGGATATTTTCCGGCAGTACGGCGTTCCTACCCCGCAGGGCTTCCGCTTAAAGAAAGGGGAAAAAGAACCGGAAGAAGTTACGTTCCCCTGCATCGTAAAGGCTTGCTGCGGCGGTTCCAGCGTGGGCGTCAGCATTGCAGGAAATGAAGAAGAATATGAGGCGGCTAAGGCAGAAGCATTCAAATACGATAAGGAAGCCGTTGTGGAACAGTACATAAAGGGCAGGGAATTTTCCATAGGTCTGTTGGAAGGGAAGGCGCTTCCCATTATTGAAATTGCACCGAAACAGGGGTTTTATGATTATAAGAATAAATATCAGGCAGGCAGTACAGTAGAAACCTGCCCGGCGGACCTGACACCGGAACAGACAAAGCAGATGCAGGCTTATGCGGAGAAAGGATTTGCGGCGCTCCGCCTGAAAAACTATGCCCGTCTGGATTTTATGATGGGAGAAAACGGCGATATGTACTGCCTGGAAGCCAACACCCTTCCGGGAATGACACCTACGTCACTTTTACCCCAGGAAGCGGCTGCCATCGGTATCAGCTATGAACAGCTTTGTGAGAAGCTGATTGCGATTTCACTGAAAAAATAAACATTTCGGGAAAGACTACTTGTCATTTCCGAAAAGAACAGGAAGGAAGACTTTTATGAAGAATCTGACCTTGGAGAATATTGCCAGAGCCTGCAGCAGCGAGCTGAAAAATGCAGGAGGAAACGAAACAAGGGAAATTACCTGCGCGGTCATTGACTCCCGGAAAATAGAAGAGGGAGGTCTTTTCTTTGCCACTAAGGGAGAAAAGGTGGACGGACACCGTTTCATCGGTCAGGTGTTTGAAAAAGGAGCGGCATGTGTGGTTACCTGCATGACACCGGAAGAGGTGGAAGCGGCTTACGGGGTTCCGGCAGAAGCCTGGGGACCGTACATATTGGTGGATGACTCTCTGCGTGCGCTGCGCAAGGTGGCTTCCTTTTACCGCAACGGCCTGACTATCCCGGTGGTGGGCATTACCGGCAGTGTGGGTAAGACCAGCACCAAGGAATTTATTGCGGGCGTGCTTTCCGAAAAGTACTGTGTTCTGAAAACAGAGGGCAACTTTAACAACGAAATCGGACTGCCGCTGACATTGCTCCGCATTCAGGAAGAACATGAAGTGGCTGTTGTGGAAATGGGTATCAGTGATTTCGGAGAAATGAGCCGCTTAGGCGAAATGGCAAAGCCTGACATCTGTGTCATTACAAATATCGGTCAGTGTCATCTGGAAAATCTTCACAACAGGGAAGGTATTTTCCGCGCCAAGACAGAGATTTTCCATTACATGAAGGACGGCGGCGAAGTCTGTCTGAACGGTGAGGATGACCTGCTGGCGGCTGTTACGGAAGTGAACGGCAAAAAAGTGCATCATTTCGGCATTTCCGACAGGGAAGGCTTTGAAGTATACGCAACGGATATTGAAAATCTGGGACTGCTCGGCAGCAAGGCAGTTTTACATATGCCGGAAGGAAGCTGCCCGATTGAAATTTCGCTTCCGGGCATTCACATGGTAATCAATGCTACCGCAGCGGCGCTTGTCGGCAGGCTGCTTGGACTTTCTTTAGAGGAAATTCATGCGGGCATTCACAATGTTACCCCGGTGGGAGGCAGAAGCAATCTGATTAAAACAAAGGATAAGCTTGTAATTGATGATTGCTACAATGCCAATCCGGTTTCCATGAAAGCGGCGATAGATTTGCTGGCAACGGCAACGGACCGCAAGGTAGCCATTTTAGGAGATATGTTTGAATTGGGAGAAAAGGAAGACAGCCTCCATGCGGAAGTGGGAGCATATGCGGTGGAACAGGGCATTGATGCCGTTTACTGTGTAGGAACGCTGTCAAAAGCTATGTATGATGCGGCGCTGGAAGCTTACGACGGTTCGCAGGATGTGCGGTATTTTGCCGACAGGGACGAACTGATGGATAGCCTCCCGGATTTGCTGGAACCGAACGATACCATACTGGTTAAGGCATCCCACGGAATGGGCTTTGCCAAGGTCGTGGAAGCTTTGACCAGGGAAGAATAAGATAACAAGAGCGGAAAATGGAATTTTCATTTCCCGCTCTTGTTGTCTTTAATCTGTTTTCTTTTTTTCTACGTCGTATACTTTCCTGGCATAAATAAGAGTAGCCACCGTGGCGCCAAGCAGGTAAATCAGCATCATAACAGTTGCCGCGTTGCCGTTTAAGAAAATGGAAGTAACGACGGTGAGAATACCGGCGGCAATCATGGCGATGGCGCCGAAACGGTTGCTTTTCCGCCAGGTGGTATCGTTATACATACTGTAAGAAATACGCACACCCAAAAGATAGTTTTTCCGGGTCTTGGGCATGAAATTTCCCAGAACAATGAAGATGCCGCCCAGTATGATACAAGAAACCTTAGCAATATCGACAGAGGCAACGGTGCTGTCTGTGACGGCTGTCTGATAGGAACCGTACAGGATAAATGCCTGCATGACGGTATACATCACTGCCATGGATAAGCCGACAATCGGCAGGAATTTTGCGTTGGACTGTGCTTCCGCCCGCTCTTTGTCGGATTTTGCCCGGTCTGCTTTTTTTTCAAAGTGCCGGGTAAAAAGATGCCAGAACAGGGTGATTGCCAGAATCAATAAGGGGAAAATATAGCTTTCGTATTTGCTCCCCCACCGGTCGATTTCTCCCGCAAGATTTGAATGCATAGGTATGGTATCGGGCATAAACTGTAAGGCAACGGCGGTAAAAAGCAAAGGAATAACAGATACAATCCACATCAGTTTTTTCATTTTCGACTCCCTCCAAACTGTTCAATCCATAAAATCAATTCATCCAGTACCGTGGTATTGAGCTCATAATAAATAAAGTTTTTACTCTTATATTCCATAATTAAATCGGCGCCTTTTAGAAGCTTTAAGTGGTAGGACAGGGCAGCCGGTGTCACAGAAAGTCTTTCGGCAATTTCCCCGGCGTTCAGCCTGCCGTCCTTTAACATCACCAGAATATCCCGCCGCTGTTTATCGGCAAGGACCTTAAAAATATTGTTTTCACCCATACAACTGTGCTCCCGGAATGCTTGCTATAAAATGTTTACTATAAGTAGAAGAAAGCAACATGCTATTTCAAAAATATTTTAAGTAGCTTTTTCTTTAGTATAACAAATGTTGAGAAAATGTCAATAACTATTTCAAAATATTTTTAATTAGCCACGTAAATGATATGAATTATCTGTCCTTTTATATAAAAAACGGAGAGGCTTATTTTGCCTCTCCGAAATATTTCTCTTTGTTCCGGAAATAGGTTTCTTCAATGACCGCTTTCACGGTGGCGCCTATCACTTTCTTTTCTTCCCGGGACATTTCATTTAAGTAAATCGGCTTACCGTATTCAATGACTACGGTGGCCTTTTTTATTTTGGGGAAATGGTCTTCAAAAACGGCTGCTGAATTGACGATGGTCATGGGAATAATCGGCGCGCCGGATTTCTCGGCAATCTTAAAGCTGCCATCGTGGAACGGCAGGAAGGTATCGGCGGTTTTGTTGCGGGTGCCTTCCGGGAAAATGCAGACGGAAATGCCGGATTTTACCATTTCAATGGCCTGCAGGATGGTTTTTAAGCCTTCCTTTATGTTGTCACGGTCAAGGAATAAGCAGTGCAGGTATTTCATCCAGACAGAAAGCAGGGGAACCTTGAGCATTTCCTTTTTTGCCACATAGCCGGTGGGACGCGGTACTTTGGGATAGGTTAAAATAATGTCGTAAAAGCTGCGGTGGTTTCCCACATACAGTACAGCTTTATCCTTTGGTACGTTTTCTTCGCCAACGGTAATGACCTTGGTGCCGGAAAGAAAAGCGACCACGCGGAATGCCCAGTTTACAATGGCAAGGGAACTGCGGGATTTCACATCCGGCTTCCATTTGCCGATAAGCCATTCGATAAAAAAGAGGGGAATGGAGCAGATTAAAAACAAAATAACGAAGGTTGCTACAATAATCAGTCGAAGCATGGAAAATCTCCTTTGTATGCGTAATCATTTTCAGTTTACCATACAAAGGAGGGAAAGACAATTACTGAAATTCCACCGTTTTATCCATATATTCCGTCTTGATGACAATATAGGGATATGAAGGGGCGTCGGAGGTTTTTTCATCGGGAGAGGGACCCAGCAGACAGGTGTCCACACAAATGGCGTTCTCCGTCAGATACAGTTCGTTTACCGCGATACTGTAACCGCCGGTGGGCTGCTCGCCGTAACCGACACACAGATACAGATAACTCTCATCGGTATATGTAAAACTGAAGGCGTCTTTTTTCCTCTCGGTAATGAGCCCCTTTAATTCATCCGGAAGAACCTCTTCCGAAAGTACCGTAAATTCCATATCCCGGAGCTTGGTATTTTCACCGGTTCCCAGGCTGCAGCCGCAAAGCAGGAGAAGACCGACGATGAGCAAAACTGCAGTGAACTTTGACAATCGCATAAAATTTCCTTTCTGATTCAGGATGTTATTAATAGTTATGAAAAAAAGGTATTCCATATGCGGAAAATATGATATTCTAAAAGATAAGACAACAGAAACAAATCCCGTGTCTTGATGAGGAGGCAGAGCGGACGAAGAAAGGAAAAAGCAGATGATTTTCATAAAAAATGCTTATGTGACAGACCCCGCCGGCGGCAGGGAAGAAAAAGCAGATATCCTGTTAAAAGACGGAAAAATTGTTAAAATCGGTCAGATAAAGGAAGAAGAACTGGCGGCAGAACCGGCTTCTCTTAGGGTGATTGATGCCGAGGGGCTTGTGGCGGCGCCGGGACTTGTGGACGTGCATTCCCATTTTCGTGATCCGGGCTTTACCTATAAAGAGGACATCGAAACCGGTGCGAAGGCAGCGGCAAAGGGCGGCTACACCACCGTGGTTCTGATGGCAAATACGAAGCCCTGCGTGGACAATGAGGAAACACTCCGTTACGTGATAGAAAAAGGGAAGCAGACCGGCATTCATGTGTATACCTGCGCAACCGTGACAATGGGCATGCAGGGAAAAGAGATCGTGCCCATGGAAGAGCTGGCGCAAAAAGGTGCGGTAGGCTTTACCGATGATGGAGTGCCCGTTTTATCGGAAGAAATTGTGGAAGAAGCCATGAGGCGGGCGGCGGCACTTCAAATGCCGTTGAGCTTTCATGAGGAAAACCCCGCTTACATCGAGAACAACGGTGTGAATGCGGGAAAAGCGGCAGCCCATTACCATATTGGCGGCTCCAAGAGAGAAGCGGAGATAGATTTGGTTGGCAGGGATCTGGAGATTGCCTTAAAGACCGGAGCGGCGATTGATATCCAGCATATCAGCACCAAGGAAGCGGTGGAACTGGTGCGTCAGGCAAAGAAGCGCGGCAGCAATATCCATGCAGAAGCTACGCCCCATCACTTCACCCTGACGGAGGATGCAGTCATCACGTACGGCACACTTGCCAAGATGAACCCGCCTTTACGGGAAGAAAGTGACAGACGTGCCATAATAGAGGGATTAAAAGACGGCACCATTGACATGATTGCCACAGACCATGCTCCGCATAGCAAAGAAGAAAAAGAAAAACCGATTACAGAGGCGCCCAGCGGAATCATCGGACTGGAAACGGCACTGCCTTTAAGTGTGACGGAGCTTGTGGAAACAGGAGATATGACACTGATGTCGGTACTGGAAAAGCTGACCTGCAATCCGGCGGATTTATACCATCTTCCGGCAGGCAGACTTACCGAAAACGGCCCGGCGGATATTGTGTTGTTTGACCCGAAGGAAGAGTATGTGATAGACGGTTTTGTTTCAAAATCCCAGAACAGCCCCTTCCTTGGAAGAAAAGTAAAAGGACAGGTTTATTACACCATTTGCGGGGGAAAGATAGTTTACAGTAAACGTGAGGAGGAACAATCATGACAAAGAAGAAAGTAACGGCAAAGGTGCTTTCCCAGAAAAAAATCGGCCCGGACATCTATGATTTGTGGATGAGCACGGAGCTGGCGGAAACGGCGCGCCCCGGACAGTTTGTATGCGTATATCCCAAGGACAGAAGCGCGCTGCTGGGCCGCCCCATCAGTATATGTGAGGTCATTCCCACAGAAAGCATGATGCGTCTGGTATACCGGAAGGTCGGAAAGGGAACCAGTGAGTTTGCCACCCTGAACACCGGGGATACCGTGGAACTGCTCGGCAACCTGGGAAACGGTTTCCCAGCAGATTTGGCGAAAGGAAAAAAGGTATTTTTAATCGGCGGCGGCGTGGGTATTCCTCCCATGGTGCAGCTTGCCAAGACTATTCAGGGAGAAAAGCAGATTATTGTCGGCTACCGCAACAGTGAAACTTTTCTGGACAAGGATTTGGACAGAAGAGGGGATTTATACATTGCTACGGAGGACGGCAGTCTGGGCACCAAAGGAAATGTCATGGATGCCATCCGGGAAAACAAGCTTACCGCCGACATGATTTTTGCCTGCGGCCCCATGCCCATGCTTCGTGCCATTAAAAAGTATGCGGAAGAAGCGGGCATTCCCGCCTATATTTCCTTAGAGGAACACATGGCATGCGGAATCGGTGCGTGCTTAGGCTGTGTGGTAAAGACCGCAAAGAAGGACCCGCATTCCCATGTGAACAACACCAGAATTTGTACGGAAGGCCCCGTATTTGAGGCACAGGAGGTGGAAATCTGATGAATACAAGTGTGAAAATTGCAGGAGTAGAATTCAAAAATCCCGTTATGACTGGCTCCGGTACCTTCGGCTCCGGTATGGAATACGGCGAATTTGTGGATTTGAATAAATTAGGTGCAGTTGTAACCAAGGGCGTGGCAAATGTGCCCTGGCCCGGCAACCCGACGCCGCGAATTGCCGAGGTATACGGCGGTATGTTAAATGCCATCGGTCTGCAGAACCCGGGCATCGATGTCTTTATGGAAAGAGACATTCCGTTTTTACAGCAGTATGATACAAAAGTGATTGTGAACGTGTGCGGAAAATCCATTGCGGATTACGTGGAAGTGGTGGAAAAGCTGGCGGACAAGCCCGTGGATATGCTGGAAATCAACGTTTCCTGCCCCAACGTAAAGGAAGGCGCCATTGCTTTCGGACAGAAGAAGGAAGCGCTCGAAGAGATTACCGCGGAAATTAAAAAGCATGCGAAGCAGCCTATTATCATGAAGTTAAGTCCCAATGTAACGGACATCGGCGAGATGGCAAAAGCGGCGGAAGCAGCGGGTGCGGATGCTATTTCCCTGATAAATACCCTGACCGGCATGAAAATCGACATTCACCGGAGAAAATTTGCCCTTGCCAATAAAACGGGCGGTATGTCCGGTCCGGCAATCAAACCCATAGCCGTGCGGATGGTGTATCAGGCGGCGCATGCCGTAAACATCCCAATCATCGGTATGGGCGGTATCTTAAGCGGTGAGGATGCCATTGAATTCATGATGGCGGGCGCTACGGCAGTCAGTGTGGGCGCAGCCAATTTCTTTGACCCGTATTCCACGGAAAAAGTCATTGCCGGTATCGAAGAATATATGACGAAGTACGGAGTGGAAGATATCAACGAACTAATCGGCGCGGTTATTTAGCATATTTCCTTCGCTGCCTTCATATAGTACCTATAAGCAGTACTTGTATGGAGGTAGCGAAAGTGGAACTGATTAAGAAAAACATACATATGGATCGTATCAAATGCCAGAGTGCCGCGCAGGTCACTTTGGAAGAAGACATCAACGTTCCCGACAACAAGCCGGACGTGGGCGGGATTATTCTTCACAAGGCAGTGATACAGATAGAAGAAGTCAAACCTACAGAAGACCATGTAAGCGTCAGGGGAAGACTTCTTTTTTCGGTGCTTTACCAGACAAAGGACGAGGGACAGATGTTGGTCAATATCGACGGCAAAATTCCGTTTGAAGAGCAGCTTTACATGGAAGGGGTGCAGGGAACGGATGCGGTAACGGTAAAGGCGTGTCTGGAAGATTTGACGGTGGGAGAAATCAATTCCCGGAAGCTTTCCGTACAGGCGCTCTTTACCCTGAAAGCCTGTGTGGAGGAGCTGTATGACGAAGAAGCGCCGGTGGATTTGTTTTCGGAGGAAGAGGTCTGCCCGTTGGAATTTAGGAAAAGCAATGTAAATGCGGCGCAGATTGCCATTCAGAAAAACGATATCCTGCGGCTGAAAGAGGAAATTTCCATGCCCCAGAATTACCCCAATATTTTCCATATTCTGTGGGAGGATGTGGATTTGGAGGGCGTTACCTTTAAGCCCATGGGCGAAAGTATTTCTGTGCAGGGCGATATCCATATTTTTGTTTTGTATGAAGGGGAGGGTGAAAATACCCCCATCCGTTTCTATGAAAACACCATTCCGTTTAACCGGAATTTAGAGTGCAGCGGCAGCCGGGATGACATGACAGGGCTGATAACGTTTGAAATCGGACAGAAAAATCTGGAAGTCAAACCGGATTTCGACGGCGAGGAACGAATGCTTTCGCTGGAACTGGTGCTGGATGTGTCTATAAAACTCTACGAAGAAGAAAACATCAGCATGGTTTCAGATGTTTACGGCGTTACAAGGGAAGTGGAATGTCTGGAAAAGGAAGCGGCCTGCAAGCAGCTTCTCATGCGGATAGCCGGAAAGAGCAAGGTGTCCGACCGGCTGAAATTAGAGCATTCCGAGGAAAGGGTGCTGCAGGTGATCCACAGCCGGGGCGAGGTGGTATTGGACCGCACTGCTATTACGGAAGAAGGCATTTTGGCGGAGGGTACCTTAAATGTGCAGGTGCTTTACATTACCGGGGACGACATAGCGCCCTACCGCAGTGTAACGGGAGTATTGCCGTTTAGCTATACGCTGGAAGTACCGGATATCCGGCCGGAGGATGAGGTAAAGCTTCTGGCGGAAACCGGGCCTCTGCAGGTGGTTATGGTGGACAGCGAAGAAATGGATGTGAAGGCAGTTCTGGACTTCCAGGCAATCTGCTTCCGCAAGCAGCCCGTTTCCCTTATAAAGGATTTGAAAATCACGGACCTGGATACGGAAAAAGTAAACGATCTGCCCGGCATGGTGATTTACGTGGCGGGTGCGGAGGATAACCTGTGGAATATCGGTAAAAAATATTATGTGCCGGTGGATAAAATAAAAGAAGTCAATGAAATGAACTCGGATGAAGTCCATCCGGGGGATAAACTTCTTATTGTGAAGGGAATGTAATAAAAAGCCTTGCCATTGCGGCAGGGCTTTTCTTCAAGTCATTGACGAAAAACACCAAATTGTATATAATTAAGTACAATTCCTGAAGAAAGGAAACCAAACGCGAAATGACGGACGATAGTATAGAAATGCAGGGCCATGCCAAGGTCAATCTCGGACTGGACGTGGTGGGCAGGCTGCCTAACGGTTACCATGAAGTGAAAATGGTGATGCAGACCGTGGGTGTGCATGATACCGTAACCTTGAGAAAAATACCGGAGGGCATCAAGTTTTCCACGGAAAACGGCGAGATACCCTGTGATGATACCAATTTAGCCTACCGGGCGGCAAAACTTTTCTTAGAGAGCACCGGCGTGAAGGGCGGTGTGGAGATACAGCTTATAAAACGTATTCCCGTGGCGGCGGGGCTTGCCGGCGGCAGTACGGATGCGGCAGCCGTCTTTAAGGGTATGAATATTTTGTATAAAACGGGGCTTTCCGGAGAAGCATTAAAGGAGCTTGGGGTAAAAATAGGAGCCGATGTTCCTTACTGCATCATGGGCGGTACGGCGCTGGCGGAAGGAATCGGTGAAAAACTGACGCCGCTGCCGGATGTACCGGAGGCAGCAGTGCTTTTAGCCAAGCCGGATTTATTTGTTTCTACCAAAGAAGTTTACGGCAGGCTGAATTTATCGGAAGAAACGAAGCATCCTGATATAGACGGCATGGTGGATGCCATCCGGGAGGGAAGTCTGCACGGGGTAACAGACAGAATGGGAAATGTACTTCAGGATGTGACGTCGCCGTCCTATCCGGTTATCGGCAGACTGATAGAGCTGATGGAAGAAAACGGAGCGGTGAGAGCCATGATGAGCGGCAGCGGACCCACCGTTTTCGGGATATTTAAGAATAAAGAGGAAGCAGTACACTGCAAAGAGGTATTGGAGCAAAAGCAGGCAGAGATGCAGTGGACAGAGAAAGGTTATCAGCCGGTAAAACAGATTTTCGTGACGGAATTTGTATCCGCATAAAGCATTACACGGCAGAATGAGAGGGCATATGCAGGAAAACCTACAGACAAATATGGATGAATTTCTTCCATTAAGAGATGTGGTATTCAATACATTACGACAGGGAATTTTAACAGGGGAGCTGAAGCCGGGTGAAAGACTGATGGAAATTCATCTGGCAAATAAGCTGGGCGTCAGCCGTACCCCCATAAGGGAGGCAATCCGCAAGCTGGAACTGGAAGGTCTGGTGACCATGATTCCCAGAAGAGGCGCGGAAGTGGCACAGATTACCGAAAAGAGTTTAAGGGATGTGCTGGAGGTAAGAAGGGCGCTGGATGCACTCAGTGTGGAGCTTGCCTGCGACCGTATTAACGACGAGGAGCTTGCAGCGCTGGGAAAGGCATGCGAGTCCTTTGAAAAGGCAGTTTCTACCGGGGACCCGAAGAAAATTGCCCAGGCGGACGTGGAGTTTCACAACATCATAGTGAAGGCTGCCGGCAACACCCGTCTGGTACAGCTTATCAACAACTTATCGGAGCAGATGTACCGGTACCGTTTTGAATACATCAAGGACGTCAGCACTCATGAACAGCTGATTGCGGAGCACCGGATTTTATTTGACTGCATCCGGAATAAGGATAAGGCAACGGCGGCGAAAACGGCAAAGCTTCACATAGACAATCAGGAAAATGCCATT
The DNA here is from genome assembly GCA_000434615.1 of Clostridium sp. CAG:510. Lineage (GTDB taxonomy): Bacteria > Bacillota > Clostridia > Lachnospirales > Lachnospiraceae > Acetatifactor. The sequence continues at coordinate 36,938 of FR880819.1, forward strand.
ATGCGCCAGCTGCATAAGGAGCAGGAAAAAAATGCCGCGCATGCCTGAAGGGTATAAAGGAA
>FR880819.1:37031-44772 GCA_000434615.1 Clostridium sp. CAG:510
AAGAAAGAGTGTCCATACTCTCTGTAACAGAATAGCGGAAAATATCCGCTTATAGGAACAGAGAGGTCTTTCTATGGAAAAATGGATTTACAGAATAAAAAAAGTAAGCTTGCTGCTGGCGGCATGTGCGTTCTTCGGATTGTTTTACCCGGAGTTCTGCTTAAACGAGGATACCTGCCGGGTGGTCTGTGAGGACGGACAGACGGAGGAAGAAACGGAGTACGGCAGCGAGCTTTATTACCGGCTGCTTTCGGCAAAGCCGGAGGAAATAAAGGCAAAGAGCAGGCTCTGGGAGCTGTTGAAAAACTGGTTCTGAGCATGCCTGCCAAAATGTTGAGGACAGAGTTATGAACAATGACAGAATAGACAGGGAGTCACCCATCGGCGTGTTTGATTCCGGTATCGGCGGGCTGACCGTGGCAAGAGAAATCATGCGTCAGATTCCCAATGAAAAAATCGTATATTTCGGGGATACTGCAAGGGTGCCCTACGGCAATAAATCCAAGGAAACCGTAACCCGGTTTTCCAGGCAGATTGTACGTTTTTTGGAAACGCATCATGTGAAAACCATCGTGGTGGCATGCAATACGGCGAGCGCCTATGCATTGGATGAACTGGAAAAGGAATTCGACATTCCCATTATGGGTGTGGTAAAGCCAGGTGCCAAAGCCGCCGCCGATACCACCCGGAACGGAAAAATCGGTGTCATTGCCACGGAGGCAACCATCAACAGCCATATTTACGGCGAATACATAAAAGAGTTAAATCCCAAGGTACAGATATGGGGCAAGGCGTGCCCGTTGTTTGTGCCCCTGGTGGAAGAAGGACTTCTGCAGGATCCGGTAACGGATGAAATCGCCAGAAGATATCTGACGGAGTTGATCGATCTGGATATAGATACCCTGATTTTAGGATGCACCCATTATCCCCTTATCCGTTCCACCATCGGCCGCATTATGGGAGAAAAGGTTAATCTGGTGAACCCGGCTTATGAAACCGCAAGGGAATTAAAAGAGATGCTGGCGGAAAAAAATCTGCTTCGGGAAAATGCACCGGGGCTGGGTGACAACCAGTACCAGTTTTATGTGAGTGATACCACCGAGAAATTTATCCGGTTTGCCAATTCCATTATCAAATACGGAATCCTCTCTGCCAAGCAGGTGAACATTGAAGAGTATTAGAAAGCATCCGGCAGATAACAAAGCGGAAGGAAGGCAGAACAGTTGACAGAAGAAGTTTCTCTTACCATAAAGGGTGTGCAGTCTTTCGGGGAAGACCGCGACAGCCAGGAAATGAAAGCGGATGCCAGGTATTTTAAGAAAGGGGAATGCCATTACCTTTTTTATGAAGAAGTGCAGGAAGGGATGGAAGAACCCGTGAAAACAAGGGTGAAGCTGCACAAAAACGGCGTGGAGCTGGTACGCAGCGGCGCCATAAGCACCACCATGATTTTTGAAGAGCAGAAAAAACACCCCACCCAGTACCATACGCCCTACGGAAAAATGAATCTGGCGGTGGACACCCGCAAAATCAACGTGAAGGAAACGGATGAGGAAATCGAAATCCGTATCGAATATGCTCTCGAGGCGGAAGAAAAGCCGCTGGCGGAATGTTTTTTACGGATGAAGATATCGCAGAAAGCATAAAAATCTTTCAGGCATAAAGAGCATAACAGATAACAAAAAAAGAGGGTATGTACCGGCGTACATACCCTTTGTTTTCAATCACTATTTAACAGGCTTTGCTCCTGCCTTTTCCTGGGCGGTTTCCAGAGCACGCTTGAAGAAGCCTTTCTTCTTTACGGGTGCTGCGGGAAGCTTGCCGTGAAGTCCCTTTACGTCTAAGATGTAAATGCCGCTGACGGTTGCCTTGACTTCCTTTTTCACGGGAATGCTGTCAAAAATCTTTTCATCACTGACTAAGGAAAGAATCTGGGGACCGACTTTCGCTTTTACAATGGGAAGCTTGGAGTTGCGCATGAGCCTCGGTGTCTGCTCCATGACCATGGCGGGGAGTCCCGAGTCCTTCATCTTCATTCGTTTTTTATCTATGATAAGCATGGAAACGGTCTGCTTGTTCTGCTCTAAGAGAACCTGCTGCTCCGCCTGCTTTTTCTGTGCCTTCTTTCCAAGAAAATACAGTACAACCAGTATGGCGACCAGAACGCCGATAACAATAAGTGTGATAATCCAACCAGTACTCACCGGGAAACCTCCTAAAAATTACTTTGCAAGCAACATTGTAACATTGTTTTTAGGATAAGGCAATACGCATTTTTGGGGTATTTTTTAGAAATAATGTGTGGTATACTCAAACAAATAAAAGGGTGGCGGAATACGGACAGGTATGCTGCCGAACCTTGGAAATCTGCGGAAAGGCGGGAAAAACGTGTATCAGGTGCTGGATATTACCATGCAGGGGATTCGTTTTTTTTTCAATCACCTGGTATTTTTTAATTTAATATTTGCCGTGGCGGTGGTTTTTTTCCAGAGGAAGGATCCCAAGACAGTCTGGACATGGCTTCTTGCGTTGTATTTTGTCCCTGTGGTAGGTTTTATTTTTTATCTTCTTATCGGGACGGACATGCACAAGCAGAAGATGTTCCGTGTGAAGGAAATCGAGGATAAGCTGAATGAGGCCATCCGGCAGCAGGAGCACAAAATCCAGAGCAAGGAGTACGAAGAGGGTGACCCGGACTTAAAGGGCTATACGGATCTGGTGCTGTTTAACTTAAACACTACCGGCAGCGTGCTCACCGATACCAATGACGTGGACATTTTTACGGACGGCAATGAGAAATTCGACGCCCTTATACAGGACATCCGGGAGGCAAAGGAATTCATCCATATCCAGTATTACATCATTAAAAATGATGTGCTGTTTAACCGCATTAAGGATGTGCTGGTGGAGAAGGCGAAGGAAGGTGTGGAGGTGCGCATTCTGTTTGATGCCATGGGCTGCCGCTCCGTGAAACCGAAATTCTGGAAGAGCTTAAACGAAGCGGGCATTGAAACCGCAGAATTTTTCCCGGCGCTTTTCCGCAGGCTGCAGCTTCGTATCAATTACCGGAACCACCGTAAAATTGTGGTGATTGACAATAAGGTTGCCTATGTGGGCGGCTTTAATATCGGAAAAGAATATATTGGTCTGGTTCCGAAATTCGGCTACTGGAGGGATACCCATCTGCGCATCCGCGGCGAGGGTATCATGGGACTGGAGCTGCGTTTCTTACTTGACTGGAACTATGCGGCGAAGGATCATCTGTTTTCCAATCCCCGCTATATGGCGGGCTTTGCACCGGCGGTGAGGGACAACTGCTATATGCAGATTATATACAGCGGCCCCGATACTTCCTTAGAGCCCATCCGCGACAACTATATCCGGCTCATCCACAAGGCAAAGGAAAAAATCTATATTCAGACGCCGTATTTTATTCCGGACGAGTCCATGCTTTCCGCCCTGCTTATGGCGATTTATTCCGGCGTGGAGGTAAACCTGATGATTCCCTGCAAGCCCGACCATCCCTTTGTATACTGGGCAACCTATTCCTACATGGGAGAACTTGTCATGGCGGGCGCCAACTGCTATATCTATAACGATGGTTTCCTGCATGCGAAGGGTATCGTGGTGGACGACAGGGTGCTCTGCTACGGTACGGCAAATATGGACATCCGCAGCTTTGCCCTGAATTTTGAAGTGAATGCGGTTCTGTACGACCGGAACAAGGCGAAGGAAATGACGGGATATTTTAAAAAGGACCTGGATAAATGTACCAGAATTACAAAAAGCATGTATACTTCGCGGAAACCTGGGCTCCGCGTGAAAGAACAAGTGTGCCGGCTCCTGTCTCCGCTCTTGTAAATCGGGTGTATTTGTGATATAAAATAAGAAGCCGCTTTGTAAAAAAGCGAAAGAAATGAGGTTTATTATGAAAAAAAGATTTGCAGTTTTACTGGCACTTTCCCTGACACTCGGTGTACTTGCCGGATGCGGAGATAAAACCAATACAGATGGTACAGATGGCGGAAATACGACCGAGTCCCAGAATGAATCCGCCATTGCCGGCGCAACCACGGCAGCGGAGTACGAAAGCGAAATTCCCGTGGTGGACGGCGATGTGGATGTGCTCAGCAATGTCAGCATGAGCAGTGATTACAAGGGACTGGAGCTCTCCATTGCCAAGCAGGCAGAAGTAACGGACGAAGATGTGGAAACCATCGCCATACAGACCTACAATCAGATGGGCGCCAAGAGCAATGTGGAGAAGAGCGTAGTAGAATCCGGCGATACCGTAAACATTGATTTTGAAGGCAAAAAAGACGGCGTGGCATTTGACGGCGGTACATCACAGGGTTACAATTTAACCATCGGCAGCGGCAGCTTTATCGACGGTTTTGAAGACGGCTTAATCGGTGTCAATGTTGGCGATACCGTAGATTTGAACCTGACCTTCCCGGAAGGCTATCAGAATGCGGACCTGGCAGGACAGGACGTGGTATTTACCGTAACCGTAAACTTTATCTGCGCATCCAACAGCTCCGAAATGGTTGATTCCGAAATCGAAAGCTTTACGGACGGCACTTATCACAACGTGCAGGAATTTTTGGATTTCTGTCGTGAATACCTGGAAGCCAGCGCTAAGTACAACTACGGTGTGGCAAAGGAAAATGCAGTTATTTCCCAGCTTGACGACATTGCAACCGTAAGTGCGCTGCCCAAGTCCTTAGTAGACAAATATTCCCTGCAGCTTACTTCCACCATGGAAGCACAGGCTGCCAACTACGGCGTGGACATTGATACCTACAGCATGTATACCAACAGCATGGATTCCCAGACCTATATTCAGATGTCTGCTGAAACCAGCGCAAGACAGAGCATGATTTTCCAGTATATTGCGGCAAAGGAGAACTTAAGCATTGACGATGCCGAACTGGAAGAAAAGCTGACCGAAATGGCAAGTGAAAATAACTATGACACCGTAGAGGATATGCTGGGCGACAGGGATAAAGAAGAGTTCCGGGAATATTTCCTGTACGAAAAGGTCGTAGATTTTATTTATGAAAACGGCAATGTTACCGAATATTAATACGGGGCATTTGCGGACAGTTTAGTTGTAAAAATACAGATGACAGAATAAAAAGAAAGAGGAGCAGAGAGATGGAGTTAACAGATATCAGAGATTTATATCGTGACAGAGAAAGCTTTATTGGCAAAGAAGTAACCGTAGGCGGCTGGATACGCAGCAACCGTGATTCCAAGACATTCGGATTTATCGTCATCAATGACGGTACTTATTTTGAAACCCTTCAGGTAGTATACAGCGACAAGCTTGCAAACTTTGCAGAGCTGACCAGGTTAAACATTGGCTCCGCAGTTGTGGTAAAGGGTACCATCGTGGCAACACCCGATGCTAAGCAGCCTTTTGAAATGCAGGCGGAGGAGGCATTTGTGGAAGGAGAGTCCACTTCCGATTATCCTTTGCAGAAGAAACGTCACAGCTTTGAATATCTGCGAACCATTCCCCATCTCCGTCCCAGAACCAACACCTTCCAGGCAGTGTTCCGTGTTCGTTCCCTGATTGCTTATGCAATCCACATGTTCTTCCAGGAGAGAGGCTTTGTCTATGTGCATACACCGCTCATTACCGGAAGCGACTGTGAGGGTGCCGGTGAAATGTTCCAGGTAACCACCATGGATCTGAACAACATTCCTAAGACGGAGGACGGCGCCGTGGATTACAGCAAGGACTTCTTCGGTAAGCCAACCAATCTGACCGTAAGCGGACAGTTAAACGTAGAAACCTATGCGTTTGCATTCAAGAATGTATATACCTTCGGACCTACCTTCCGTGCGGAAAATTCCAACACCACCCGTCATGCGGCTGAGTTCTGGATGATTGAGCCGGAAATGGCATTTGCAGACCTGACAGACGACATGGTGCTGGCAGAGAGCATGTTAAAGTATGTAATCCGCTATGTACTGGAAAATGCACCTGCGGAAATGGCATTCTTCAACCAGTATGTAGATAAGGGACTGATTGAAAGACTGCAGCATGTGGTAAATTCCGATTTCGGTCATGTTACCTACACCGATGCCATCAAGATTTTGGAAAAACACAATGATGAATTTGAATATAAGGTATTCTGGGGCTGCGATTTACAGACCGAGCATGAAAGATACCTGACCGAAAAGGAATTCAAGCGCCCGGTATTCGTTACCGATTATCCGAAGGAGATCAAGGCATTCTACATGAAGTTAAACGATGACGGCAAGACTGTTGCCGCTATGGACTGCTTAGTACCCGGTATCGGCGAAATTATCGGCGGCAGCCAGAGAGAGGATAAGTTGGAGCTCTTAGAGCAGAGAATGGATGAACTGGGCCTGAAGAAGGAAGATTACGATTTCTATCTTGATCTCCGCAGATACGGTTCCGTACGTCATGCCGGCTTTGGTCTGGGCTTTGAAAGATGCGTTATGTATCTGACCGGAATGGGCAACATCCGCGACGTTATCCCGTTCCCCAGAACCGTAAACAACTGCGAACTGTAATTTCTAAAAGATAAAAAGATTGCCCTGCGGGTGGGAAGGAGACCAATGAAAAAGACAGCTAAAAGACTTATAAACTGTATATTGGTATGTGCCATACTTTTTGGTACGGTGCTTCCTGCGTATGCTACCTCCATCGGGGAAATCCGGGAGAACATCAAAAACCATCAGGGGCAGCTTTCCAATATCAACGACAACATTGCAGGACTTGAAGATGAGCAGGATCTGCTGGAAGAGGAAATCTCCGATCTGGATGCGGAGCTCTTAAACACAATGGCAGAAATCGGCGTCCTCGAGGAAAACATCGCCACCAAGGAAGCGGATATTGAAACTACGGAAGCTCTGTATGAAGAAGCAAAAGAAAAAGAAGAAACGCAGTATGCTGCCATGGTCAGCCAGATTCAGTTCATGTATGAAACCGGCGAGACGGATTACCTGAACACCATTTTTTCCGCATCTTCCTTCAGTGAAATTCTGAACAATGCCAGCTACATAGAGGCGGTTTATTCTTATGACAAAAAGCTTCTGGATGAGTACGAGGCTTCCCGTGTGGAAACCAAGGAAATCTGGGACCAGCTTGAGGTTGACAAGGCAGCGCTTTTGGTGGATAAACAGTCCATGGAAGACCAGAAGGCGCAGCTTGACGTTCTGCTTGCGGAAAAGAAAAAGCAGTCTGCGGACTTTGATACGCAGATTGCCAAAGCAAGGCAGGAAGCCAAGGCTCTGACGGCGAAGATCAAGCAGGAGCAGGCGGACTTAAAGAAACTGCAGGATGAGCAGAAAAGAAAGAGTGCGGCAAACGGTACCTACACCGTTAGCACTAATGTGGCGGAGATTATCAACAATGCCAAGGGAAGTGACTTAGGAAAGCAGATAGCCCGGTACGGTTGCCAGTTTATTGGTAATCCTTACGTTGCGGGCGGCACCAGCCTTACGAAGGGTGCGGATTGTTCCGGCTTTACCTACCGTATTTACAGTGATTTTAATTATTCTCTTCCCCGCACATCCTATTCCCAGCGGAGCGCAGGTAAGGAAGTTTCCTATGAAAATGCCCAGCCGGGCGATTTGATCTGCTATGATGGACATGTGGCGCTCTATATCGGCGGCGGCTACATTGTGCACGCCAGCAGCGCAAGAACCGGCATCAAGGTAAGCAAGGCAACCTACAGAACCAGTTTGTCGGTAAGAAGAATTT
>FR880819.1:44803-52902 GCA_000434615.1 Clostridium sp. CAG:510
TTTTTAGGGAAAGGTTTTAGTATGAAATTCCATAAAAATGAAATAGCAAAAACGGTACTGGCCCTTTTGGTACCGGTTTTTGTGTTTTATCTGTTTGAATGGTTTACCCATAACCCGTTTAAGGATATGCGGACGGGTATCCAGATTTACAACATTATTTTCTTTGAGTTACTGATGGTATTGTTTTACACAGTAACCGGCAGACTGCGGATAGCCCTACTTTTGGAAACCGGCATCTTTTTTATATATGGTCTTGCCAATTATTTTGTATTGAAGTTCCGCTCACAGCCCATCCAGCCATGGGATTTTTATTCCATCGGCACGGCGTTAAGCGTGGCGGACAATTTTTCCTACACCCTGACAACCCGTGCGCTGGCAGCCATGATAGGATTTGCCCTGCTTGCAGTGGTGATTATTCTGTTCGGAAAGAATAAACTGAAAAAGGGCTGGATATTCCGCAGTGTCAGTGCGTTAAGCGCGCTGGTGCTCCTAAGTGTGTATATCAATCTGCTTCACAATGAGGAATTCGTGGAGCAGGACATCAGGATGTACGACAAGCTGTTTACCCCGACGACCATGAGCTACAAGGACGGTACGGCGGTGGCATTTCTATTAGAGCTGCAGTACATTGATGTGGATGTGCCGGACGGCTACGATGCGGAGGAAGAAGCGGCGCTTCTTGCCGAAAAATCTGTAGGAGAGGTGACGGACAGACCCAATATCATCGTTATTATGGATGAAGCGTTTTCCGACCCGGCGGTGCTGGGCGAGGTAGATGCCAACATGGACTACATGCCGTTCGTACATTCCCTGCAGAACGGTGCGGAAAATGCCATTACCGGAAAACTGCATGTATCGGTCAAGGGCGGCAACACTGCCAATACGGAATTTGAATTTTTAACCGGCAATACCATGGCATTTCTCCCTCAGGGAAGTGTGGCATATCAGCAGTATATCCATGAGGAAACCCAGTCGCTGGCTTCTTATCTGAAGTCCCTCGGCTATACCACAAGAGCTGCGCACCCTTACAAGGCTTCCGGCTGGGACCGGGAAACGGTGTATCCGCTGCTGGGATTTGAACGGGCGGATTTTATAGACAGTTTCCCCGAGACGGGCAGGCTGCGCAGCTATGTCAGTGATGAAACGGCGTTTAATTTTATCAAGAGAGCCTACGAGAAAAAAGGAAGCGAACCTTTATTTTTCTTCGAGGTAACTATGCAGAATCATTCCGGCTACACGGATAAATTTGATAACTTTACACCGGATGTGGCACTTAAGGATGGCGGAACGGACGCCATCAATACCTATCTGTCCCTGATGAAGCAGACGGATACGGCGCTCGAAAGTCTGGTGCGGTATTTCTCCGAACAGGAAGAAAAGACTATCATTGTTTTCTTTGGCGATCACCAGCCCACGGACTCCGTGGTGGAGCCGGTGCTTCAGGCAAACGGCAAATCCGGTGCGACGTTGACGGATGAAGAACAGAAGGAACGGTATGTGGTGCCCTTTGTCATCTGGGCAAACTACGACATTGCGGAAGAACAGGATGTGGAAATCAGCGCCAATTATTTATCCGGCAAAGTGATGCAGACGGCGGGGCTTCCCCTGTCGCCCTATCAGCAGTATTTAGAGGAGTTCCGGCAGGAAATTCCGGTTATCTCCGCGGAAGAAACCCGGTATACGGATGAGTCCGTTTCAGAGGAGGATACTTTACTTTCTTATCAGAAATTGCAGTATTATATGCTGTTTCAATAAACTTATAACAGGCAACAATACGGGGTATTGTTAGGCAAAAACAGGAGGGGCACAGGCGAATGAAGAAAAAAACAGGTCTGATTTTGGCCATTATCGGAGCGGTACTCTGCGTAACCGGAGTAGTACTTCTGATACTGGCATACGGTAAATGGAACCAGGCAAACAAGCTTTTGACGGCTGACGGCAGTGCAGAAACCAGGGTGACTGCGGAAGCGGAAACGCAGCCTGCAGAGGAAAACGGCGAGAGCTCACCGGCGGAAAATAACGCAGGCGACAACAAAGGCGGAACGGAGAACGATGGCAGGGACGAAAGTCTGACCGACCCGGAAAACGATAAGGATGCGGAGGCAAAGACAGCGGACTATGACCTGGCGGTACCTTCTGTATGCGGCGCTCTTTCCGTGGACGGTACCCAGCTTGTGGACGAAAACGGCAATCCGGTGCAGCTTAAGGGCATCAGCACCCACGGCATCGGCTGGTTCCCCACATACGTGGACCAGAATGCGTTCCGCCAGTTCCGTAACGAGTGGAATGTAAATGTCATGCGTCTTGCCATGTATACCCATGAAAACAGTGGTTACTGTACCGACGGCAATAAGGAAGATTTGAAAAATATCGTGAAGCGCGGCGTCCAGTATGCAACCGATAACGATATGTATGTGATTATCGACTGGCATGTGCTGAATGAGAACAGCCCGTTGGTCTATGAGGACGAAGCCAAGAAATTCTTTGAGGAAATGGCAAAAACCTATGCCGACCAGAACAATGTTCTCTATGAAATCTGCAATGAGCCCTGCGGCGGCACAAGCTGGAGCGATGTAAAGAAATATGCAGAGGACATTATTCCCATTATCCGCAAGTACGATGACGATGCCATCATTATTGTAGGTACTCCCAACTGGTCCCAGCGCGTGGATGAAGCGGCGGCGGATCCGATTACCGGCTATGACAACATCATGTATACCCTGCATTTTTATGCGGCAACGCACAAGGAGGATCTGCGCAACACCATGGTAAATGCCATTAAGGCGGGACTGCCTGTATTTATCAGTGAGTTCAGCATCTGCGATGCCAGCGGAAACGGCGGCGTGGATTATGACCAGGCACAGAAATGGATGGATGTGATTAACGAATACGGCATCAGCTATGTGGCATGGAATCTTTCCAATAAAAACGAAACCTCTGCGTTAATCAGCAGCTCCTGCAACAAGACTTCTGATTTTACGGAGAGTGATTTAAGCGAAACGGGAAAATGGCTTTATAAGACCCTGACCGGCAACAGTACCGTTGGAAATTCCAAGGATGCCGCAAAGAACAATCAGTCCGGCGGAAAGAACACCAGCCAGAATAACAGCAATAACGGACAGAGCAGTAACAGCGGACAGAGTTTCTCCTTTACGAGCAGCGGCTTAAACGGAACTGCAACCTTAAAGAGCAGCTGGGAGGACGGCGGCAAGACCTGCTACCAGTTTGATGTGAAGTTAGAAAATCCCGGAAGCTCCGACACCAGCCAGTGGGCAATCGACATTCACTTCAGCGGTGATATCGCTTTTTCCAGCGGCTGGAGCGGAAAATATTCCGCAAACGGAAATACCCTGCATGTAACCAATGAAAGCTACAATGGCGTAATTCCCGCAGGCGGAAGCATTTCAGACATCGGCTTTATGATTACCGGACCGTCCGGTCTTACGGTAACGCCGTAAAGCCTTGCAGGCGGAAGCGTAATTCTCACAGAGCTGCTTTTGTGTGATGGGTGCTACAAAGCCCGGTGCATACAAAATCTGCTCGGCATAATGACACAGACAGGAAATATCACACCCTATGGACAGGAAGAGTTCGGAAAGTTCATGGGGTGTTTTACTTTTTAAATTCTCCCGGAAAACACGGCCTCCTTTTTTTAACAGGCGTTTATAGGCCAATAACGTGCCGTAGGGGACGGAAGTAACATGAAGACGGATACGGAATGCCCATTCCGTAAGAAGGGGCAGCAGGACCCGTAAAACGGTGGCAAGCACAGTCAGAACCACAAGGAAAAAGGCGATTACCGCCATTAAACCGTAGTCCATGCGAAGCCGGGATAAAAAGCGTAAAGGGCTGCCGTTTCCCGTAGAAGCTACCGTGGGTTCAAATACCATCCAGCCGATATTCTGGATAAATACCTCCGGAAAGGCATGGGAGTCACGGTTTTTAATGACATAACGGTTGCCGCCTTCTGCCTCGGGGGTGTATCCTTCCGCATAGCGGACGGTCAGTCCGGCGGCTCTGGCAAGCAGCACATAAGCGGAAGCAAAGTCCGAGCAGGTGCCGGTTTTTCCGGTAAACAGGAAATATTCCGGGGAATCATCCGGGGCATGATACTGCAAATCGTAAGTAAATCCGCCGGTCTGGAAAAAACTTTCAATGGCGGCGGCTTTTTCGTAGTCATTGGAAAGCCCATCCGTCAGGGACAGCGCAAAATCCTTTAATTCCGAAGAAATTTCCACAGTATTTTCCGTACACAGCTCCCGGTAATAGTCGGCTTCAATCTGCTGGTGCAGATAGGAGGAGGCAGTATTGTACCAGACGTCTTCGTTTTCCTGCAGCACGTTGCGGAGGTCTGTCAGAAGCTTCAGGGCTTCTTCATTGTCAAAATCCACACCGCCTGCCAAAATCCAGCTGTTGTAATAGACATAGTCGGTGTAGTAACTGTAGGAGTACTGGAAATTGAGCGGATGGGCTCCCTCTTCGGAGAAAAAGGCTCCCCCGGGAGTTACCCGGCAGGAGTCCTGCAGTTCTCCCGCATCCAGACAGATGACGTTAGAAGGAACGAGAAAATAAGCGGCACCGAAATTCTCCGACTGGATTCTTGTTGTCTGCAGAAGGCTTAGGGGCTGCCGCAAGTCCTTGATTTCATTTAAATGATGAGCCTTCAGAAAGCCCGGCTCATATTCTTCTGCCGCCAGCAGGGCAGAATGGAGGGAGGGCAGATTTTTGTACTGCTCCACAGCCTCCCAGTTTTCCGGTGTTGAATATGTGGTGGAATAGGTTTCATCCGCATACCAGCGGTCTTTTGCAAAGTCATAATAATCAAAATTCTGACGTTTTAAGTAGGAAGCGGTACTGCCGTAAAGGGAGTACATTTTCCGGTTGGACTGGCTTAAAAAGCCGGAGGCATCCCCGGAAAATTCGCTTAAGTCAGAAAAACTGTCTTCGATATCGGAGGAGGTGTCGCCGCCCATGAACAGGTCTTCAAATTCATCGTAGTAAGGAGCTTCCTGCTGTTTGGGAATAGCGGACGCCACAAGGAAAATCATAAGCATGAACACGGCGCCGGAAGCAATCAGCGTGGCCTTTTTGGTGATTTTTCCCATATCGCGCAGGGAATTGCGGTGCAGAATAAAGACAGCCACGTTGCAGAGGGCAATGAGTACCAGGCTTACGTTGTTGATTTCGGACATAACCTTTACATACAGTACACAGGGAATGAGGCTGATTAAGGTGAGAAAAAACATCCGGTACAATACCTTGGAAAAGTAGTAAACGGTCACGGAAAAGAAGAACGTAAAGAACAGAAACAGGGAAATCAGAAAAAATACAGCTCCTTCCGCATTGCTTCCCTTTGTCAGCATCCATTCCAGAAAGATCGCCTGATAGGCGCTCATGCCGTAACGGGAAAAGAACATAAAGAGCCTTACCACAATAAAAAACACAAATCCGAACAGGACAGAGCCGATAAGTCTATGCTTTTCCACAAAGACGCACAGAAAAAAATAAGCGGCACAGATAAGCAGTGTCCCGGGAATAAGGAACAGTGCGGCGGTTCCCGAAAAGGCATCATAGATGACAAACAGGGAAAAACACAGAGTAAGCACCAGAGCATAGGCGCCGCATTCAGTTTTGTGCTTGGAAAGAAAATCACGTATCATAGCAAAGCTCCTTTGCCGGTCAGGGCAGAATAAACGATGCAGCCGCGGAAGTCTGCATCGTCCGTTCTGCCGGGTGTGCAGATAAGCAGAGGCATATCGGATGTCAGATTATCAGGCAGAATCCGTCTTTCTGCGGAAAAAGAATAAGCCGCCAGTTCCTTTGCCAGCTCCGGAATATCTTCCTCTTTCCGGAGAGACATTTCCCGAAAATCACCGGTATCGGGAGAAAGGTACAGGTAGGAAACCGTGAGGCTGTTGTGAAGGAGTGCGCGGGCAATACCAAGGGAGGTTTCCATGGCGTTCTGGGCAAGAAGCGGCAGTGCCATATCCGGTTTTGCAATCGCATATAAATCCGGGGGCAGGTTCTGCAAATCTTCTTCCCCTGCCTGCAAGAGGGTGTCAAGTAAGATGCACACCCTGGAGGAAGCGGTTTCTTCGTCCAGACGCACGTAGAGTTTGTCCCTCTTGGCAGAAAGCTTCCAGTTAATTCGTTTTAAGGGGTCTCCCGGTACATATTCCCGGTGTTCAAAGCCCGGAAAGCCGCCAAACAGTGTGGAGCCGGCATCGATGGTTTCCTCACTGTCCCCGGTCTCTGTGGACTGCTGGTAGATTTCCAGAATATAGTCTTCGTCGGAAGATACCTCGGCAATGTCCGGGACTACATGGATTTCCTGTGTATCCGGTACGGGAGCGGTAAAAGAAAAGAGACCCAGATAATCCCAGATGCGGATTTCCTTAATACCGACAAAGGAGGCACCACAGACAGAGGCTGTAAAGTCAAAGAAAACGGTTTCGGTTGAACGGGGCAGCAGGGACAGGGTCAGAAGCGGTTCCCCACAGGTAAGATAGGGGGAGTCCGTAAAAGTTATGGTTATAAACGGGGAGGGCAGAAAGCCTTTGCTTTGCAGGCTCACAGTGAGAATACCATGCTCTCCCTTGGCGGCAAGCGGTGTTTCCAGCCTGCACGCGGCGATAATCTGTTTGCGGAACAACAGGGTAAACAGCAGGGAAAGAATGGGAGCACAGATAAAAGTAAGCACCAGAAACCAGCCCACACGGCCACTGCAATACAGAGCAAATACAACACAGAGACCGATGGACAGAAGATAGCCCGGTATACCGCTCAGGCGGGAGTTTTTCTTTTCTTTCTTTTTTTCCTTCCAGGAGAAAAAGGATTTCAAGGGAAACATCTTATTCATAGGTAACCTTCTTTGCGTTACAGGGAATTTCCATTATTCGTATGGAATTTCAGCTATTCCGTAGGAACGGTAAGGGTGCGTAAAAGCTGGGCGAGCACTTCTTCGGGGGAGCCTAAGACGGATTTCCCTTTGGGCGAAATGATAATGCGGTGTGTCAGGACAAACGGTGCCAGAAATTTGATATCATCGGGCAGCACATAGTCCCTGCCGCATAAAACGGCGTAAGCTCTTGCCGTCCGGTGCAGGGCGAGGGAGCCTCTGGGGCTGACGCCCAGCCGGATGTATTCGGAGTCTCTGGTAGCTTCCGCAAGATTTACAATGTATTCTTCCAGACGGGGGCTGATATGGATGTGCTCCACCTTTTCTTTCAGCGCCACGATTTCTTCCAGGGAAATGACCGCGGACAGGTTGGCGGGAGCGGCATCCGCGCTTCTTCTGAGAATGGCAAGCTCCTCCTCCTTTTCCGGGTAGCCCATGCTGATTTTCATAAGGAAACGGTCCATCTGCGCTTCCGGCAGGTGGTAGGTGCCGTAGGTTTCCACAGGGTTCTGGGTAGCAAGCACCATAAAAGGCTGGGGCAGCCGGTAGGTTTTTCCTTCCATGCTGACCTGTCCTTCTTCCATGATTTCCAACAAGGCGGACTGCGTTTTGGGAGAGGAACGGTTGATTTCGTCGGCTAACAGAAAATTACAGAAGACAGCGCCTTCCCGGAATTCGGTCTCTCTCGTTGCCGGGTTTATCATGGTAAAGCCAGTGATGTCCGACGGCATGACATCGGGGGTAAGCTGCAGACGGTTGAATTTCCCGTTGCAGGAACGTGCCACCGAGGCAACAAGCTGGGTTTTTCCCACACCGGGAACGTCCTCTATCAGAATGTGGCCGCCCGCCAGCATGGCTGTCAGCAGCAGGGCAATGGAGGTACGTTTGCCGACAATCACCTTTTCCACATTGTCCATTACGGCGGACAGTTTTTCGTTTTCCATCAGGTTTTCTTCCATTCGGAGCATCCTTTCTAAAAGCGTACAGTATCAGTATGGACAGAATACAGAATTTGTTTCAATGTATTCACTCACTTTCTTTCCCGCCTTTTGTTGGTGATGATAAAAGAAATCAATTGTTTTATGTGAGTAGTAGTTATAACATAACCTATGAAAACCAATATGTCAATTTAGAAAGGAAACATTTATGTCAGTAGAAGCTGTTAAATCTTATTTCAGGGAAAAAGGAATGGAAGAGCGGG
>FR880819.1:52907-56362 GCA_000434615.1 Clostridium sp. CAG:510
TATTTCAGGGAAAAAGAAATGGAGGAGCGGGTGTTGGAATTTCCAGTGTCCAGCGCAACCGTGGCACTGGCGGCGGAAGCCCTGCACTGCGAGCCGGGCAGAATCGCCAAGACACTGTCCTTTATGGTGGAGGACAGACCGATTTTAATCGTAACGGCGGGCGACCGGAAAATCAGCAATTCCAAATATAAGGCAAAATTCGGAAAAAAAGCCAAAATGCTCACGGCAGAAGAGCTTACAGAATTCGTGGGACATGCTCCCGGAGGAGTATGCCCCTTTGCCGTAAAGGAAGGTGTAGAAGTTTATTTGGATGACTCGCTGAAGGAATACGAAACGGTATATCCGGCATGCGGCAGCAGTAACAGCGCCATTGAATTGAGCATATCCGAAATAGAGCAGTATTCCGGCTGCCGCGAGTGGGTGGATGTCTGTGCTGATAAGATAATCTAATTCAGGTGATATTTCAGCCATTTACCCTGCCGGTAGCGGATAATACCTGCGAGGGCGGTAATCACCCAGGTAAGCCCGGTTGCAAACCATACGGCACGGATGCCGATGGGGAAAATTACAACGAAGAGCAGGGAGAAGCCGACACGTCCAGTGACCTCCACGGCACCGTTAATCATGGCATAAAAGGCATCGCCGGCGCCGTTCAACAGACCTCTGGTAATGTAAATCATACCGAGAGGGAAGAACATCAGGCTGGTGATGCGCAGACCCATGGCACCGATACGGATGACCTCCGGGTCGTTGACAAAGCACCTTATCATAAAGGAACCGGCTGCGTAGCAGGCAATCAGCATGGACAGACTGATTGCGGCAGCAATCCAGATACTCTTGTGAAAAGCTGTCTTTACACGGTCGGTTTTTCCGGCACCCATATTCTGTCCTGTAAAGGTGGAAACGGCGCTGCCGAGGGAATTAAACGGCTGCTGAACCAACTGCTCAATACGTGTCGTAGCGGTAAACGCACTGACGACCGCCTCTTCAAATCCATTTACCACTCTCTGCAGGATTACACAGGAAATGGAAATCAGAATACTCTGTGCCGCCAACGGCAGGCCAATCTGAAAGCATTTCGCAGAAATTTCACGGTCAAATCGCAAATGTTCTCTTTTTAACTTAAAATAAGGATTTTTCCAAAAGCCGTACAACAGGCTGCAAACAGCGGAAATACACTGGGAAAGCACGGTGGCAAGCGCTGCGCCCATTACGCCCATGTTTAATCCTACCACCAGTAAAAGGTCTAAGAAAACATTGATCAGGCAGGCAACAATCAGAAAAATCAAAGGTGTCCGGGAATCACCCAGGGCACGCATGGTCTGTGCCGCATAGTTATACAGGGAAACTGCCAGCGTACCCAGACACACGATTTCCAGATATGTCGTGGCACCGTCTATCTGACCGGCAGGCGTTTTTAATAAGGTTAAAATTGGCCTTGCTGACAGATAACCAATGATACTGAGCAGCACGCCGGAAACCATCTGGATATAAAAGGCATTGGCAAGCGTCTGCTTTACCTTGTCCCCCCTGCCGGAGCCGAAATACTGCGCAATCAGAATGCCGGCGCCCATGGACAGACCGTTGCAGAAGGAGAAAAACAAAAAGGTAATGGAGCCGGTGCAGCCGATGGAACCGAGGGCGTTTGCTCCCTCATGCTGACCGACGATGATGCTGTCGGCCAGATTATATACCTGCTGGAACAGATTGCCTAAAAGCATGGGGAGCATGAAACGCAGAAGCAGGGGCGTTTCCCTGCCGTGCGTCATATCTTTTACGAGAGTTGCCATATTATGACCTCATTTCTAAAAGAGTTCGTTCGAATTTTCCCGGAGTATCAAAGCATAAGCAGGCGGCTTACAGTTCACTCCAGGGAATGTCTTTTTCCACTCTGTCAAAGCGGATGCTCAGCATTTTTAAGCCGCTCTGGGCAAAGAACAGGCGGATGGAGGTAAACGGAGAAAACATGGGGATTTCCTTTTCGTAGGAAACCGGTTTTCCGTCCGTGCCGTTCCAGGTAAAGGTGCCGCTTGCACTGCCCAGGGAGAACAGAGTTACCGGAATCTGCGCCAGTTCGCCCTGGGTGGAGCTGGCAGTCAGAGTTACCTTATAATAAGAAGGATTGTGTACCTTTAAGCCGAAGCTGTAGCTGGTGCCTCTGTCCGTGCAGATGTCTTCGAGAGGAAGGGTGAAATCATCATATACATCGTAGAAGATAACCGGTTCGTCGCTGGGGGTATCCTCCGCAGGTCTGTTTACAATGGTAATTTCATCCGGCTCGCCAAGCAGTCGGTTCATGGCAGGGGTGTGCAGCAGGAAGCGACAGATATTCTTGGCATTGCGCTGCAGCTCTGCACGGAGCAGAGTGCCGTTCTGTAAGCTCTCAAGGGTGTTGTCGTCGTTCTTTTCCCCATCTGCGCAAACCATGAAGATATCGTTCTGGGCCTTCGCCATGGCAGCGAAGTTGGTCTTGTTCTGGCTGGTGCCGCGCTCGTTGATGTCTGCCCACCAGTCGGTCATGGTAAAACCGGTAAAGCCCCATTCGTTTCGAAGAATAACGGTGTTTAAGTCAAAGTTTCCTGCTGTCCAGAGACCGTTTACGGGACCGTAGGTGGTCATGATGGAGTCGGCATTTCCTTCCTTTACGGCAATTTCAAAGCCCTTTAAGTAAATCTCACGAAGCGCACGCTCGGAAGCAATGTTGTCTACAAAGTGACGGCCGGTTTCCTGATTGTTTCCGCAGAAATGCTTGATGGTGCCGGTAACGCCTACGGAATGCAGTCCCTTT
This sequence comes from Clostridium sp. CAG:510, assembly GCA_000434615.1. Lineage (GTDB taxonomy): Bacteria > Bacillota > Clostridia > Lachnospirales > Lachnospiraceae > Acetatifactor. Next base: position 55,696 of record FR880819.1, read on the forward strand.
AATTCGGCAACCGCCATCTGACCGGTCAGCAGAGGGTCTTCGGAGAAGTATTCAAAGTTTCTGCCGTTTAAGGGGTGACGGTGAATGTTCATGCCGGGTCCCAAGAGGCAGTCAACTTTGTTGGTAATCATTTCCAGTCCCATGCAGACGAACAGCTCTTCCACCAGTTCTTTGTTGAAGGTAGCGGCAATCATGGTGCCGATGGGAAGGCTGAACGCCTTGGTGCCGCAGTCTAAACGCATGCCGGAAGGACCGTCGTCGCAGCAGCCGCAGGGAATACCGAACTCGGTCAGGCTCTTTGCCACGCCGCCGAAGGCAGCAGCCGTACCGGGAGTAACCTTGGGGCTGCCCATACCTTCGCCGCGGATAATGCAGGAAAGGTCTTCGTCGGATAACTGACCGATAAATTCATCCATGCTGTGGGTACCCTTTAATACATCCGCAAGCTTGATACCCAAATCGCCGGTGTAAGGAATTTCGGCGGGAAGAAGGGAAAGTCTTCTCTTAGGTTCGTCCACTTCATTCAGTGGAACATCCTCTGTGGTTATTTCGTAGGAACCGGCAGCCTTGTCATTGACAACCGGTTTGAAACGCTTGAAAGCTTTTACCGGTGCAAGCGCCTGGGTAAGCTGTTCTGTGACAACTGTGTCGGAAATAGAAACGCCAA
>FR880819.1:56393-71215 GCA_000434615.1 Clostridium sp. CAG:510
AAGGGAAAGAGCCGCGTTTCTGACATTGTTTCCTACATAAAAATGATAGGTGCCGGCTTCCAGAACATAGGAGAAACGATGGCCGGTTACACCGGAGTCATCATAGGAAGCCAGAGATTTTACGGGAATGGTAACAGTAAGGAGCTGTTCCTCTCCGGGAGCTAAGAGCTTTGTTTTTTCAAAACCGCAGAGAACCCTTGCGGCTTTGCCCAGTTTTCCCTGGGGAGCCTCACAGTAAAGCTGTACGGTTTCCTTACCTGCAACGGAACCGGTGTTTCTGACATTTATGTCAAAAGTCAAAACAGTGTCCTTGCTGACGGCAACGCCGTTTCCTTCGGAGGTGCGGACAACAGAGATGTCAAACTCTGTGTAGGAAAGTCCGAATCCGAAGGGAAAGCGTACCTTTTCGCGGGCAAAGGTTTCAAAATAACGATAGCCTACATAAATGTCCTCAGAGTAAAAATTCTGTGTCTTTCCGCCAAAGTAGGGAGAGGAGGGATAGTCGGAAAGATGATAGGCAATGGTATCCGGAAGTTTACCGGAGGGAGCTACCTTGCCACAGAGAACATCAGCAGTACCTCTGCCGCCTACCATGCCGCCGGCCCATACATACATACAGGCATCGGGAGGGCAGGTATCTAAGAAACTCATATCAATAATATTGGAAACATTCAAAAGTAAAATCACCTTGGAGAAGGATTTGCGTACTTTCTTTAACATATCCCATTCCAGTTCGGTGAGGCGGAAAGAACCTTCTCCGTCGAAATTGTCCTGTTCCTCCCCGGCGGTACGTCCGATGATGACAATCGCAGTGGAGGTTTCTTTTGCAACATCGGCTACCAGTTTATCAGAAAGAGGCATTTCTTTCTGGGACCAGGGTTCTGCAGCCCAGCCTTCGCCCAAATCATAAGGATGTTCCCTTTCCCATTCCTTATAGGTATTTAAAAGCGTTTCGTTAATCTTCACGTTGTTTTCTGCAAGACCGTCAACAATGCTGATGACCCTGGAAACATTCACCATACCGCCTGAACCGGTACCACTTTTATAATAGTGAAGCTGAATGCGGCCGAACACAGCAACTTCTTCATCCTTTGCAAGGGGAAGGGCATGGTTTTCATTGGTGAGCATGACGATACCTTCGGAAACGGTCCGGGAAGCGGTATCAAGATAAGTGTTCCAATCAAGTGTTTTTTTCATGGCAGTTGTCCTTTCTTTGTTTGATAAAAATGTATGTTTTTCGTTCTTTTTTTCGTTATCTTATGACCTCATTGTATGAATTTGTAAAAAGAAAATATATCATATATATTACTTTTTTATCATATTTGTGCTACAATAAAAGCAAAAGAAAGGACCTTTTTTATGCTGAGTGAGAAAAGAAAAGTAGCCATCCTGGAACAGTATGTGGAACGAGAAGCCACCTCCACCGATTACAGCGGGGAAATGAGCTTTTATTCCTATGTAAAGCAGGGGCAGACAGCGGAAGTGAGGCAAAGACTGGACGAGGATTCCTTTGCCATGAACACCAAAAAGAAATTGTCGGCGGACCCCATACAGAGCATCCGCTACCACTTTGTGGTAACGGCAGGCCTGCTTGCCCGTTTCTGCATTGAAGGCGGTATGGAGAGCAATCAGGCATACGAAATGTCCGACTATTATATCCTGAAGGCGGACAGGCTGAACAGCTTAAAGGAGCTGTGCGCCCTCCACAAAGTGATGTGCTTAGACTATGCGGAACAGATGGAAACCATCCGCAAGAAAAAAATTTTTTCCAAGCCGGTGGTTAAAAGCATCGATTACATTTATTCGCATCTCCACTGCCGGATAACGGTGGCGGAAGTGGCAGCATACGTGGGACTCAACGAAAATTATTTTTCCAGACTGTTCTCCTGCGAGGTAGGCATTTCGGTCAGCCGTTACATTTTGCAGAGAAAGCTGGAAGTGGCGCAGAACATGCTGAAATATTCCGATTACAGCTGCTCCCAGATTTCCGAACTCCTCTGCTTTGCCTCCCAGAGCCATTTCATTGAAAAATTCCGCAAGGAATACGGCATGACGCCCCTGCACTACCGTAACCGGTACCACAGCGATATGGGGCTGAAGGAGGAGACGTAAAAACGTTTTCGTACTATCTGACAATATGGCGGTATACTGTAACGTGCGCGTTATAAGAATAGCTCTGATGATATGCTTATGGAAGGACATTTTTATCCACACTTTCAAGACTTATAGGGAAGGGAGGCATCCGTTTTTTTAGATTAGATTTGTAATCCTAAAATTGTGGATAAGAAGATATAAAAAGCTTTGATATTAGCTTGCTTTTTGGTATGATAGTATCATACTGGCAACTATATGCAGGAGGAACTGCTATGGACACAATATGTCGTGATATTTTTAGGGCAATCCATGAAAATAAATGGATAAGTATAGAATATAAAAATAAGAAGGATGAAATTACTAAATATTGGATAGGAATAATGGAAATAAATCCAATAAAAGGGAAATTGCGAGGAGAAGGATTACATTTAGGGAAAAACACAACTACGCAATTGGAGATTTATATAGAATCGATTTTATCCTCTCGTATTATTGAAGGTTCTTACTTTGAGGTGCCGGAGTTACTTAAATCGGATATTCAATTAAATCCGCTTAAATATCGCTCTTTGTTTCATAGTGTTTCTAATTTAAAATTACTCAGTTATTATATAGATTGCAATAAACTGGATTCGGTTCCCTATAAAACAGAATATAGCCTGTTACAATATTTTGATGGAGATTGTATCAATAGGGGAGAGTATTACCTGTCAGATACGCAATTCAGAGACATTATAGATAGTTTTCAATATAATGCAACAAGTGTTTGGACTAAGAAAAGAATCAAACAATTAGCATTAAATATTTTAAGTGTACCGGTAAAACAAGGCTTATATGTACTCGCATATAGAGAGATGTTTCTGGATGTAAAACGCAGATGCTTAAAACCGGCAGAAGATGTCACAGTATGTACAGAATTTACAATAGACGGAACACAGCAAAGCATTCGGAAATTCTTAGATGCGGATGATTACGAGTTATTAAATGACTTTAAGAAAAATGCTGAATTAATAAAAGATAGAATTACACAAGGCAATAATCAGATTAAAGGCGTGGATGATATGCCTTACCTGATAGCTATTGGAAGAGATGTTATTTTAGATTTGCATGAAGAATATAAGGCTATTGATGATATGTTTCAGAAGGATGAAGTGACAGCACCTATACAGGCTTTTTTCGGAAATCTGGTTCAGGAACCGGCGAGCAGAAAGGTGTTTCCGATAGCCCTTTTGAATAAACAGATTAATCTTGACCAATTATTGGCAATTCATAATGCCATGAAATATCCATTGGCATATATACAGGGACCGCCCGGAACGGGAAAAACCAATACCATTGTAAACACTCTTGTGACAGCTTTTTTTAATGAACAGACCGTTCTGTTTACGTCTTATAATAACCATCCTATTGATGGAGTATGTGAGAAACTTCAACTCATCAGTAATGGTAATAAGGGATATATTCCTTTTCCCATTATACGACTTGGCAGTGATGAGAAAGTTGCAATGGCTATAGAGTATATTAAAAACCTTTATGAGGTAACGAAGGAAATTAATATTTATGAGGGGACACTCGAAAAAAGAAAATCAGACAGAATTGCAAGGACAAGACAATTAACAAGTCTTCTGCAGGATTATGAAGAAAGATTAAAGCTTATGGAAACGCAGGAGGCTATTCAAAGTCTGATGGATTCCAACAAACATCTTACTTTTCAGACACAACTGCAGGGAGTACAATTAAGACAGGTAGAGGAAAAAATTAAGCAGACGGGAAATATTACAGAGGAAGATGCATTAAAATTAGTATTAGAAGATGAAGAGGCTTTTAAGAACTATTTGTACTATACATCAGCTAAATGTATTAAACATTTACAAGAACCCAAAAACGCCGATTTGCTGAAGATTGTATATACGGAGGATGTAACTGAAAAGGTAAAAGCTTTTAATGATTATATAAAGAAGGATGAAAACCTCAAAAAGTTCCAGAAAATCTTTCCGATTATAGCAACTACTTCAATTTCAGCACACAAAATCGGAACGCCAGGTGTTCACTTTGATATGGTTATCATGGATGAAGCCAGTCAGGGGAATATTGCTACATCGCTTGTTCCAATTATCCGTGGAGCGAGTCTTATGCTGGTAGGAGATCCGCAGCAATTAAATCCGGTTATTTTGCTGAGTCAGATTGATAATAGGAAACTTCGCAAAACGTATAAGATAACAGATGAATATGACTATATTAATAACTCTATTTATAAAGTTTTTTTAGCCTGTGATTCCGTCAGCAGGGAGATTCTTCTCAGTCACCATTACAGATGCAATGACCGGATTATACAATTCAATAATAAAAAATACTACAATGGTAAGCTAAAAATCTGTAATCATAGTAAGGAACTGCATCCGTTGGTGTTTATAGATGTGCCGGAAAACAAAACATATTGTAAAAATACGGCGCCAATGGAAGTGAATCAAATCATTAAATATGCATCCATGAATAAAGATAAGAGCATTGGTGTGATTACTCCTTTTGCCAATCAAAAGGAGCTTATTAATCAGGAATTAAAAGACAATGAACTAAGCAATGTCTCTTGTGGAACGGTGCATGCTTTTCAGGGGGATGAAAAAGATGTTGTTCTTTTTTCGTTAGCCCTGACCGAAAAAACGGGGAAGGGAACATACGAATGGCTAAAAAACAATAAAGAACTTATTAATGTTGCTGTATCAAGAGCAAAAGATAAGTTGATTGTTTTGTCAAGTGCCAAAGAGTTAGAGCGTTTGCATGCTAATTCCGAGGATGATGATCTCTATGAGCTTGTACAATATGTAAAAAATAATGGAGAAACCAGGGTTACACCTAAAGTGGGAGCATCAAGAGCACTGGGAATAAAGCCTTACAGCACGGAAACGGAACAGGCTTTTCTGGAAAATCTAAACCATGCCTTAGATAATGTGCTTAACACAAATCATAAGTGCATTGTGCAAAAGGAAGTGAGTATTGCACATGTATTTCAGGATGCGTATGCCTATAATGACTTATTTTACACAGGAAGGTTTGATTTTGTGGTCTATGAAAGACAACCGAGAACAAAAGTGGATATTCCCATTTTGGCAATTGAGTTAGATGGCAGAGAACATATGGAAAAAGCAGTGGTTATGGAAAGGGATAAGAAAAAGAATGAGATTTGTGAAGAACATGGTTTTGAACTCATAAGAATCGAAAATACATATGCAAGACGTTACCAGTTTATGAAAGAGATACTTATGAAATATTTTGCGAGTGTAAGAGAGTATCGGTAAAAGCTGACATCGGCCAACGATTTATCCATATAGATATGTATAAGTGGGCAGGGGAGGGGACATTGGTTCAGCATTGACGGAAGTGAAACGGAGAGACTGAGTATGGTAGGTAAGATACTAAACTTAATTTCAATATAATTATAAATGGGAAAATAAAAAAAGAGATGTACTGCTTTGGTTACAAAATGATTGTAAGATTTATAAAACATTTGTATTAAATAATTAAGTGGGAGGAAAAAAATGAATGAATATGTTAAGAATGAATTAGAGCAACGAATTGCTTCGTTTCAACAGTTGCCGTATTTATTTGTTGGAACTGGTTTTTCTATGCGTTATTCTCATGCACCAAGCTGGAATGAACTGCTGTTTAATACGTGGAGAGTGATTAATCCTGAGAAGAAGGAAAGAAGTTATGAAAAACTTAAGCAAAGAATTGAGAGAAAAATTGCAATTGAGCATCCGGGTATGACAGAGGAGGAACAAAAATATTATGTTAATCCTGTTTTGGCAACAGCTATAGAGCAGGAGTTTAATGAACGTTACTATTCTGAAGAGGGATTTGATATGATTGTTTTCAACGAAGAAGAAAACAACCACATTATCAACAATCGGTACAATCCATTTAAGTTTCTGGTTGCAAGACAAATGAGCCATATGCAGTTAGATAATGGTTTGACGGAATATAAAGAAGTGCAAAGTCTAATTAGAAATCAAAATAAATTTGCAGGAATAATAACAACCAATTATGATGGAGTTTTAGAAAATGTTTTTAAGGACTTTTCGGTTCTAATCGGACAGGATAGTTTATTATTAGCCAATTCATTGAATATTTTTGAAATATATAAAATACATGGATGTTGTAGTAAACCAGATAGCATTGTTTTGACCGAAAAAGATTATGAGGATTTCGACAAGAAATTGAAATATTTATCTGCAAAGCTATTAACAATTTTTGTTGAGCATCCCATTATTTTTATTGGATATGGTTTAGGAGATGTTAATATTCGCAATATCTTTTGCGAAATTGCTGAATGCTTAACAGCAGAACAGCTTGAAAAGATTAAGAATAATTTTATTTTTATTTCTCCAACGTTTGGAAAGGAGGAAGCATATAATAAAAACACTCTTACGTGGGGTAGACATTCTATCATGATTAATGAATTTATATTAGACAATTATGAGATTGTCTATCAAGCTTTATCAAAAATTAGAAGTTCAATGCCAATTAAGCTTGCAAGAAAACTCCAGGATATGGTATGCCGATTTGTCTATTCTACAGAGGCACAAAATAATATTTTATTTGGGGACATTAATAGTCCTGATATAGATGATGAAAAAGCAGCAGTGTATTTTGGAAGAGCGGATACAGTAAGACAGATAGGTTTTAGCTATTTCGATATTGATGAAATTTTAGAGGATATTCTTTTTGATAATAAGCCATATCTTATCAATTCACAGCTAATTGATAAAACATTTAAAAATATACGAAGCAGATCGGGAAGTACACTTCTGCCTATATATAAATATATCAGAGCATTGAATTATCCTTTGAACAACATACCTTCAAACTACAATATTATCAATGGTTATGATGACCCTGATATAAGACCTACATCATCTGATGTGCGAAGTTACATTAAAACAGGTACAAAATTTAACAATATAAGAGATATCGAGATGACATATCCTAACCATATTCCTAAGCAAGTGGCAAATATTAAAAAGTTTGCAAAGGATATTTTAACTGAGGAATTAGGGGAGTATTTGAGAAAATACTATAATACTGAATTATATGAAAGATATAAATCTTTATTTAGAAAATTAATAGCATTGTATGACTATAAAAAATATTCATAAAAAGAAGGTACAATCCCCACTGTTCAGATTCCTAAAAAGAAACCATCCAAGAGGTTCATATACCTTGTACTTTTATTGTATGAAAAATACAAGTTTATTATACCAATTGTTTGGTAAAATGCAATAGGTAATAATGCTGAAATTTTACGAAAGTAAAAAAGGAAATTCTAAAAAACTAAATAAAGCAATATTATACTATATATAATAGGCGAAAGTGGTCATCAATAAAACCCTATCATAACTCCTCAGATACTTTCAGACACTGTAAAAAGTACTCTGAGGGAGTATCCTTGAAAGCTTATATCGAAGAATGTTCGATTGGCATAAAAATGTACATTATCAAAAATAATGCTACTGTTCTTCAGCCCGTCAGGGCATTCGAGGTAAGTGAGCGAACAGTATGTGAGGACATAATAATATGATAGGATAAAAGCAAAATTATACGGAAAATGGAGTAGAACTGAAATAAAGGTACTCTCGGGTAGATCAATCTGGGAGTGCTTTTTGCATAATGAATAAAAATAATTTATATCGAAGAAGAGAAAATACAAGTTGTTAAGCGACATATTACTGCATAATGTGGAGAGGAAGACAAATGAAGACAGACCGGATATTGGGCATCATCATTTATTTAGTGAATCATGATAATGTTTCTGCCAGCTATCTCGCAGAAAAATTTCATGTATCGGTCAGGACAATTCAAAGAGATATGATAAGTATTTCTGCAATAGGCGTACCGATATATTCGGAAAGCGGGAAAAATGGCGGTTATTCCATTCTGCCTACTTATAAAATTGAAAACAGTGAAATCAGAAGCGATGAACAGCAGATGATAATAAAGGCATTGGAAAGTTTGGCCACATCTTATACCAATGATACCTTAAAGACCCTGATAGAAAAGTATAATGCGATTGTTCAAAAAGAAGGCGGTCAAAAAGTTTTCTGGGATTTTGGCGTAACCAAAGAAAATGCCGATGTACAGAGTAAAAACAAATTGCTGGAACATGCCATTGGTCAGAAGAAGTATGTGTCATTTGCATACTGCAACGCGGATGGAAAAAAATCCGTACCGGTGGTCGAGCCACTGGCTATTCATTATAAATGGTATGCATGGTACCTCTTCGCTTATTCGGAAGAGAAAAAGCAGTATAGAACCTACAAAGTGGCAAGAATGCAGAATTTGAAGGAAACGGATAAGATATCGGTTATGGACCATGGGGACGTTAAGGTCTTAATGAGAGAGTCAGAGCAGGCATACTACCAGACAAGTATTCCGATTGAGGTGCAGTTTGCCAATGAAGAAACGGCATTGATGGAAGAATATTTTCCGGGTTGTCCCATAGAACAGATAGCAGAAAATACAAAACGCATGTTTATTGATGTGCCTGCAAAGGAACGATTATGGAAAGCACTGCTGTTAAGTTTCGGAAACAAAGTAAAGGTCATAGGACCGGAGGAGTACAAGAAGGAGCTGATACAGACAGCTCAAAAATTTTTGTCTAATTACGACATATAGTTGTCGCAGCAATCCCGTAAAATATACCTGAAAATAGGAAAGACAAACATGTTTTATCATTGGAAAATTGGGAGGAAGGTTTATGACAAAAGAAGGATTGATCCGTTCATTTGAAGAAAAACACAAGGAATTGGAACGGGCATTGCAGGGAGATGACATTGGCTATATAAAGGAACTGACGTTGGAAGTTCATGCTATGGTTCATCCGGCGGAAGTATCCGGCAGGACGGAGAAAACAGTAGCGGATTATGTGCTGGATTACATGATGAAAGGGCATCAAAACGACCTTGTGCCCAGGGAGAACTGGGAAGAAGACCTCCATTATGCCGGAACCAATACGGTGCCGATGTGCTGGCAGTTCTGGCATACTTACAGAATTGAAGATTTAGTCAGTAATATATTGATGGCAAACCAAAATCAGTTGTTTGATGATGAGTGGCAAAAAAGAATAGGGACAAACATTATGGATACAGGGAATGCCCTGGAGCTGGATGAAGCAATCACATTTGCAAAAGGAATTCATGTGGAAGCTTTACGGGAGTACATGATTGCTGTCGGAAAAAATACAAGAAAAATCTTAGAGAGTCTTACATTGGAACAGATTAAATCCATGGTGCCGGAAGAGTGGGTTATGCGCATCCTTGAAGAAGGCGGAGTGACTACGGATATCCGTTCGGTATGGCTGCTGGTATTCTGGGGAAGACTGACGAGGGGCGGAATGATTTTGATACCTATGACAGGGCACCATATGATGCACTTGCCGCCCTGTTTGGACCATTTGCCGATATTGGATTGATGCAGCAATGATGTGACTCAATAGAAAAAGCAGTCTTGCTGAAATCGGTTTTATACATATATAAATTGGGGAGGAAGCGATACCATGACATCATTGGAAGTAGACACAATGGTGAATAATTCAACATATGACTTCACGCAACAAGATGCTTTTGATGCACTTTACGGGGAGCTTGCAAAAGGAATGCAGAGTATGAAAAATGGTGAGGTATACACCATTGAAGAAGCATGGGATGAAATTGACAAGGTATAATATTCCGGTCATATCCCCTCGGAAACATACATACAATGTAAAAAAGTATTCTGAGGGGATTACCTTTGAAAGATTATATCGAAGAACGTGCGATGGGCATTGCAACGTACATCATCGAAAACAATGCCACCGTGCGTCAGACCGCCAAGGCATTCGGAGTCAGCAAGAGTACGGTACATAAGGACGTGACAGACCGCCTGATGCAGATTAATCCGACACTTGCAAAGGAGGCAAGATGCGTTCTGGACGTAAATAAATCGGAGAGGCATATCAGGGGCGGCATGGCAACCAAAGAAAAGTATGCGCACCAGCACCGGAACGGACTGTAAATGCGTGGCGGAAAATAAAGAAAACCACATAACGTGCCGATACATATCCCAAAGGATAAAAACTGTTGATGCGGCAGGGAAGCCGCGTGCGGAAATCAGGGAGGATGTATCGGCATGTTTACAATGGCGGGAACAATAAAAAGAAGTGTGCGCATGGCAGCACTGGATCAGAAATGGCAGCAGAAAAAGAACAGTTTCGGGCAGGATAAGAAGAAACTGACGGAAATGACAGCGGAAGAACGGCAGCTTCAGGATTTCAGAGAACAGGCAGAGCAGATGCGGAAAAGTCAGAAGCATGCCAATATCGATGCCAAGCTGGCAGCGGGGGAAGAACTTACCCCGGAAGAAATTGAGTATTTACGGCAGAATAATCCACAGGCACTAAAAGATTATGAGGACACCCAGAGGGAGCGGGAAAACTATAAAAGGGCGCTCCGCAACTGCAGAACGAAAGAAGAGGTAGAGCGGTTAAAGTACACTAAGATGGGACAGTTTATGGCGGAAGCCAAGAAAATATCCAGTAACGCCTGCATTCCCAAGGGGAAAAAGGTTGCACTGTTAAAGAGAATTCTGCAGCAGGCAACCGCTGTGGAGGACGAACATAAGGAATTTTTGAAGACAAGCCGCTACGCAAGTCTTCCTACGGAAGAGGAAGCAAGAGAGGCGGAAAAAGCCGAAAAAGAACAACGGGAAGCGGAAACCACAGGAGCTGACGAAACGGAAAATACAGAAGAAGTAAAGGATACAGATGCGGAAGACGCAGAGGATGTAAAGGACTCTGATGCTGAGGGCACAAAGGACACCGGAGCAGAAAGCGCAGACCATACAAAGAAAACACCGTTACCAAATACCCCGGAGTTTCCCCAGGACACCCGCCGTAAAAAGAAACCGCAGCCTGCCGGCAGTTTGCCGGAGGGCTCTGCAGCCATCCACAGTATTTTAACCAGTGTAGTGGCATCGGCGGATGGCATCCCCGGTGAAATAAATGTGAAAATATAACTTTACAATCGAAAAAAATGTGTATATAATCAAGTCAAATTTTAGCAAAGGCGCTATGTAGAAATACATGGCGCTTTTTTCTATGGAGAAAGGCAGGTTTTTCATATGGAAGAACAGCAGAAAAAAAGCACGGCGGAAGTGCTGGTGGAATGCTTGAAGGAAGAAGGCGTGGACACCATATTCGGTATTCCCGGAGAAGAAACACTGGATTTGATGTTTGCCATAAAAAAAGCGGCATTCATTTTATAGATACGAGGCATGAACAGGGTGCGGCATTTATGGCGGATGTATACGGCAGGCTGACCGGTAAAGCAGGTGTCTGCCTGTCCACACTGGGACCGGGAGCCACCAACCTGGTAACCGGCGTGGCAGATGCGTTCCTGGACGGTTCCCCACTGGTAGCGATTACCGGTCAGGTAGGAACCGACCAGATGCAGTTGACGAGCCACCAGTATCTGGATTTAACCACCATGTTTGCGCCCATTACCAAACGAACCAAGCAGATTATCCGTCCGGATACCGTGGCAGAAATTACCCGACTGGCGTTTAAGTATGCGGAAAATGAGAAGCCGGGCGCCACGCATATTGATTTACCGAAAAACATTGCCAAGATGCCGGCGGATGTAGCGCCCTTAAAGAAACAGGAAAAACTGGTAGAGTATGCTTCCAGAAAAGCAGTTGTGGCAGCAAGTGAACTGATTAAACAGGCAAAAGTGCCGGTGATACTTGCCGGTAACGGTGCGGTCCGGCAGCATGCGTCCAAGGCATTGACGGAGTTTGTGAACAGGCTGCACATTCCGGTGGTAAATACCATGATGGCAAAAGGCATTGTGTCCATGGACAACCCCTACAGTCTGTGGACCCTGGGAATACCTCAGAAGGATTATGTCAATAAAATATTTGAGGTGGCGGACCTGGTTATCGGAGTGGGCTATGACATGGTGGAATGTGCGCCGTCCAAGTGGAACGTCCATCCCGGCACCAAAATCATACATATTGCCTGTGAGCCTGCCGATGTCAATAAACGTTATCAGCCGGATGTGGAGCTGGTGGGCGATATTTCCAACAGCCTGCAGAAAATTTTAAATATTACGGAAAGAGAAGAAGAACCGGTATTTGCCCTGCAATTAAAGGAACAGATGGTAAAAGAGCAGGAAGAAATGGCGGCGGATGACTCCTATCCCATGAAACCGGCAAGAATTTTAGCGGATGTACGGAAAATCATGGGAAAAGAGGACATTGTGCTTTCCGATGTGGGCGCTCACAAAATGTGGATTGCCAGACATTACCACTACTACGAACCCAATACCTGTTTAATCAGCAACGGTTTTGCCAGCATGGGCTTCTCCGTGCCGGGCGCCATCAGCGCCAAAATGCTTTACCCGGAGCGAAGGGTGCTGGCAATCTGTGGAGACGGCGGATTTATGATGAATAACCAGGAACTGGAAACGGCAGTGCGTGAAAAAGTGCCCTTTGTTACCCTGATTTGGGAGGACGAGGCTTACGGCCTTATTAAATGGAAGGAACAGGAGCAGTTCGACGACAGTTGTTATGTGGATTTTACCAATCCTGATTTCAAAATGATGGCGGAATCCATGCATTGCAAGGGCTATGAAGTACATTGGGCACAAGAACTGATACCGACACTGGAAGAAGCATTTGCCCAGAAGGTGCCTGCGGTTGTCGTTGTGAAAGTGGATTACAGCGAAAACATGAAACTCAGCGCCCACTTAAAAGAGATTATGCTTTGACAACCGGACGGATAGTCTTTATAATGGGAAACAGATATTTAGGAGACTATTACGAAAGGCATGGTAGGATAATGGATAGAGAAATGGTTGTGGTTCTCGATTTCGGCGGTCAGTATAACCAGCTGATAGCCCGCAGAGTCAGAGAATGCAATGTATATTGTGAAGTGCATCCGTACAACCTTCCTTTGGACAAGCTGAAAGAAATGCATCCCAAGGGAATTATTTTCACAGGAGGTCCCAACAGCGTATACGGCGAAGAGTCCCCACTTTGTGATATGGAAGTGTTCAAACTGGGTGTGCCCGTGCTTGGTATCTGCTACGGTTCCCAGCTTATGGCGCACATGCTGGGCGGCAAGGTGGCAACCGCACCTGTCAGCGAATACGGCAAAACTGAGGTTACGGTGAACAACAAGACCAAGTTGTTTGAAGGTGTATCCGAAAAAACAATCTGCTGGATGAGCCATACAGATTATATTGAAAAGGCACCGGCTGATTTTACCATTACGGCACATACACCGGTATGTCCCGTTGCGGCAATGGAAAATGTGGAGAAAAATCTGTATGCGGTACAGTTCCACCCCGAAGTAATGCATACACAGGAAGGTATGAAGATGCTTCACAACTTCGTTATGAACATCTGCGGATGTACCGGAAGCTGGAAGATGGATTCCTTCGTGGAAACAAGCATTCAGGCAATCCGTGAAAAAGTCGGAAACGGCAAAGTACTTTGCGCCCTGTCCGGCGGCGTTGACTCTTCCGTAGCAGCCGTAATGCTGGCAAAGGCAGTCGGCAAGCAGCTTACCTGTGTATTTGTAGATCACGGTCTGCTTCGTAAAAACGAAGGAGATGAGGTAGAAGCGGTATTCGGACCCGACGGTCCCTACGACTTAAACTTTATCCGTGTCAATGCACAGGAGCGTTTTTACAGCAAACTGGCGGGCGTTACCGAACCGGAACGCAAGCGTAAAATCATTGGTGAAGAATTCATCCGTGTATTTGAGGAAGAAGCAAAGAAAATCGGAGCCGTGGATTTCCTGGTACAGGGAACCATTTATCCCGATGTAATTGAAAGCGGTCTCGGCAAATCAGCCGTTATCAAGAGCCACCACAACGTAGGCGGTCTTCCCGACTATGTAGATTTCAAAGAGATTATTGAGCCGTTGCGGCTTTTGTTTAAGGATGAAGTCCGTAAGGCAGGCCGTGAACTCGGCATTCCCGAATACCTGGTAAACCGTCAGCCGTTCCCCGGCCCCGGTCTTGGTATCCGTATCATTGGCGAAGTTACTGCGGAGAAGGTTAAAATCGTTCAGGATGCTGACTACATCTACCGCGAAGAAATCGCCAAAGCCGGCATTGCACCGGAACTTGGCCAGTACTTTGCAGCCCTGACCAATATGAGAAGCGTCGGCTGCATGGGTGACGAGCGTACCTACGATTACGCCGTGGCACTCCGTGCCGTAACCACCTCCGACTTCATGACCGCAGAAGCTGCCCAGCTTCCCTGGGACCTCCTCGGCAAAGTCACCAACCGAATCGTAAACGAAGTGAAGGGTGTCAACCGCGTAGTCTACGACTGCACCAGCAAGCCACCCGGAACGATTGAATTTGAATAAGCTACGAGCAGTGTAATAGAAAAAGAAAGATAGTTGATGCAAGCTTGCTTGTAAGAAACTATCTTTTTTTTTCTATTTATTCGGCGACAGCCGAACATGAGGATGAAGCAAAGCGAAATCCGAATGAGCACTGCGGGTTTCCGGCATTTGTTTTATCAAATGGCTCTAGTTTGGGGCGGAGTAATGAGTTGGGGGTATAGTAATGGATAATCTGGAAGTAAAATTTTATGATACAGTTAATGATGAACTATTGAAATTTGCAGTAATTATCTCACAGAGTAACGGCAAGTGGGTATTTTGCAAGCATAAAGAAAGAGATACA
>FR880820.1:0-38950 GCA_000434615.1 Clostridium sp. CAG:510
GTACAGATTATAATTATTCACCAACGGTTTCTTTTGCCCTGAAGGAAGGAAGCAGCCTGCCGGAGGGACTGACCCTGGATAGCAAACGGGGATATATTAGCGGCACTCCCACTGCGGAATGTCCCGCGGGCAAGGTGGTTGTGGTGGCAACAACTGAAGGAAGGAAGCAGCCTGCCGAAGGGACTGAACCTGGATAGCAAACGGGGATATATTAGCGGCGCTCCCACTGCGGAATGTCCCGCGGGCAAGGTGGTTGTGGTGGCAACCAAGAGAAGAACCGGGGAAACGGCAGAGGTGGAAATCGCCTACGGTGCGGTAACGGTGGGAACCCCCGTCACGGGAGTGAGCCTTAATACGGCTTCCCTGCTGCTTGCGGAAGGGGAAAGCGCCGGACTTACCGCCACGGTGGAGCCGGCGGAGGCAAGCATCAGTGAGGTAAGCTTTAAAAGCTCCGACAGCAGTATCGCAGGTATCAGCGCAACGGGAAATACCGCGGTGGTGACAGCGGGAAAACCCGGTACCGCAAGGATTACGGTAACCACAAAACAGGGCGGAATGACGGCTTACTGCGATGTGACGGTAAAGGCAGCCGTACCGGCAGTCAGCTTTGATGTGGAGAAAAACCGGATTACCGGCTTTGTGGCAGAGAAAACCTATGAGATCACGGACAAGGCCAGCGGAGAGGTGCTGCAGCCGTCCTTCTGCGGCAGGACCCTGGTGGAAGTGCCGGCGGCATGGTTCGGAAAAACGGTGTGCATAAAGGAAAAAGGAGCGGACGGCGGGGATTCCGACGCCATGGAGCTTGTTATTGCCCATGCGTTTGCGGATACCTATTCCGCGGATGATAAAAACCACTGGAAGGAGTGTGTCTGCGGGGAAAAGACGGAGCAGGCGCCCCATACTTATGCATGGAAGGTGGACACGGAGCCTACGGACAGCAGTGACGGGGAAAAGCACCGGTACTGTACAGTTTGCGATTATGAGGAAGAAACCGGGGTAAGCATTCCCCGCTATCTGAGGGAGAGTCTTGTCTTTACAGGCATTACGGCGCCTACGGAGGGAGCGGAACCGGACTACTCGGTAGGAGAAGCCGGCGAGGACTGCGTGGAGATTACAAAGGTGGCATGGCTTTCTGACGGAAATCCCATGGTGAGCGGTGCGGTCTTTGAAAAGGAAAAGGAATACTGCCTTACGGTGGACTTTACCATGAAGGGAAGCTACCACCTGCCGGCGGACACAGCCGGTGTGGCAACGGAGCTTCAGAACGTGGATGCGGGAGCCGTGACGGATAAAAAGCTTAGCGGCGATGCAGCGATGGGCTACCGCCTGACGGTCACCTTCCTGCGTGCGGGAGAGGCAGTGGAGCTTACGGAAGAAACGGTAAGCATCAGCGGACTGGCAGAGGGCTATGAATATACGGGAGAAGCCCTGACCCCCGAATTCCTTGTTTCCTATGTCAGCGGAACGGAACAGAGGGCGCTTGTCCGGGATAAACATTATACGGTTTCCTATGAGGAAAATACACAGCCCGGTTACGCAAAGGTAATCATCCGCGGAAAGGGAATCTACAAAGGAACCGTGGAAGCGCGCTTCCTTATTTACCGGCAGGTTTCCGACCTTACATTGTGCGAGGCGGCGTATACCTATACGGGAAAGGAAATCCTGCCCGAGACGGAAATCAGGGACAGGGGCATCCTGCTTACGGCGGGAGAGGATTACCTGGTGGAAAGCATCACGGATAACCTGATGCCCGGCTATATGAAGATAACGGTAACGGGAGGCAGCAACGGAAAATACCGTGGAAGCCATACCTTTACGGAAAGCATAAGAATAAAGGGCTTACCCATAGAAGGCGCCGTGGTAACGGGACTGAAAAACGCAGTCTTTACCGGAAAGGAAATCACACCGCGGTTTACCGTAAAGCTTTCGGGTAAGGTACTGAAGGAGGGAACCGACTTTGAGGCGGTCTTCGTTGACAACCTGCATGCCGGTGAAGCCGGAGTAATCATCAACGGCAGAGGCATTTACGAAGGAAGTGTGAAAAAGACCTTTACCATTACGAGAAAAAGCTTTGCAGGGGTAAAGATTGCGGCGCTGGGAACACAGACCTATACCGGAAGCCCCATAAAGCCTGCCCTGACGGTGACGGACGGGGAAAGGCTGCTTACGGAAGGCGTGGACTATGTGGTAACGGGATATAATAACACGCAGCCCGGAAAGGCCGGCCTGACGGTGACGGCATGCGGGGATTATACAGGTGTTAAAAATATTTCCTTTGACATCCGTTACAGCCTGTCCCGTATCAGTGTAACCGGAGTGCCGGCAGGTACGGTTTATACGGGTAAGGCAGTGACACCGGAGGCGGTGCTTACGGATGCCAGCGGATATGTACTGCAGAAAAACAAAGACTATACGGTCAGCTACCGGAACAACAGGGATGCCGGAGAGGCGGAAATCCTTGTGAAGGGAAAAGGTGTTTATACGGGAAGCCTCCTGCTGACCTTCCGGATAGAGCCGGTTTCCCTGGATACAGCGCTTGTAAGCGGCTGTAAGGATACGGTTTATACCGGAAAACCCGCAGTGGTAAAGCCGGTGGTAAAGCTTGGAAAAACCACACTGAAGGCAGGGAAGGATTATACGGTTTCCGTGGAGAACGCAGTGGAGGCGGGAGCCGCCGTATGCGTGATCACGGGTACCGGCAACTATAAGGGAGAGGTACGCGTAAACTTTACCGTGAAGCCCCAGTCCCTGAAGAGATGCCGTCTTGACAACCCGGGTACCTGTCCCTTTGACGGGACGCCGGTGCGCCCCGCTGTCAGGGTTACCTGCGGAAAGAAGGTTCTTAAGCAGTATACGGACTATACGGTGGCATATGAAAACAATACCGCAACAGGCAAGGGAAAGGTTGTGGTAACCGGAACCGGCAACTATGAAGGAAGCATAGAGAAAACCTTCCTTATCCGGGACAGCATTCTGACGGCGGAGATAAGCGGCGTGGAAACAGCCGTTACCTATACGGGAAAAGCAGTTACCTTCCCGGTTACCGTTACCAGAGGTGGTACGGTACTGAAAGCCGGAAAGGATTACAGCATCACCTATAAGAAGAACAAGGATGCGGGAGAAGCCTCTCTGGTGATTACCGGAAAAGGCAGCTATACCGGGGAAATCGTGAAGAACTTCACCATAAAGAAGGCGGAGCTTGGTGCCGGCGGAGCCATCGGGGACATAAAGACGTTTACCTATACGGGAAAGGCCATCTGTCCTTCCGTAACGGTTACCTATGGAAAGACAAGGCTTACCGCAAAGGATTACCGGGTATACTATACCAGGAATACGGAGGCAGGCACAGCCAGGGTGACGGTAACCGGAACCGGCAACTATACGGGAACCCTTGCCGGGGAATTTACCATTGCCGCAAAGGAAATCCGGAAGTGCAGCATACGTGTATCGGATGCGCCGCTTCTGACCGCAACGGGAGGAATTCCCGAAATAACCGTAAAGGATGGCGGAACAGTTCTTTTACAGGGAAGGGATTATACGGTTTCCTATCAGGATAACCATTCCCTCGGAAAAGCAACGGCGATAATTACAGGCTGCGGCAGCTACGGCGGGGAAACCGTAAAGACCTATCAGGTAAAGAAGGACTTTACCGCGGCAAAGCTGGCATGGGATCTGCCGGATGATTATTACAACGGAAAAGAAAAGAAACCGAAGATTTCGGTGACCCTGGACGGGGTGCCCTTAAAGGTAGGAAAGGACTATACCTTAAGCTATGTAAACTGCAAAAATGCGAGCGTGTCCGAATCGGCACAGGTGATTGCAAGCGGAAAGGGAGAGTATGCGGGAAGTCTGTCGATAAGCTTTACCATCCGACCGCTGTCCCTGAATTCCGGTTCCGTCACGGTAAGCAGGATCCGGGATGTGGTATACAACGGAAAAAGCCAGGAGCCGTCCTTTACCGTAAAGTACGGAAAGACGGTGTTAAAGAAGGATGTGGACTATACGGTTTCCTGGTACCGGAACGTGGACGCGGGAACGGCATCCGTGACAATCCGCGGCAAGGGGAATTATGAAGGCTCCGTGTATACGAACTTCCGGATCACCCCGAAGAAGCTGACGGCAAAGATAGCGGCAATCCCGGATGTGAATTATACCCCGGAGGGAGCTGCTCCGGCGCTGACCCTGACGGACAGGGATAAAATCCTGCAGGAAGGAAGGGATTATACCGTAAGTTATACGGGAAACCGGGAAGTGGGAACGGCAACAGCGGTGGTAACGGGCTGCGGCAACTACAGCGGAACCCTGAAAAAGACCTTCCGGATAAAACCCATGGATCTTTCCGGTGTAAACATAAACAACATAGCATCAGAAAGCTATACGGGAAGTGCGGTAAGACCGGAGCCCGTGGTCTATGTGAACACGGCATCCGGAAGGGTATACCTTAAGGAAAACGTGGATTATGTGTATGCCTATGAGAATAATGTGGAGCCCGGCACGGCAACCGTAACCATAACGGGCTGCGGCAACTATACGGGAAGCAGAAAGAAAACCTTCCGCATTACCGAATAAGTCATTTTGATTGAAAAAGGGACGTAAAAATCCGGCAGAGAAATCTGCCGGATTTTTCGATGCTCATATGGTCGGAAGCTTTGATTCTTTTAATTGCGGTTGGATAAGTCCACATATTCGCGGTCTTCACCGACCGGTTTATAAGCGGGACGGATGATTTTGCCGTTGTTGGCAAGCTCCTCGAGTCTGTGGGCGCTCCAGCCGACGATTCGCGCTATGGCAAAAATCGGTGTATACAGCTCCATGGGCAGTCCCAGCATATGGTATACAAAGCCGGAGTAGAAGTCCACGTTGATGCTGACACCCTTGTACATCTGCCTTTCCGCAGAGATAACCTCGGGAGCCAGTTTTTCCACCAGGGAGTAGAGGGCAAATTCCTTTTGCAGCCCCTTTTCTTCGGACAATTTCTGCACGAAAGACTTGAAGGCAACGGCACGGGGGTCGGATTTGGAATAAATTGCATGTCCTACACCGTAAATCAGACCGGCGTGGTCGAAAGCTTCTTTATGTAACAGTTTCTTTAAATAACAGGATACTTCTTCTTCATCCTCCCAGTCGTGGATTTCCCGCTTCATTTCTTCAAACATTTTAACTACCTTGATATTGGCGCCGCCGTGCCTTGGCCCCTTCAGGGAGCCGATGGCTGCCGCAATGGTAGAATAGGTATCCGTCAAGGAAGAGGTTACCACATGGGTGGTGAAGGAGGAGTTGTTGCCGCCGCCGTGCTCCATATGAAGTACCAGGGCAATATCCAGTATCTTGGCTTCCAAAGGGGTGTAGGAGCTGTCGGGACGAAGAATGTGCAGGATATTTTCGGCTGTGGAAAGCTCCGGTATGGGCTGGTGGATAAACAGGCTGTTGCCGTCATGATAGTGGCTGTAAGCCTGATAGCCGTAAATGGACAGCATGGGGAACAGACTGATCAGCTGCATACACTGCCGTAATACATTGGGCAGGGAGGTATCGTCCGCACGGTCATCATAAGAATAAAGGGTAAGCACACTGCGGGCAAGGGTATTCATCATATCCTTACTGGGTGCCTTCATAATAATATCTCTTACAAAGCTGGTGGGCAGGGAACGGTAGCTGCCGAGAAGCTTCCGGAATTCCGCAAGCTCTGTGCTGTTGGGAAGCTCTCCGAACAATAAAAGATAAGCGGTTTCTTCAAAACCGAAACGGTCATCCTTTGTAAAACCGTTGATCAGATCCTGTACATTGTAGCCGCGGTAAAAAAGCTTACCGTGAGCCGGAACGGAAACACCGTCCTTTATCTCGGTAGCACGCACATCGGAAATATGGGTAAGTCCTGCCAGAACGCCCTTTCCGTTTATGTCACGAAGTCCCCTCTTTACGTCATAACGGGTATACAGTTCGGAATCTATGATTCCTGCTTCCTCTGACTTTTTGGCAAGTCTGAGAATCTCTGGGGTAATGTCGGAAAATGTATTATGTTCCATGGGTCTGCTCCTTTCTGGCTGGAATTTAAAAATAACTTTCTGTATTTTAACATAAAAAAATCGTGTTTAGCAAGAAAATTTAGGATTATTTACAAAAAGTTCATAAATATACGGAAATTTCCGGGTGGATTTTTTGAACGGAAAAGATTACAATAAAAGATACGTACCGCATCAGACGGTCAGCTTGACAAGGAAAGGATAACAGTATGGAAAACAGAACAATAACGGATAGACTTAGTGCCCTGCGGCAGGCCATGGCGCGGGAAAAGATAGATTTTTACATGATTCCCACGGCGGATTTCCACAATTCGGAATATGTAAACGATTATTTCAAGGTAAGGGAATTTTTCTGCGGATTTACCGGTTCCAACGGCACTCTTGTGGTATGGAAGGAAGGAGCCGGTCTCTGGACGGACGGCAGATATTTTATTCAGGCGGAAAACGAGCTTACGGGCACGGGCGTGACCCTGTTCCGCATGCTGCAGGAGGGCGTTCCCACCATAGAGGAATTTTTACAGAAGGAAATGAAGGACGGCGAAACGCTGGGCTTTGACGGCAGAGTCATTTCCGCAGCGGAGGGCAAGCGTTACGAAAAGGCGCTTGCCGGTAAAAACATTGTCTTTTCCTATGATAAAGACCTTGCGGAGAGCATCTGGACGGACAGACCGGCATTTCCGGCAGGACAGGTCAGTGTGCTTCCCGGTGATATCGTAGGAAAGACCGCGGGAGAGAAGCTTGCCGAGGTGCGGCAGGAGCTGACAAAAAAAGGAGCGGAGAGTCTGCTGCTTACGAAGCTGGACGACATCATGTGGCTGTTTAACATCCGAGGCTGCGATGTGGAATGCAATCCCGTAGCCATGTCCTATGCCTATATCACACAGGACGGAGCCGTGCTGTTTATCCGGAAGGAAGCCCTTTCCGATGAAGTGCTTTCCTACCTCGGTAAAACCGGTACGGAAGTAAAGGAATACGGAGAAATCACGGACTTTGTAAGGGCGCTTCCGGGGAACGGCAAAAACCTTCTGGATGAGCGTTATGTGGGTTATAACTTCTATAAAATATTACAGGAAAAACAGGCGGTTACGGAGGGGAAAAATCCCACCGAACTCCTGAAAGCCGTAAAGAATGCCACCGAGCTTGCCAATATGGAAAAAGTATACCTGCAGGACAGTGTGGCAGTGACGAAATTCATCTACTGGCTGAAGACCCATGTGGGCAGGGAAGAAATTACGGAGGTGACGGCAGCCGATTATCTGGAGGGACTGCGCAGACAGATTCCGGGCTTCTTCGATTTATCCTTCCCGACCATTGCGGGCTACAAGGCAAATGCTGCCATGATGCATTACGAAGCGACCCCGGAAACGGCAGCGACACTTGCACCGGAAGGCATGCTTTTAGTGGATTCCGGCGGACAGTATTTAGGCGGCACCACGGATGTGACAAGAACCATTGTATTAGGCCCCATTTCCGATGAAATCAAAATGCATTATACCAAGGTGGCGGCTGCGGTCATGCAGCTTACCCATGCACACTGGATTTACGGCTGCACCGGCAGGAACTTAGACATCCTGGCACGTCAGCCGCTGTGGGATTTAGGCTTTGACTACCAGTGCGGCACCGGTCACGGCGTAGGCTATATCTTAAATGTACACGAAGGCCCCCAGGGCATGCGCTGGCGTTTCACGAACGGTATGGAAGAGGCCGTGTTTGAAGCGGGCATGGACATCACCAACGAACCCGGCGTATACATTGCGGGCAGCCACGGCATCCGTATCGAAAACGTCATGGTAGCGGAAAACGATGTGAAGAACGAATACGGTCAGTTCATGCATTTCAAGACACTTACCTGGGCGCCCATTGACCGGGACGGCATCGATGTTAAATACCTGTCCGATACCCAGATTGCCATGTTAAACGAGTACCAGCAGGCTGTTTACGAAAAGATTTCCCCTTACCTTACCGAAGAGGAAAAACAGTGGCTTAAGGAAGAAACGGCAAAATTCTAAAATTGGTATAAAATTTTTAACGGTTTCTTGACATTTTTAATGGCTTTTGAGATAATACAACCGATGTGGCAGAAGATAAACACATACAAAAAATAAGGAAAGAGGTTAATGTAAGATGGCAGAGATTAATTTAAGCAAGTACGGTATTACCGGTACTACCGAAATCGTTCACAATCCTTCTTATGAAATGTTATTTGAAGAAGAGACCAGACCTGAACTGACAGGCTATGAAAAAGGCCAGGAAACAGAGCTTGGTGCGGTAAACGTTATGACCGGTATTTATACAGGACGTTCCCCTAAAGACAAGTTTATCGTTGTGGATGAAAACTCCAAGGATACTGTTTGGTGGACATCCGATGAATATAAGAACGACAACCATCCCATGACAGAAGAAGCATGGGCAGCCGTTAAGGAAATCGCAAAGAAAGAGCTTTCCAACAAGAGACTGTTCGTAGTTGATGCATTCTGTGGCGCAAACAAAGATACCCGTATGGCTATCCGTTTCATCGTAGAAGTAGCTTGGCAGGCACATTTCGTTAAGAACATGTTCATCCAGCCTTCCGAAGAAGAATTAGCAAACTTTGAGCCTGATTTCGTTGTTTACAACGCATCCAAGGCAAAGGTAGAAAACTACAAGGAATTAGGTCTTAACTCCGAAACCTGCGTAGCATTCAACATCACAAGCCGTGAGCAGGTTATCGTAAATACCTGGTACGGCGGTGAAATGAAGAAGGGTATGTTCTCCATGATGAACTACTACCTGCCTTTAAAGGGCATGGCTTCCATGCACTGCTCCGCAAACACTGATATGGAAGGCAAGAACACCGCAATCTTCTTTGGTCTGTCCGGTACCGGCAAGACCACCCTTTCCACCGACCCTAAGCGTTTACTCATCGGTGATGACGAACACGGCTGGGATGACAACGGTGTATTCAACTTTGAAGGCGGCTGCTATGCAAAGGTTATCAACCTTGACAAGGATTCCGAGCCTGATATCTACAATGCTATCAGAAGAGATGCTCTTTTAGAGAATGTTACCGTTGATGCAGAAGGAAAGATTGACTTCGATGATAAGAGCGTAACCGAGAACACCCGTGTTTCTTATCCCATCAACCACATTCAGAACATTGTACGTCCTATTTCTTCCGCACCTGCTGCAAAGAACGTAATCTTCCTTTCCGCAGATGCATTCGGCGTACTTCCTCCTGTATCTATTCTGACACCGGAACAGACACAGTATTACTTCCTTTCCGGATTTACCGCAAAGCTGGCAGGTACAGAGCGTGGTATTACAGAGCCCACCCCGACCTTCTCCGCTTGTTTTGGACAGGCATTCCTGGAACTGCATCCTACCAAGTATGCAGAAGAGTTAGTTAAGAAGATGCAGAAGAGCGGTGCTAAGGCATACTTAGTAAACACCGGCTGGAACGGTACCGGCAAGCGTATCTCCATTAAGGATACCCGTGGTATCATCGATGCTATCTTAAGCGGCGCTATTAACGAAGCTCCCACCAAGAAGATTCCTCACTTTGATTTTGAAGTTCCTACCGAACTGCCCG
Organism: Clostridium sp. CAG:510; assembly: GCA_000434615.1. Classification (GTDB taxonomy): domain Bacteria; phylum Bacillota; class Clostridia; order Lachnospirales; family Lachnospiraceae; genus Acetatifactor. The sequence continues at coordinate 9,592 of FR880820.1, forward strand.
GCGTTGATCCTGCCATCTTAGACCCGAGAGACACCTACAAGGATGCATCCGAATGGGAAGTTAAGGCAAAAGACTTAGCAGGCAGATTCATTAAGAACTTTGCTAAGTACGAAGGAAATGCAGCTGGTAAGGCATTAGTTGCAGCAGGCCCTCAGTTATAATCAAAAAACATAATACAGTTAAAATTTTACAGTTGTAAAACAGCAGTGGTTTTGTTATAATAAATCTAACCTGAAATGTGCGATAAACTCTTGTTAGTTTTGAACCTACATTTACTTTAAACGGGATTCCTATATCGCTGTGTGGCTGTCAAGCCTCCACTCGAAAGAGGATTGCAGGGGAAGGCAAAAGCATAGTTGCGGTGACCCACCTAACGACAGTTAGGAGTCAAAAGGCAGGAGCCGGCATTTTGGGGATACACAGGATACGAAAGAGCAGCATGAACGTGCTGCTCTTTTCTTGCTTTATGGGAAGAGTGATTACGCGTCAGAGAGCGAAAGTGTTGAAAAACACGTAAGGGAAGGGGAAGCGTGGTTAAATGGGGAAAACGGAGCGTATACATAAGAAAACCGTTCTGATTATTATAGGTATTCTGCTGCTTTTGGGGATAAGCTGCGTGAATAGCTGCAGCACGGCAAAACAGCAAAATGCGAAAAACGGAGTGTACCTTGCAGAAGGGGCGAAAGACGAGGAGGCGGAAAATACCGTCAGCGGTGGAAATGCTCTGGCGCAAAAGGCGCCGGTAGTCTATACCGGAGAAGAAACGATCCGTGTGCTGATACAAAACAGTGACTATCAGGGGATTTATCACAAAGAGGTAAAGCTTTCCTGTGATACGGAATGGGAGCTGCATTATGGCCTGGACGGGGAACTTACGGAAAAGCATGCGGGGGGAGAAGAGCTTTTGCTGGATGAAAACAGTGCATGGTTTACGGAATGTGCGCGTATTGTGCTTAGCCCGGCAGAGGACGGTGGAAAGATAAGTCTGCTTTCCGTAAACCGCAGCCAGGGCACGCCAGCCTACCGGGGGAGTATGGAAATCCGAAAGACCGGACAGGGCTTTGTGGTAATCAATGAACTTCCCGTAGAGGAATATCTCTATGGTGTGGTGCCAAGTGAAATGCCGGTATCGTATCCGATGGAAGCCCTGAAAGCACAGGCAATCTGTGCGAGAACCTATGTCTATGCCCATCTGGAGAGTCCGGGATATGGAGAGTACGGTGCCCATGTGGACGACAGTACCGGCTATCAGGTTTATAACAATACTGCAGAAAAAGAGGAAGCCATACAGGCGGTGCAGGAAACAAAGGGAGAAGTGGTACGGCTAAACGGGGAATTGGTGGATACTTATTATTACTCTACCTCCTGCGGCTTCGGAGCGGATGAACGTGTCTGGAATCCGGGCGAGGAAAAAAAGGTGAGCTACCTGACGGCGGTCTCCATCAGTGAAACCGCCATGCAGCAGGACCAGAATAGTGCGGAAATTCCGGGAACAGAATATTTCACGGCGCAGGATATGTGCCGGGGCGATTACTTTCATGAATTTTTACAAAATCCGCCGGAAACGGATTTTGAACGGCAGGAGCCCTGGTACCGGTGGAGCATCACGGTGGAAAGCTTGGATACGGAAAGCCTGCGGAAAGTCTTAAAGGAGAGGCAGGAAGCGGAGCCGGACCGGATACTTGTGGAGAAAAACGGTGACAAGACGGAGCCTGTCGGCAGCAATGCGGGAAATACGGACAGCAATGCGGGAAATACGGACAGCAACGCCGGAAATGCGGGCAGCAATGCAGAAGCTGCCGGGGAATGGGAAGACATCGGCAGGATAACGGACATCCGTATCGGGAAAAGAGGGGACGGCGGTATTGCGGAAAGTCTTGTGATTAAAGGGGAAAAGAAGACGGTGACGGTTCTGTCCCAGTACAACATCCGTGCGGTTCTGTGCGCGGGTGGTGTGACGGCGGTAAGGCAGGACGGCAGCAAGGTGGAATTGAAAATGCTGCTGCCCAGCGCATTTTTTGAGATTGAGTCTGTAAAAGAAGGCGAAAATATGATAGGATATAAGCTATACGGCGGCGGTTACGGTCACGGAGCGGGAATGTCCCAGAATGCAGCGAGACATATGGCGGAAAAAGGGTATACCACAGCCGATATTTTATTATTTTTCTACAGGGACTGTAAGATAGAAAATGTAAGAACGGAAACATAGAAAAGGTGTATGAATAAATATGTGGAAGAAACTTTTACTCATTGCGGATGATTTCCGAATAAAAATGAACCGGAAAAATATCAGTGCCTATGCGTCCAGTGTGGCCTTCTTTATTTTTTTGTCGCTGATTCCCATGCTGATGCTGCTTTGTACGGCGATTCCCTATACTCCGTTAACCAAAAGCAATCTGATCAGCTTTCTGGGAGATATGATACCGGAGGTTTTAAGACCTCTTTTAGTGCAGGCCATATCCGATGTGTATGAGTCCTCGGCAGGTGTTCTTTCCGTAGCGGCAATCGCAACCTGGTGGTCGGCAGGCAAGGGAGTGCTGGCTCTGACGAGAGGCTTAAATGAAATCAATGAAGTAAACGAAAAACGTAATTACGTCCTGCTCCGGGTAATGAGCAGCTTTTACACGCTGATTATGCTGGCGGCGGTTATTCTGTCCCTGCTTATCAACGTTTTCGGCAAGGTTCTGGTAAATTACATAGTCAGCCAGTTTCCACGGACAGTGGATTTGTTTGAGTTTCTTCTGCATCTGCGTTTTGCTGCGGTGTGGGCGGTCATGACAATTTTCTTTACCATGATTTATACCTTTGTACCCAATAAAAAAATGAAGCTACGCATGCAGCTGCCGGGTGCGGCGTTTTCGGCCGTTGTATGGGGCGTTTTTTCCTGGGGCTTTTCCCTGTATGTGGGAAACGGGCATGCTTTTGATACCTATGGAAGTCTGTCCATGATAATCATTCTGATGATGTGGCTGTATTTCGGCATTTATATTATTTTGATAGGAGCGCAGATTAACCGTTATTTCGGCCCTGCATATCAGTTTCTTTATCGAAAAAAAGAGGAGCGAAGGCAGAGCGGCAAGGCGGAGAGAACAGGAGAGTAGGGTGCAGAATAACAGACAATCGCTAATCTGGAATTTCATTTGTGTACTGCTTTTTTTTATGGTAGGTGTAGTGCGGCTTTTAAGACCCATAAATCCGGATTGTTCGGATAATGCCGTTGTTTTTGTGTTGTTTGTATTTTCGCTTGCCATCTGGACGGACAGAACCCGTCAGAGAATTGCAGTCGGTTCTGTCGGCAGGTATATTACGGCGGTTTCCCTTCTGATTCTTCTGCTTATGATCTTACGGACGGTTAAATTTATATTTCTCTCCGATGGGCATCTGCTGGCAAGGCTTTCCTGGTATGCCTACTATATTTCCATGAGCTTTCTTCCGTTGTTTCTTCTGTTTGCCGTGCTTTATACAGGGCGTCCTTACGGATATACCATAAGCCGGAAATGGTTTCTCTTATATATTCCGGCAACCCTGCTTTCCGTGTTATTTCTTACCAATGATTTGCACCAGAAGGCATTCCTGTTTCCCGGCGGCATCCGTCTCTGGGACGATGTGCCTTACCGGTACGGGCCGGTGTATCTGGCGGAATGTATCTGGGTTGCGGTGGTTCTTATCACCATTCTGACGGTTACGTTTAAAAGATGTGTAATAGCCGAGTATCGCAGGAAAATCTGGATGCCGGTTCTTCCTCTTGTACTGGGCATGGCGTATACCGTCTGCTATCTTTTTTTCCCGGGAGCTTTATTTCAGAGATTGTATAAGTTTGCGGAAATGATTGCTTTTATTTTCCCTGCCTTTCTGGAGGGGCTGATACAGGCGCATCTGTTTCCGTCCAATGACTGCTATGAAAACCTGTGGAAGGTATCTGACCTGAAATTCGGTATCATGGATAAAAACGGAAGAATTGTATACCAGTCGGAAAAGGGACTGCCGGTTACACTGAATGAAGTAGTGCTTTCGGAAAAGCAGGAAGTTTTTACGGAAAATGAAAATCTGGTACTGAGAAGCAGCCGGATAGCCGGAGGCTACAGCTTCTGGTTTAAGGATATAACGGAAATCAATCAGATAAACAGTGAGCTTATGGGGCTGGGAGACGTTATTGCGGAAGAAAATGCCATTTTAGAGGCAGAAAACGAGCTTTCCGAAAAGAGAAGCCGGATTGCGGAACAGGCAAGGCTGTACAATGGTATTTCGGAGGACGTTGCACCGCAGCTGGAAGCTCTTTCCGGAATTTTGTCCTCTCCGCCGGAGGACGAGCCGGCGTTTCAGAAACGGATGAAAGAAGCCGCCATTTTGCAGGTTTATATAAAAAGACGTTCCAATCTGCTGCTTTTATCTTCTGAAAAAGCCTTTCTCTCCGCAATGGAGCTCTGGGTATCCGTGAAGGAATCGTTAAGCTACATTGCGCTGGCGGACAGGGCTGCTTACGGGGAGTATGAGGGAGACTGCGGTATAGAAACGGAAGCAGAAAAAATACTTTTCCTGTACCGTGCATTTGAAGAAATCACAGAAGCGGCAATGCCGGGGCTCAGTGCGGTTTTCTTAAGACTTGGTTTTTACCGGGATGCCTTTGTGATGCGGATAGAGCTTGCCACCCCCTCGGCACTTCTTCCCCGGGATTACGAACCGGAAAAACGCAGGCAGCTTAATGCAGAGTTTTCCGTAGAAACAGAAAACAACAATCTGGGGCAGACGGAGAATGCCTATGTGTATGTACGAATGCCGGTGGGAGGTGCCTGAAGTATGGAATATGGTATGTTATCCGGAAAAATACAGACCTTTGCAGGTATAGTACAAATGCTTCTCGTAACGGCTTCGGCATGGATGTTTGTGAGGGCCTGTTCGTTGCGTCTTTCTAAAAAAATACTTGCCTTTACCTTTCTGTTTCTTTCGGTACAGATTCTTTTTTTACAGGCAGTCAGCGATGTTACGGTGGTAATGACAACAGAAAAAAAAGGGACCCCTCTTGCCCATGTGGCAGGTCATGGACCGGCGGGCTTAGTGCTTTCCGTACTTGCGGTTTCAGTTCTGACCGGTATTTTCCAGTGGTCGTTTCTGTATAAAAAGAGCAGGGATATGATTACTACAAGATCCATAAAAGAAAGTATTGACCTTTTGCCGGACGGCGTCTGCTTCAGTACAGACAGAGGGATGCCCATTCTGATGAACAGCAGGATGCGGCAGCTTTGTACGGAATTTACGGGAGAAGGACTCATGGATACGGAAAAATTCTGGAGGGATTTACGGAACGGAAACGTAAGGAAGGGTATCCGGCCTCTTAAACAGAGGGAGGCGGCATTTATTGATACAAACGGCCAGGTATGGGATTTCAGAAGAAGCCGGCTTTCCTATGGAGGGGAGAAGGTTACGGAAATCTCGGCAGTAAACATTACTACGCAGTATCATCTGCATAAGGAGCTTGTGGCAAGATACGAAAGACTGAATGATGTAAACAGCCGTCTGCATCATTTCAGTGAAGAGGTGGAGAAGGTTACCAGAGAAAAGGAGATACTGGCAGCCAAAATAAAGCTGCATGATGAAATCGGACGGTCTCTTCTGATTCTGCGCTCGTACCTGACGGAAACACCGGAAAAAAGCATTCAGACAGAAACACCGGAAAAAAGCGCTCAGACGGAAAAAAGGGACCGGAGCCGGCTGCTGCCTCTCTGGCAGTATATAGTGACCTCCATGCAGGAGGGTACTATTCTGAAGGAAAGGGAGGACAGCCTTCTTTTGCTGAAAAAAGAAGCTGCGGATTTCAATGTGGATATTTTCTTAGAGGGACTTCTTCCCGCCAATCCTTCCGTGAGAAATGTTATTTTTGCGGCAGTCAGGGAATGCGCGGGGAATACCGCCAAGCATGCACGGGGTGACAGACTTTTTATTACCATTCATGATACGGAAGAGAATACGGAAGTTTTTATTACGAATAACGGAAATGCGCCCGGCAGCAGCATCCATGAAACGGGCGGTTTGAAAAATCTCAGAAAAATGGTGGAAGAGCGAGGGGGAAGCATGCAGATAAAAAGCAGCCCGGTATTTGTTCTGCACCTATGCTTCCCCGAGCGGGGCGGAAACACGGAAAAGTCAGAGAGTGAGGGCACGGGAATCTATGAAATATAAAGTAATGATTGTGGATGACCAGTTTGTGGCAAGACAGCTTTTTGAATTATATGTAAAGTCCAGCGACAATTATGAAGTTGCCGTATCCGTGGATACAGCGGCGATGGTTGAAAATCTGCTGGAAACGGTAACGGTGGATTTGATCATCATGGATGTACTGATGAATGATGGCTCCAATGGGCTTGTTGCTGCGGAAAAAATAAAGAAGCTGTATCCGGAGATTAAAATTATAGTCGTAACATCCATGGCGGAAGTGTCCTGGATGGAACGTGCAAGGAAGGCAGGTATCGAGGGCTTCTGGTACAAGGAGGCATCGGGGGAGGATATTCTGTCTGTTATGGATGCGGTTATGGCAGGAGAAGCGGTATACCCGGATATACAGCCAAGGGTCCGGCTCGGTATGGCAGACAGCACGGAATTCACGGACAGGGAGCTGGAGGTTCTTCGGATAATGACAAAAGGGCTGTCGAATGCAGCCATTGCCCAGACATTGTGTATATCTGAAAATACAGTAAAATCCCATATCCAGCATATGCTTGAAAAAACAGGCTACGGAAACAGAACCGAGCTTGCCATTGAGGCGAGAGTGTCCGGTATTGTAATAGCAATGGAGGAATAAACGGCCCGTTTTATAAAAAATCATACTTTCGGGTGATGTGCAACAAGGAGTTACTTTATATAATGTTATTGGATGCGTACTAAAAAACGGGGGAAAGGATGGACAACTATATGAATGTAATTTTACAGAGATTGCCGGTAAATCTGCAGGAGCTTAGGGAAATGCCGGAAATGGAGCTTACGGCGCCGGAAAACACATGTGCCATGTTTCTGGTAAGTCTATATCTTTATCTGAAGGATAAAAAGGCAGGAACGGAGGCTGTGAATCTGTTAAGGGGGCCCCGTCCCATGACTACCTACGATGAACAGTTTTTAAGGGACAGACTCAGGGATAAGGCATATCTGCCGCTGGCTTATTTTGAAGGTGCTTCCCCGGAGAACAATTATACGCCGGAGATACCTTATGTTCTGGAGGTACTGGAAGATATGCGGCCGCAGGATGTGGAGCCGGGCTATGTGCGCCTGTACTTAAAGACGGAAGGAGCAGACTCTCCGCGTCCTGTTAAACTGAGACAAAAAGGAGAGAAATGGTACTTATGGGAATACTCCAGTATTTTGTCAGGCATCCGTATTCCGAAAGAGCAGGATCCCTGGGCATAAAATACAGCTAAAAACAACTTACACCCTCGAAACCGGACGGTATCGGGGGTGTTTTTTTGCACTGTAAATTTGTAATTTTTTGTCTTGACAAACTGTACTACTATATGTATTATTGTATTAAGCACTTAGTACAATAGTACAGGGCGGAACGTATCGATACGAAAAAGAAAAGGAGTGAGCGGATGGCTTGGGATTTTGACTCAGACAGACCGATTTACACACAGATTTTGGAGGAAATGAAACGCAGGATTACCATGGGCGTTTATAAGCCGGGAAGCAAGATTCCGGCAGTGAGGGAGCTTGCCATGGAGGCATGCGTAAACCCCAATACGATGCAGAAAGCATTGTCCGAATTAGAAAACATCGGACTTGTGGAAAGCAGACGTACCTCCGGACGGTTTGTGACCGAAAATGTGGAAGACATCGGAAAGGAAAAAGAGGAGATAGCAAGAGAACAAGTTAAAATCTTTCTGTCCAAAATGGAAAATTTGGGCTTTGACAGAAAAGAAATGATATCCATGATTGAAAATATGGAGAAAGAAGAGGAGTAAACAATGCAGGAGAATGTATTTGTTTGTGAGAATGTTTCAAAACGGTATGGCAGCTTCCAGGCATTAAAACAGGTGAGTTTCTCTGTGGGAAAAGGAAAAATCGTAGGATTGCTCGGACCCAACGGCAGTGGAAAATCCACTCTGATTAAGCTGGCAAACGGACTTTTGGTTCCGACGGAAGGAACCATTAAAATTGACGGAGAGCCGGTAGGGCGCAGGACCAAAAGCATGGTTTCCTACCTGCCGGAACGCACTTACTTAAACACCTGGATGCGGGTGGAAGAGATGGTGGAATATTTTGCGGATTTCTACGAGGATTTTTCCAAAGAGAAAGCCTATACCATGCTTGGCGAGCTGCATATTGACAGAAACCAGAGATTGTCCCAGTTGTCCAAAGGAAACAGGGAAAAGGTACAGCTTATTTTAGTGATGAGCCGGAGTGCAAAGCTCTATATGCTGGATGAGCCCATCGGCGGCGTGGACCCTGCTGCCAGAGATTATATTTTAAGAACCATCATCGGCAACTACAACCCGGAAGCCTCAGTTATCATTTCCACCCATTTAATCAGTGATGTGGAAAATATTCTGGATGAAGTGGTATTCATTAAGGAAGGACAGCTCCTTATGCAGAAGGATGTGGAAAGCATCCGTATGGAAAGCGGCAAGTCGATAGATGCATTGTTCAGGGAGGTATTCAAATGTTAGGAAAACTTTTGAAACATGATTTTAAGGCGTTATTCAGAAATTATAGTCTTCTTTTTGCAGTTTTACTGCTTGTTACGCTTCTTTATAAAGTTTGTCTGCTTCTGCCGAAAAACATCGTTCTTAACTTTACGAACGGACTGATGGGAGTCTTATATGTGATTGTCATTCTGGGATGCCTGTTTGGCGCTGCTGTGATTAACATCGTGCGGTTTTACAAAAATCTGGTCACGGATGAGGGATATCTTACCTTTACCCTGCCGGTAAGCAGCAGGCAGATTGTGGCAAGCAAGTTAATCAGCACGCTGGTGATGGATGTTCTTATGGCGGTTGCCGTTCTGCTGTCTACATTGGTGCTCCGGAGTAATCTGCCGGTTCTTGCAGAAATGTATCAGTCCATAGAAGATGCCTTGCATCAGATTGCCAATAGCGCAGAGTGGCGGACTCTGGCTGTCAGTGTCGTTGGCTATAGTACACTTGCCTGTATCTATACACAGATGGGAGCATTTACGGCAGTTGCGATAGGACAGACCAACCGGACACATAAAATTGCAGCCGGTGTGGGTGCCTATGCACTGATATATTTTATAACCCAGTGCGTAATGGGAGTGGTAGCATTACTTTGGGCACTGCAATTTCACCTGTATAACACCAACATAGTTATCACAAATTTTGAAGTGACACCGATAGAGCTACTGCATGCCGCAAGCGGGTTGTTCTTTATCGTAGGTGCTGTGGTGGTTGTCTTAGGCGTAGCATGCTTCTTTTTAACGGATTATCTTTTTGCAAAGAAGCTGAATCTGGAATAAAAAGTCCTTGACTTTTCTTATTTTGCTCATTACAATGAGGTTTAGTGAAAAGCTGTGAAAGCGTAAAGTAGCAATGCATTTTCTGGCAGAGAGAGAGGATCACCGGCTGCAAGTCCTCTTCAGTTCTTATGCTTTGTGAATTTCCCGCCGGAGCTGCCTGCCGAACCCCCTGAAAATATGACGGAAAGTAGGACAGGACGTGACACGCGTTAAGTGAAATGAGTGCCCGGGCAACCGGGAAGTTGGGTGGTACCACGGATTTGATTCGTCCCTTGCAGATGCAGGGGACGTTTTTTTATGTCTTTATTCAGGAAAACAGGACGGACGATGACCTTCCCTGCAAACGAAATTTTTATAAAAAGAGAGGATTTCACCATGAAAGAAAAATTGGAACAAATCAAAGCGCAGGCATTGGCGCAGATTGAAGCCAGCGATGCTCTGGACAAGTTAAACGAAGTACGTGTCAATGTACTCGGTAAAAAGGGTGAGCTGACAGCCGTTTTAAAATCCATGAAGGATGTTTCTCCCGAAGAACGTCCCAAGGTCGGCCAGATGGTAAACGAAACCAGAGAGGAAATCGAAAAGGTTTTGGATGAAGCTAAGGCAAGAATGGAAAAAGCGGTCAGAGAAGCCAAGTTAAAAGCAGAAGTTATCGACGTAACCCTGCCTGCCAAGAAAGCCCTGATCGGACACAGACATCCCAACACCATCGCCCTTGAAGAAGTAGAGCGAATCTTCATCGGTATGGGGTATGATGTGGTGGAAGGTCCCGAAATCGAAAAAGACTATTACAACTTTGAAGCCCTGAACATTCCCGCAGACCATCCCGCCAAGGATGAACAGGATACCTTCTATATTTCCGGGGAGTTCTTACTCCGTACCCAGACCTCCGGCACCCAGGTACATGAAATGGAAAAAGGCAAGCTGCCCATCCGTATGTTAGCGCCCGGACGTGTATTCCGTGCCGATGAAGTGGATGCCACTCATTCCCCCTCTTTCCATCAGATTGAAGGACTGGTTATTGATAAAAACATTACCTTCTCCGACTTAAAGGGTACTCTGGCAGAGTTCGCAAGAGAGCTTTTCGGAGAAGATACCAAGGTTAAATTCAGACCCCATCACTTCCCGTTCACAGAGCCTTCCGCTGAAATGGATGTGTCCTGCTTCAAGTGCGGCGGCAGCGGATGCCGTTTCTGCAAGGGCAGCGGCTGGATTGAAATTTTAGGCTGCGGCATGGTACATCCCCATGTACTGGAGATGAGCGGTATTGACCCGGAAGAATACACCGGATTTGCCTTCGGCGTCGGCCTGGAGCGTATTGCCCTCTTAAAATATGAAATTGATGACATGCGTCTTTTATACGAAAACGATATCCGTTTCTTAAAGCAGTTTTAATGGACAGACGGAACTATAGAAAGATGTCTTTGCGGATAAAAAGAGATTGAATGATTAAAATAGAATGAGAGGAAAGAAACATGAATACAGCATTATCATGGATTAAAGCATATGTGCCGGGACTTACCTGTACCGACCAGGAATACTGCGACAGAATGACCCTTACCGGAACCAAGGTAGAGGGCTTTGAAAGAATGGATAAAAACCTTGAAAAAATCGTTGTGGGTCAGATTGAAAAAATCGAAAAGCATCCGGATGCGGACAAGCTGATTGTCTGCCAGGTAAACATCGGTTCCGAGGTGATCCAGATTGTAACCGGCGCACCCAATGTAAAGGTGGGCGACAAGGTTCCCGTTGTTTTGGACGGCGGCAAAGTAGCAGGCGGTCATGACGGCGGCCCCTTACCGGAAGACGGCATTGCCATTAAGGCAGGAAAGCTGCGCGGCGTACCCTCAAACGGTATGATGTGCTCCATCGAAGAATTAGGTTCTTCCAAGGATATGTACCCGGACGCACCGGACAACGGCATTTACATTTTCCCGGACAGCGTAAAGGTAGGCGACGACGCCATTGAAGTACTGGGTCTGCATGACACCGTATTTGAATACGAAATCACCAGCAACCGTGTGGACTGCTACAGCATTTTAGGTATTGCCAGAGAAGCAGCCGCAACCTTTGACAAGCCCTTCGTACCTCCCGTTGTGGAAGTAAAAGAAGCAGGAGACGATGTCAACAACTACATCAAGGTTTCCATTGAAGATACCGACCTCTGCACCAGATACTGTGCAAGAGTGTGCAGGAATATCAAAATCGGCCCTTCTCCCGAATGGATGCAGAGAAGACTGGCAGCCAGCGGCATCCGCCCCATCAACAACCTGGTTGACATTACCAACTATGTGATGGAAGAATACGGCCAGCCCATGCATGCTTACGACCTTTCCACCATTGCCGGCGGACAGATTATTGTAAGACGTGCCAAGGACGGGGACGAATTCGTGACCCTGGACGGCCAGACCAGAAAATTAGACAACAATGTTCTGATGATCTGCGATGCGGAAAAAGAAATCGGCGTAGCCGGCATCATGGGTGGTGAAAATTCCATGATTACGGACGAAGTAAAGACCGTACTGTTTGAAGCAGCAACCTTCAACGGCCCGAACATCCGTAAATCCGCAAAGAGACTGGGACTCAGAACCGAAGCATCCGGTATTTTTGAAAAGGGTCTTGACCCCGCCAATGCCAAGGCAGCCATCGACAGAGCCTGCCAGCTCATTGTAGAGCTGGGCTGCGGCGAAGTGGTAAGCGGCACCGTAGAAGAGGGGCTTCCCATCAAACCCTTACGTGTGCTTCCTTTTGAACCTGCAAAATACAACGCACTGCTCGGCACATCCGTTACCGAGGAACAGATGCTTGCCATCTTCAAGAAGCTGGAAGTGGAAGTAAGGGACGGAAAAGACGGCAAGGAGCTTGTTATTCCTTCCTTCCGTCAGGACCTGGCAGGCCGTGCGGATATGGCAGAGGAAGTAGCCCGTTTCTTCGGCTATGACAAAATTCCCACCACACTGCCCAAGGGCGAAACCACAACCGGTAAGCTGTCCTTCAAGCTCCGTATTGAGCAGAAGGCAAGGGACATTGCAGAGTACTGCGGTTTCTCACAGGGAATGACCTATTCCTTTGAAAGCCCCAAGGTGTTCAATAAACTGCTGCTGGATGCTGACGATAAGGCAAGAGCTGCCATTACCATTGCCAATCCGTTAGGCGAGGATTTCTCCATTATGAGAACCTTATCCTTAAACGGCATGCTGACCAGCCTTTCCACCAACTACAACAGAAGAAACAAGAATGTAAGATTATACGAACTGGGCAACATTTATCTGGCAAAATCCCTGCCCCTGACCGAGCAGCCGGAGGAAAGAATGCAGTTTACCTTGGGTATGTACGGCGACGGCGACTTCTACAGCTTAAAGGGCGTAGTGGAGGAATTCTTCGACTGCATCGGCATGAAGAAGAGAATTGTGTACGATCCCAAGGCAGGAAAAAATTTCCTGCATCCCGGACGTCAGGCAAAAATTGTTTACGAAGGCGAAGAATTGGGTTATATTGGAGAAGTACACCCCGCTGTATGCGACAACTATGCCATCGGTACCAGAGCTTATGTAGCCGTAATTGATATTATGAATGTACTGGATTTTGCAACCTTCGATCGCAAGTACGAAGGCATTGCCAAGTATCCTGCCGTAACCAGGGATATTTCCTTAGAGGTTCCGAAGAATGTTCTGGCAGGCGATATCGAGGGCGTCATTGCCCAGAGAGGCGGCAAGATCTTAGAGTCTTACCAGTTGTTCGATTTATACGAAGGCGACCAGATTAAGGACGGCTACAAGTCCATGGCTTATTCCGTTACCTTCCGTGCAAAGGACAGAACCCTGGAAGAGAGCGATGTAGCAGGCGCCATGAAGAAAATCTTAAACGGTCTGGAACAGCTCGGTGCTACCTTACGTCAATAAGGAAAGGAGTATTCAAATTGGAACGTAAAAACTTATGGGAAGTTTATGATGAAAAACAGTTAAAGGAATTAGAAAAACTCTCTGCGGAATACAGAGAGTTCCTGGATAACGGCAAAACAGAGAGGGAATGCATCGATACCATCGTCAATCTCTGTGAAGAAAAAGGCTATGTGGAATTGGAAAAAGCCATTGCCGAAGGTAAGAAGTTAAAGAAGGGCGACAAGGTATATTCCGTATGGATGAACAAGTCCATCGCCCTGTACCGCTTAGGCGAAAAGCCCATGACAGAGGGTATGAATATCTTAGGCGCCCACATCGATTCCCCGAGAATGGACGTAAAGCAGAATCCCCTTTATGAAGACGGCGGCTTTGCTTATTTGGATACCCATTACTACGGCGGTATCAAGAAGTACCAGTGGGTAACCCTTCCCCTGGCTCTTCACGGTGTCATTGTGAAAAAAGACGGCACGACCGTAGAAGTCAATGTGGGAGAAGAGGATGACGACCCTGTATTCTTCATTTCTGACATTCTCATTCATTTAGCGGCAGAGCAGATGGAAAAGAAGGCTGCCAAGGTTATCGAAGGCGAAGCCCTGGATCTGATTGTAGGCAGCAAGCCCATTACCATTAAACCGGGCGAAAAAGAAGAGAAAGCCAAGGAAGCCGTAAAAGAGGGCATTCTGGATATCTTAAAGAAAACCTATGATGTGGAAGAGGAAGATTTCCTTTCCGCAGAGTTAGAGGTGGTTCCGGCAGGACATGCCAGAGAAGCAGGCTTCGACAGAAGCATGATTTTAGCATACGGCCAGGACGACAGAGTCTGCGCATTTACTTCCTTAAAGGCAATGCTGGATACAGGGAAGACCGACAGATGCATGTGTTGCATCTTGGTGGACAAGGAAGAAATCGGTTCCGTCGGCGCAACCGGTATGCAGTCCCGTTTCTTTGAAAACAGCGTGGCAGAGCTCATGAACCTCACCGGAGAATACAGCGAACTGAATGTCAGAAGATGTCTGGCACATTCCTGCATGCTTTCCTCCGATGTCAGTGCGGGCTTTGATCCCACTTACGCATCCTGCTTTGAAAAGAAGAATGCGGCATTCTTGGGACAGGGCATGGTATTCAACAAATTTACCGGCGCCAGAGGAAAGTCCGGCTCCAACGATGCCAATGCCGAATACATGGCTCACATCCGCGGTATTTTTGAAAAGGCAGGCATCGGCTTCCAGACCGCAGAACTCGGTAAGGTCGATGTGGGCGGCGGCGGAACCATCGCTTATATTTTAGCTCTTTACGGCATGAATGTGATCGACAGCGGTGTTGCCGTACTGAACATGCATGCACCCTGGGAAGCTACCAGCAAGGCAGATATTTACGAAACATACAGAGGTTATAAGGCATTTGTTGAAGGAGCCTGTTTATAAATGACACAGAATTTGAAGAAATCCGATTTTTATTTTGATTTGCCGGAGGAACTGATTGCACAGGACCCGCTTGAGGACCGTTCCTCCTCCAGACTTCTTGTTCTGGATAAGGAAACGGGAGAAACTTCCCATCATATTTTTAAGGAAGTGATCAACTACTTAAATCCCGGGGACTGTCTGGTACTTAACAACACCAAGGTCATTCCGGCAAGACTGATCGGACATAAAGAAGATACGGGAGCAGCCATTGAAGTGCTGCTCTTGAAGCGAAAAGAAAATGACATCTGGGAAACCTTGGTGAAGCCGGGCAAAAAGTGCAAACCGGGTACGAAAATCGTATTCGGAGAGGGGCTTTTGCATGCCACCGTTTTAGAGACCGTAGAGGATGGCAACCGTCTCATCCGGTTTTCCTACGAGGGTATTTTTGAAGAAATACTGGACAGATTAGGCGAAATGCCCCTGCCTCCTTACATTACCCACAAGCTGCAGGACAAGAACCGTTACCAGACCGTCTATGCCAAGTACGAGGGCAGTGCGGCGGCTCCTACGGCGGGACTTCATTTTACGAAGGAGCTTCTGCGGCAGATCGAAGAAAAGGGCATCGACATTGCTTACGTTACCCTGCATGTTGGTCTCGGCACGTTCCGCCCGGTCAAGGTGGACAATATTTTAGAGCACCATATGCATTCCGAATTTTATCAGGTGACGAAGGAAGCTGCGGATAAAATCAACAAAGCAAAAAGGGAAGGACACAGGGTTATCTGTGTGGGCACCACAAGCTGCCGTACCGTGGAGAGCGCCGCGGATGAAAACGGCATGGTAAAGGAAGGCTGTGATAACACGGAAATCTTTATCTATCCGGGTTACAAATTCAAGGTGCTGGACGCACTGATTACCAATTTCCATCTGCCGGAGTCCACTCTGGTTATGCTGGTTTCCGCTCTTGCGGGCAGGGAACACATCTTAAATGCTTACGAGGAAGCTATCCGGGAAAAATACAGATTTTTTTCTTTTGGCGATGCCATGTTGATTAAATAGAAAATTTGCGGTAAAATAGGCATATTCGAACACCAAAGAAGGGAGTACGGCATGGAAGAGAGAAGAAGAAACAGACGAACCAAGCTTTCTTCCTCCATTGTCATGAAACGGCTTGACAACGGAAGAGAAGAGGAAGTAGACATTGAGGTAGTGGATATTTCCAAAGCCGGAGTCGGCTTTACCTGCAGGGAGCCTCTTATGATCGGCGCTATTTATGAAGCATATCTTACCATCTGGACAAAAGAGGTACTGCATGCGGTGGTTGAAATCGTGAGAATCGAAAAGAAAGAAAATACGATTTCCTATGGTGCCGTTTTCGTGGGTATGCCGGAAATGGATGCCTTCCGCATTGAAGCCTATCAGACGGTGGAAGACGGGCAGTAAATGAAAAAGTACAGTAAATTCGGAAAAGCAGCGATAATTCTTATCCTGCTTTTTCTGTGGTATAGCATGATATTTTCGTTTTCCGCCCAGAACGGCGAGATCTCCGGCTCCTTGAGCGGCAGCATCGCCTTAAAGACAGTGCAGGTGTTTGATAAGCTGACCTTCGGGCACCGGAGTGAGGAGAACATTGCTCTTCTTGCAAAAAAGCTGGAATTTCCCATAAGAAAAGCGGCACACTTTACCGAGTATGCCGTTTTAGGATGCCTGTGGTTCTTTTTCTTCCGGATATTTTTGGGTAAAGCCGGAGGAAAAAAGCAGCGTATCTGTATGCTTGTAAGCATAGGAATTGTGTTCCTGTCCGCAGCGGGAGATGAGTTTCACCAGACCTTTATTTCGGGAAGAAGCGGTAATTTTGGGGATGTGCTGCTGGACACTGCCGGCGGCTTTACCGGGATTTTCCTATGTGGTTTCTTTAACCGCAGGGCACGCAAATCATAAACATTAAATAATCGTATATCTTTTTTCACATAAGACCTCTCTTGCTCTGGCAAGGGAGGTTTTGTCGTAGAATTCCAAACGGACGGCACCCTCCGCATGCTCCCTGCTGTGGGTGATGCCGATATTCTTGATACTTAAGCCGTGTTCGGCAAGAATGTTCATAATGGAAGCCATGGAGCCTGCCCTGTCGTCAATGTTGACCGTGAAATCATAAATGCGGGCAACGGAGCCGTTTGCATCAGCCACAAAGGAGTCCCGATAGGTGCGGGCGCTGTCAAAGAATGCATACAGGGCATCCGCGTCTTTCTTTTCTAAGAGCTCCTTTACGGAAGACAAGGCTTTGATGTATAAGGATAGCATTTCGGTAATGTTTTCACTGTTGGTCAGGCAAATCTGCTGCCAGACGTCCGGGGAAGAGGAAGCAATCCGGGTAATATCCTTAAAGCCGCCCGCAGCAATCTGCTTCATAAGGGCGTCTTTCGTATCGTTATCTTTCACAAAATTTACCAGTGAAGAAGCAATAATATGGGGCAGATGGCTGATGCCTGCCGTAATCCTGTCATGCTCCCTGGGGGTCAGAATAAGGGGGATGGCGCCGATATCCGCTACGAGATTGCGGAAAGCCTCCACCTTTTTTTCAGGTACCTCCGCAGAAGGGGTCAGCAGATAGTAGGCATTCTGCAAAAGAAGGGCATGGGAATTGGCAAAGCCGATGCGCTCGCTGCCCGCCATGGGGTGTCCGCCGATGAAGTACGGGGACAGTCCCGTTTCTTCCACACACCGGAAGGTCGTGGATTTGACACTGCCCACATCCGTTAAAATGCAGTCCGGTGACAGAATTTCCTTTATGGCAGTTAAGTTTTTATCATTATTGGAAACCGGCGCACATAAAAATAGGTAGTCGCATACCGAAAAACGCTCGTTGATGGAAGAGACGGCTTCGTCGGCAATGCCTTCCTTCAGGGCAAGCGCTAAGGTTTCCTTATTGGTATCAAAGGCAAGAATACGGACATCCCGGCGAAAAGCTTTCAGGGCTTTTGCAATGGAACCGCCAATCAGACCGAGTCCGATAAATCCGCAGGTGATATAAGACATATGTTCAGACCTTTCTTTCCAGTGACATGCATGAAAATTACATGGTTCAAGCATGTTTACGTTACAATTATAAGAATTGTAGCACTTTAACGCGTTACAGTCAACAAGCAATAATTGTATTTAAAATAGAACATTTTTCTTGTAAAATGAGTGATAATTTAGTAATATATACCTATAGATTTTTGAAAAATGAAATTCATTTATACATAAATCACAAAAAATAAGAGAAAGGAAGGAATTATATGAAAGTTTACACAACCGACAAAATCAGAAATGTAGTACTCTTAGGCCATGGCGGCTCCGGAAAGACCAGTCTTTGCGAAGCCATGGGTTACCTTTCCGGAATAACCTCCCGCATGGGCAAAATTCAGGACGGCAATACCATCAGCGACTACAGTAAAGAAGAGCAGAAACGGCAGTTTTCCATTTCCACATCCGTGGTTCCCATTGAATGGGAAGGCTATAAAATCAACATTTTAGACGCGCCCGGCTACTTTGACTTTGTGGGCGAAGCGGAAGAAGCCTTAAGTGCCGCGGGAGCCGCCATTATCGTGGTAAACGGCAAGGCAGGCGTGGAAGTGGGTACGGAAAAAGCCTGGGAGCTCTGCGAAAAGTATAAGCTGCCCCGTATTATTTATGTGACCAACATGGACGTGGACAATGCCTCCTTCCGTCAGGTCGTGGAGGACATGACGAAAAAATACGGAAAGAAAATGGCACCCTTCCATCTGCCCATCCGTGAAAATGAAAAGTTCGTGGGCTATGTCAATGTCATTACGGAAACCGGCAACCGATGGAAGGGAAAAGAAGTGGTGACCTGCGAGGTGCCGGAATACAATAAGCCCAACTTGAAAATCTGCCGGGATACCTTAATGGAAGCGGTAGCGGAAACCAGTGAGGATATGATGGAGCGGTATTTTAACGGGGAAACCTTCTCCGAAGCGGAAATACGTGCGGCGCTGCGTACCAATGTCTGCGACGGCAGCATCGTTCCCATGAGCATGGGCTCCAATACATTGTGCCAGGGCGTTTACACACTGCTTGACGATATCATCAAATATTTCCCCAGCCCGGAAAACAGGGAGGTTGCCGGCATCAACATGAAGACAGGAGAGATTTACCATGCGGATTACGATTTCTCCAAGGCAAAATCCGCCTATATCTGGAAGACCATCGTGGACCCGTTCATCGGCAAGTATTCTTTGATTAAAGTAAATTCCGGCGTCTTAAAACAGGACGATATGATTTACAACTTAGACAGGGACATCGAGGAAAAGGTCGGCAAGCTGTATGTGCTCTGCGGCAATAAGCCGGTGGAAGTACCGGAGCTGCATGCCGGCGATATCGGTGCACTGGCAAAGCTGACGGCAGCGCGCACCGGCAACAGTCTGTCCACCAGGGCGACCACCATCAAATTCGGCAAGTGGGAAATTTCCACCCCGTACACCTGCATGCGCTATAAGCCGAAAAACAAAGCAGATGTGGATAAGATTTCCCAGGCTCTGCAGAAGATCACCCACGAGGACCTGACCTTAAAGGTGGTAAACGATGCGGAAAACAGGCAGACGCTCCTTTACGGTATGGGCGAACAGCATTTAGAGATTATTGCCAGCCGGCTCCTTTCCGAATACAAGGTGGAAATTGAACTTTCTAAGCCCAGGGTAGCCTATAAGGAAACCATAAAGGGCAGCTCGGATACGGAGTACAAATACAAAAAGCAGTCCGGCGGACACGGACAGTACGGTCATGTCAAGATGCGTTTCTCCCCTTCCGGCAACTTGGAGGAGCCCTATGAATTTACCCAGGAGGTCGTAGGCGGCGCCGTTCCCAAGAACTTCTTCCCGGCAGTGGAAAAGGGGCTGCAGGAATCCGTGGTGAAGGGACCCCTGGCGGGCTATCCGGTTGTGGGCGTAAAGGCAGTTTTATATGACGGCTCCTACCATCCGGTGGACTCCTCCGAAATGGCATTCAAGATGGCTGCCATCCAGGCGTTCCGCAAAGGCTTTATGGATGCAAAGCCCATTCTGTTAGAGCCCATTGCCACCTTAAAGGTCACCATTCCGGAAACCTATACCGGTGATGTGATGGGAGATCTGAACAAGAGAAGAGGCAGGGTGCTCGGCATGAATCCTCTGCAGGGCGGCAGACAGGTGATTGAAGCCGACATTCCCATGAGCAGTCTGTACGGCTACTGTACGGATTTACGCTCCATGACCGGCGGCAGGGGCGAGTATTCCTACACGTTTGCCCGTTACGAACAGGCGCCGTCGGATGTGCAGGAGAAAGAAGTAGCCGAAAGAGCGGCAAAGGCGACAACGGAAAGTGATTGACAATAGTCCTGGAAGTGCTTAAAATGAAGCTTAGGCGCTTAAGGGAGAAAGCCCTTTCGTTTCTTGTGAGATGAAAGGGCTTCTTATATATAGAACATATATAGAATGAATTTACCTTATGAGGAAAGAAGCCTGGCGCAGGAAAGGACAGAACAATGGCAGAAGTATACAACCACAGAGAAGTGGAGACAAAATGGCAGGATATCTGGGATAAGGAAAAAGCATTTGCTACCTCCACCGATTATTCCAAGCCGAAATATTATGCACTGGTAGAATTCCCGTATCCTTCGGGACAGGGACTTCATGTAGGACATCCGAGACCGTATACGGCACTGGATATCGTTGCAAGAAAGAGAAGAATGCAGGGGTACAATGTTCTTTACCCCATGGGCTGGGACGCATTCGGTCTGCCTACCGAAAACTATGCAATCAAGAATCACATCCATCCGAAGATTGTGACCAGGAATAACGTGGCACGTTTCAAAAACCAGCTTCATTCCTTAGGCTATTCCTTTGACTGGGACAGGGAGATCAATACCACGGATCCGAAGTACTACAAGTGGACCCAGTGGATTTTCTTAAAGCTGTTTAAAGCAGGTCTTGCTTACAAGACGGAAATGCCCATTAACTGGTGTACCTCCTGTAAGGTAGGTCTTGCCAACGAGGAAGTGGTAAACGGCGTCTGCGAGCGCTGCGGTTCCGAAGTAGTCCGCAAGGTAAAGAGCCAGTGGATGTTAAAGATTACCGCTTATGCGGAGAAGCTTATCGAAGGTCTGGATACCGTGGACTACATTGAAAGAGTAAAGGTTTCCCAGAAAAACTGGATTGGCAAGTCCACCGGTGCGGAAGTGGATTTCGTATTAAAGGACAAAGAGGATAAGCTGACCGTCTATACCACCAGACCGGATACCTTATTCGGTGTAACCTACATGGTTATGAGTCCGGAGCATCCTTTTATCGATAAGTATAAAGACTCCATTAAAAACTGGGACGATGTAGTGGCATACCGTGAAATGGCAGCCAAGAAGTCCGATTTTGAAAGAACCGAAATCGCAAAGGACAAGACCGGCGTTATGCTGTACGGTCTGACTGCGGTAAACCCGGTAAACGGCAAGGAAATCCCCGTATGGATTTCCGACTATGTACTGATGACCTACGGTACCGGCGCCATCATGGCGGTGCCCGCACACGATGAAAGAGACTGGGAATTTGCCAAGAAATTCAACATGCCCATCATCGAAGTAGTGGCAGGCAGCCCCGTGGACGTAAACGAAGCGGTATTTACCGACGTGGCAACCGGAACCCTTGTAAATTCCGAATTCTTAAACGGATTGTCCGTAGCGGATGCCAAGAAGAAAATCATTGAATTTTTAACGGAAAAGGGCATCGGCCACGAAAAGACCAACTATAAATTAAGAGACTGGGTATTCTCCAGACAGCGTTACTGGGGCGAGCCCATTCCCATTGTAAAATGTGAGAAATGCGGCTATGTGCCTCTTCCGGAGAGCGAGCTTCCTCTGGAGCTTCCCGATGTGGAAAGCTATATGCCCACCGACAACGGCGAGTCCCCTCTGGCGCACATGACGGACTGGGTAAACACCACCTGTCCCTGCTGCGGAGGCCCCGCTAAGAGAGAAACCGATACCATGCCCCAGTGGGCAGGTTCTTCCTGGTATTTCCTGCGTTACACGGACCCCACCAATGAAAATGCACTGGCAAGTCCCGAAGCCCTGAAATACTGGATGCCGGTAGACTGGTACAACGGCGGTATGGAGCATACAACCCTCCACCTTCTGTATTCCCGTTTCTGGCACAGATTTTTATATGATGAGGGCGTAGTTCCCTGTCCCGAACCTTACCAGAAGAGAACCTCCCACGGTATGATTTTAGGCTCCAACGGTGAAAAGATGAGCAAGTCCCGCGGCAACGTGGTAAATCCTGACGATATCGTAAGAGAGTACGGTGCAGATACCCTGCGTACCTATGAAATGTTCATCGGTGCATTTGATTTAAGCGCTTCCTGGAGTGAGGACGGCGTAAAGGGCTGCCGCAGATTTTTGGAGAGAGTCTGGAAGCTGCAGGATATCCTGACGGATGACGAAGGCTACTCCGCCGATATGGAAACTAAGATGCATCAGACCATCAAGAAGGTAAGCTCCGACTTTGAAAGCTTAAAGTACAACACGGCTATTGCAGCCATGATGTCCCTGATTAACGATTTCTACAAGAAGAATGCCGTTACCAAGGGAGAATTCAAGACCCTGCTTACCCTGCTTAATCCGGTTGCTCCCCACATCACCGAGGAACTTTGGCAGGCAAACGGCTTTGACGGCAGACTGTATCAGACCAGCTGGCCGGAATACGATGAGGAAAAGACGGTAGAGTCCACCATCGAGCTGGCTGTCCAGATTAACGGTAAGATGAAAGGAACCTTAAAGGTTTCCAAGGACGAACAGAAGGACAACATCCTTGCCATGGCAAAGGAAATGCTCGGCGACAAGCTGACCGGCACCATCGTAAAAGAAATTTATGTACCCGGCAGAATTGTAAATATCGTAGTAAAACCGTAATAAAAGCATAAAAGGAAAGCGCCGGCTTATGAGGTCGGTGCTTTTTTCATGATTTCATTCATTTTTTCCAATTCTTCTCTGGTACTGTGAAGCCTGATGGCTTCAATCACACGGGCAACCTCGTCCTTGGAAAAGGAGATGTCGGCCTGTCTGGCTTCCTTCATTCTGAGGATAAAAAAAGACATGAGTTCCTTCTGGCTTTTACCTTTGCCGCCGGTAACCAGGGAGCCTAAAAATTCGAGTTTGTTAAGGGAAATGTCCTTGACCAGAGGGTCGGACATCCATTCCGGTCTTTCTTCCATGATACACCTCGTTTTCTTTGATTTGTAAACCTTGCAGCTGGCTATGGGTTCTGTCCGTCATTGTTTTCCCAGCATGGATAAAATCTGGCTGATGTCCATGGAACCGTCGCCGTCTGCGGGAAAAGGAGCTCCCTCCGGGAACATATCCTTCATCATGGCTGCCATCTCCATCATTTCCTGCGCGTTTTTTACCGAGGAAGAATACCGGGCAAAACGGTCCAGCTTCTGCTTTTCTTCCCGGTTGCAGTAGGGAGAAAGCTCCTTGCACAAAGCGTCCGTGTCCGGCATGGGTTGTCTCGGCTGGCAGGCATAGGGATGGTTTTTAAAATAAGACAGCGTATATTGAAACTCCATGAATTTAATGTATATTGCCATCTTTTTCTGCATTTCCGGTTCAAAATAAGGCAGGAGGAGTTTATACATCTGGATGTGGTTGTTGGTATAAATGCTGTCAAAAGCAAGAATTTTGTCGCAGTTGTCCTTGTCCGTCTGCATAAATCCTCCATCGAAAGTGCTTTTCTAATCTTATGCAAAAATCTTATGTAAAAGACGTTTTTTGTATGCGGCGGACGGACTTTCTGAGGGCCCGCCCGCAAGTGAGTACGGCTCCCTAAGGAACCGGGTCATTAGCAGCAGGAATTATTGTTTCCGCAGAAGCAGGAAAGCAACAGAATCCAGATGAGCCAGTCACAGCTTGAGTTGTTGTTGTCGCAACCGCAGCCGCCGGATGTGCCGAGACCACAGCCGTTGTTGCCGCCGAAGCAGGAGAGAAGCAGGATAATCCAGATAATGTTGCATCCGCATCCGTTGTTATTGTTGCAGCCGGTGTTGCATCCTGTGTTACATCCACAGTTGGTAGCAGTTAAATCACTCATTTTAATTGCCTCCGAATTGTTTTTATGGTTTATTCTATGTACACAGGCATGTCAATGTTTCCACATGATTAAAAAATTTTTTGCAAGACAAAAATGCTTGAATAAATTAAAAGATATAGTAAAATAGTACTTGTATATGTATGTGTAGAAAGAGAAACAGGAGAGATGCCCGTGTACGAAGCAGCAGGCAGACAGTTCCGGACGGAAGCCGACTATAAGTTAGCTCTGCATGATAAAGCAGAGATTGAAAAGATAAAAAAGCAGAGGAATACAGATACGCCGGAGCAGATTGATGCCCTGCTTGCCGATATTGCACAGGGGAAAATCCGGCTGTATACCATTCTGAAAGAGGACTTTACGGAAGAACTGCAAGATAAAAAGGAAACTCTCCTAAAGGCAGGAGATGGCTTTGGAAAAGAAGACAAACGAAAGAAACCTGCCGGCAGACAGAGGGCATCCTCCGGAAAAAGCAAATCCCATACTTCCCTGGATGAATTTGATGCGGATATGCAGAAGCGGATTTTAAGGGAAATGAAAAAGCGGGAGCATATCCGGAGGGGCATTGTGGCGGTGTGCAGCCTGTTGGTTGTGGGAAGCCTTGCCTACCTTGCAGACTATTCCTACCGGACAAAAAGGCTGGATGATTATGCCGCCATACAAAAGAACCTGAAAAACACCGCACTTACCACTCCGGAAACACCGGAAACACCGGAAACACCGGTCATTCACTATGATGATGACACGGCGGATACACTTCCGGATATTCTGCCGGAGTATCAAACTTTATATAGTTTGAACAAAAGACTAATCGGATGGGTAAAAATTGACGATACATATATAGATTACCCAGTACTTCAGACTGTGAACAACGATTACTATCTGAACCATAATTTTGACCAGGAGGAGGACAAAAACGGCAGCATTTTCTTAGACAAGGACTGCAGCATTTATCCCCGCTCCACAAACCTCATTCTGTACGGCCACCATATGAGAAGCGGCAGAATGTTCGGACAGCTCAACAAATACAGCTCCGAAAAGTTTTACAAAGAGCATAAATACATCCAGTTTGATACTATTTACGAAAAAGGCACTTACGAAGTGATGTATGTGTTCCGCTCCAAAATTTATGAGGAAAGTGAAATCGTATTCAAGTATTACCAGTTTACGGATGCGGTATCGGAAACCGAATTTGAATCCAATATGATGCAGATGGCGGATATGTCCCTGTACGATACGGGCGTCAGCGCCGAGTACGGAGATGAGCTTCTCACTCTGTCCACCTGTGATTACTATACCAGTGACGGAAGATTTGTTGTGGTTGCAAAGAAAATCCGATAAATTTCCCGGAAAAGGAGAAAGACATGGCAAAGAAAGAAATAAAAAGGAAAAATCTGAAATTGAGGAGGAGACTGCGAAAGACATTAGGCGCTGTCTGCCTGATAACCGCACTCCTCATTGCTCTCATTCCCGTACCGGAGACGAAAGCGGCAGGGGATAAAAAATATCTCTGGGATGAGCAGATATGGAAGGGCAGCGCCGCACAGAGCAGTAGCATAATCCCTGTGGTGCCGGCTGACTGCGATACCATTTATACAACGGGTGACGGTACTTACCAGTTTGCCTTTGTCAACGCTTCCTCCACGAGTCCGGACAAGGTTGCGATTATCTTAGGCTACAACGCAGGAAACCTGGCAGACAACAAGCTGGTAATTCCCGACAGTGTGGATGCGTTTACCAAATACAACGAAAACTTAGGCTCCCGTACCGGCTATGTAGCCGTGAGCCGCAGCCAGAAGCCTCTGTATTACAAGGCAAACGATCCGGTATACGAAGAAGATGTTTCCGGCAACCCCGTTTTGGTAAAGGAAGCGGAATTCAGAGCCTGCTATTATGCGGATTACAAGCAGTGGAGCACTCTGGATTTAGCGGATTTCTATTACCGGGACACAACGGGCGATACCAGCGGTACCGTTTATAAGGGCGATGACGGTTACAATTACCGTAAGACCGAAAGCACCGCCGAACAGTGGATTAAAAACATCACTGTTATGTACATAGGAAACCAGTCCTTAATGGCAAACCCTCTGGCAACCGGAGACGGTGCCGTACAGGAATGGGTGGTAGCGGAGCCGGAAGGTACCATCAATACCAATCCCGACAACGGTGTATTTGCCAATGAAGGAAACATCCGTACCCTTGTGGTAGGCGAAAGACTGATGGGAATCGGCAACTATGCCTTTTACGGCTGTACCGGTCTGGAAAGCATCACCCTCGGCAACGGTCTTACCGAAATGGGACACCATGCATTTGCCAACTGCGTCAATATGGCGGCAATCGGACTGGATTTTAATTCCCGTCTGCAGTATATTTCCGACTACACCTTCTTAAACTGCCGGGCGCTGATGGAGTTTACCCTGCCCGCAAGTGTTACGAAGATTTACGATCATGCGTTTGAAGGCTGCTCGAACTTAGGCCTTACCGCAGGCACACTGGATATTGCCGGTGTAAACGAAGGCAAGAATGTCACTCTGGATGACCTCGGTGTATCCGTGTTCAAGGGCTGTACCAGAATTTCCGACCTGACTCTGCCGGAGTCCATTACCGGAAAAATCAACTTAAATAACTTTGAGGGCTGCAACGGCTTAAAGAGAATTAAAGTGGAAAGCCCCTATACCAACTTTGAAGGAGAATATACGGGAAAGGATCTGAATTTTCTTTCCTGGGTAGACCCCACTTTTTATTTTGAAGCGGACGGTTCCTCCACCACGCACACCTTTACCAAGGCAAATGCCATTGCTTTTAAGTATGCGGACAGGGACTGCTATGAAATTATCAAGAGAGAAACCGCTACTGACGGTAGTACCGCAGAGCTGACCTATCAGGTCAATTCCAACAATGAGCTTTTGTACTTCAATATGAATAAGAAGGTTGCGGAAGTAACCATACCCTCCACCATAGGCCCTTACGGTATTTCCGCCATCAATTCAGGCAGCTTTTCCGGCAACTGCTTCTTAGAGAAGATTACCATTCCCGCAACGGTGCATGATATTAACGAAAGCGCCTTCAAGGGATGCCATAATTTAAAGGATGTTATTTTTGAGGATGCCAGTTCCGTACAGTATATAGGACAGAACGCCTTTGCTACCCAGCTTGTGGACGGCGTACATGCAACCGGCTGTCCCAACGAAAGCACATACCTGAAATCCACACCGGTGCTTCGGTTTACCGGTACCGTTTCCGATACTTGCATTCCGTTTACTTATGCAATGTCTGCCGACAGTAATATCAATGCCGGCTCCCAGCCAAAGACCTACATTACCTATTTCAGCGGCTGGCCGACCAACTTGGAAGTGCAGTATGTGGTAAACCCGGATACCGGCAATGGGATGGCTACCCTGGTGGATTATCCGAGATTTAAGGAACTGACCACAAAGTATACCAAAGCCAATTATCCGTACATTACGTCTGACTATGAAGATGCGGCAAGAACGGCTGTTTCCGTTTACAACAGATGGCTGGCAGACAATTCCACGGAAGTGACAGACGATCAGTGGCGTATTATTTATGCGGCATTACAGCCGGATATTCCGAAGGGAGTAAAGGCTGTTAAACAGGGACTTTTCTCCAATGCCAAAGCAGAGAAAAATGCGGATGGAAGTTATGTTTTAAATGCGGACGGTACTTACGCTTTACGGAAGGTAGATGCTTCCGATACGCCGGATACGGAAATCCAGAACATTATATTCCGCGATATTGTGGAATTTGAACCGTATACCATCAGCGGTTGTAAGTCACTTACCCACATTGACGTGTTCAGCCCGCAAACGGTGATTGATGATTATGCGTTTGCCTATGACTATACGACACACGGCAGCACCATGAAGGAAACGGTCGGCTCCGATTCTAACCTGACGGGATTTTTCGCTCCGACAAGTACCTCCATATCCATAGGGGATTATGCCTTCAATAACAATGTAAAGCTCACCGGTGCGACTTTTTCCGGAAGTATCAGTGAAATCGGCATATGTCCTTTCAGGGACTGCCAGGTTATGGACAATGTTGCGTTCCAGTCCTGGGATGGATATAATCCGCTGTATACCTGCGAAAAGGGTATTCTTTACGGCGTAGATGAGGGCGGCAACAAGAAGAGTATAATTGAATGCTTTGAAAGCCGCGGTCTGACCAGTACTCCCGGTACGGTAAGTGCTGACGAATTAGCCGGGGTAACGGAAATTTACAAAGAAGCTTTTATGGACTGTGAAGGAGTAGGACAGGTGGATCTTTCCACTTCCAAAATCTCCACAGTGCCTGAGAATGCATTTAGAAATACAAAGAGCCTGTATTCCGTGAAGCTTCCGACCACCTGTAAGTCCATCAGCAAGTATGCGTTCCACGACAGTAACGTAAGATATCTGGAAATCCCCAGCAGCGTTACCTACCTGGATCCGACAGCCTTCAATACTCCGCAGAATTTAAGCTCCGACGGTGATTACAAGACCATTGAGTTTTACTGTGAGGAAGGCAGTGCGGCAGAAATCTATGCAGATGAATACATCAATATCAATGTGACACACAAACCGGCCTCCACGACCTTTAAGGTTATTTTCTGGGACTATGACGGCTCCGTACTCAGCGAACAGGAGGTTTTAATCGGTATGGATGCGGTTGCACCGGCAGATCCGAAACGGGAAGGTTATGTATTTGAGGGCTGGATTCCCTCCGACTTTACCAAGATAAGCCGCAACATGGACATTACGGCACAGTACCGTAAGATTGACTCCGAAGAAACCAAGTTTACGGTGCGTTTTATTGACTATGACGATAAGGTGCTTTATACCCAGAAGGTAGCAGCCGGCGAAGATGCCATTCTTCCCCAGGCGCCTACCAGAACCGGATATACCTTTACCGGCTGGCGGCCTGCCATTACCAATATCCAGAAGGATACGGATGTATATGCCCAGTATGAAAAGAAAGGTTCCGGCAACAACGGAGGAAATAGCGGTGGCAACAGCGGCAACAACGGAAATAACGGCGGAAACGGCAACAACGGAAACAGCACCGTGAGCGGCGGAAATGCCAATACACTGTATACCCTGACGGTAAAGAACGGACAGGGTTCCGGCAGTTATGTGGCAGGAGCTACGGTTATTGTCATTGCCAATGAGTCGGCAAGCAACCAGCAGTTCTCCAAGTGGACCTCTGACAATAAGAGTATTAAATTTGCCAGTGATACGGTATCTGCCACAACCATGGTGATGCCTGCTGCCAACGCGACCGTTACGGCAAACTACACAAATAAAACGACGAACGGAAACGCAGGCTCCGGTACTTCCGGAAACCGTGGCAACACAAGTGTTTCCGGCGGCAACAGTACCAATAAAAACAACAACACAGGCGGCAATAAGACCGGTTCCACCGTTGTCATCGACAAAAACGGTTTATCCAATACCGGTGTGGTTTCCGCAACGGTAAAGGGCTCTTCCG
>FR880820.1:38961-51035 GCA_000434615.1 Clostridium sp. CAG:510
GCAACGGTAAAGGGCTCTTCCGATAACTTTGTCATTAAAATCACGGAGGATTCAGCCGCTTCCGAAGCAGTTGTGAAGGCTCTGATGGATGAATACGGCAGTCTTGATAATGTAAAATATTTCCCGATGGATATTTCCCTTTACGATTCCACCGGCAAGACCAAGATTACCGATACCACGGGATTGTCCATTTCCATAACACTGCCGTTGCCGGATTCCATGATTACCTATGCCGGCAACAACAAGGTAGCGGGTGTGGTCAACGACAAGTTAGATAAGCTGACACCGAAATTCACCACCATTGACGGAGTATCCTGTGTAACCTTTACCGCAGAGCATTTTTCACCGTATGTGATTTATGTCAATACCAGCCAGCTTACGGCAAACGGTGTAACGGACAGTTCCCCTAAGACCGGAGATATTTCTCCCAAGTGGTTTGCGGTGATTGCCCTGACCGGTATGGCAGTTATTCTGTTTGTAAAGAAGGACAGAGTGTACAAAAAGGTTCCTGCATAAATTGGGGCAAGCTCCGGTTTGAAAGATAAAGGAAAGCTTATGAAAAGATATGGAAAAGGTATGCTTGCCGTACTGCTTTCCGTGATACTGTCAGCAGGCGCGTTTACTTCTACAAAAGCGGAAGGAGCGTCTGCCGGCAAAAGCAAGGAAATCGGAAGCAGCTATGTGGTAGGCAACAAGGCTTTTATCTTCTACCGGGATAAAAGCACGGAGGACTCCGGCATGGAAACGGGCGGCAATGACGGCTCCGTAAGTACCGGGGACAGTGACAACAGTATAGAAATAACACCTTTAAAAAAGAATGAAGGCATCAGCAAACGCACCGTGACAGAGGACGGAAAGGTGGCAGCCCGCGCCTATTACAAAAGTAAGGGTCTGTCCGGATATGCTTTTCCCAATGTCACGTATGTGGGAGAATTGTCCTATGCCCGCAGTAATCTGTGGGAAGCGGTGCTTCCGTACGGATTAAAAACCATCGGCTACGGTGCTTTTTATCATTGCGACAGGCTCACCAAGGTACAGATACCGGTGACGGTAACGGAGATTGCACCCAAGGCATTTTCCCAGAGTGCCTGGTTAAAGAACTGGCTTGCAGGCACGGGCGATGATTTCCTAATTGTGGGCGACGGTATTTTACTTGCCTACCGGGGAGAGGCGGAAGAAGTAACCATTCCCGAAGGGGTAAAGAAAATCGGACCGGAAGTGTTTATGGGCGATACCCGGATAACATCGGTGGTTCTGCCGGATTCCGTTACGGAGGTGGGAGAAGCCGCTTTTTATAACTGCAGCAATCTTACGACGGTGACAGGCGGAAGCGGGCTTGCCAAAATAGCGGACAGGGCATTTGCCGGCTGTCCCGTAAGCGGCTTCGTCATCGGGGCAGGCGTGAAGGAACTGGGTCTGCGGTGCATTGACTTTACGGACACGGCGCTTCCGGAAGAAGAATGCTTTGTGGTGTTTGAAAGTACGGACGCATTGCCGGTTGTTTCCTATGAAGAGACAGCGGAAAAAATGGCAAATACCTCTTACCGGGATGTGTGCCTGAAGGGCGTGAACCGTATAGAGCATACGGAAGAAAAAACGGACGAAGAGTTTACCCCCTATCTGCAGCTTACGGAGGCGGAAGAGGGATTAAAAATAAACAATCAGGTAAGCGGCAAGGTTACGGCGGATTTTACGGGAAAGGGTTCCTACGTGCTTACGGCAGTGGAACAGGAAAGCTCCGATGCGGTGGAAACGGCATATGAGAGCCTGTACGGAGGCAGACCGGAGGGAGAAAAACTTACGGTAACGTTTTCCCTTACGGATGCGGCGTATCCGGTTCCCATAGAGCAGCTTAACAAAGGAAAACTCACCCTTAATGTGACACTGCCCGATTACTTGAAATACAGCGATATCCGTGTCCTTACCGTGGATAAGGAAGGACAGTTGGAAAACATTTCCTACACGGGAGAGGAAGGAAAGATAAGCTTTCCCGTTACCCATACGGGCGATTACGTGTTTCTGAGTGTGAGTGACAGTAAGGTTTACGGACAGACAAAGGTAAACGGCGGACAGGCCGTCATAGAACGGAACAAAGACTTCGGCATAGAATAAGAAAAAAGCCGGAGTCTTTTTTTATGTTTATAGCAAGAAAACAGATTGGATGCGAGGACTTTACCGGAAAAGCCGGCGGTGAGGGCATAACCATAGCCGTGCTGGACACCGGTATTTCCACGCATCCCGATTTCGGAGGGAGAATACTGGCATTCCGGGACTTTGTGAACGACATGCCATATGTATATGACGACAGCGGACACGGCACCCACGTGTGCGGGATTGCTGCGGGAAACGGTCTGCTTTCGAGGGGCAGATACCGGGGCGTGGCACCGGGGGCGAGCCTGGTTGTGGGAAAGGTCTTAAACGAGCAGGGGGACGGCAGTGTGGATGCCATGCTTAAAGGACTTTCCTGGATTTTGGAAAACAAAGACAGATGGAAAATACGCATCGTGAATATCTCGGTGGGATTCGGCGGCACGATGCCGGAAAAAAAGGAAATGCTTCTTAGGGTAAAAATGGAGGAAGCATGGGAAGAAGGACTTCTGGTGATCTGTGCGGCGGGGAACAACGGACCGGCGCCGGGCAGTATTTCCTATATGGGAGAGAGCCCGAGGCTCATTACCGTTGGATGCTATGACAAGGAGAGGCGAAGCGGAAAGAAGAGCTGCGAAATCTATTCTGCCAGAGGTCGGGAGGGAGTCTTATACCGGAAGCCGGACTTAGTGGCGCCGGGGACGGAAATTGTGTCCTGCAATGCTTTTTACCGGAAGGCGGGAGCGCGTACCCAGGGAGCTTATACGGCAAAAAGCGGCACATCCATGGCAACGCCCATGGTGAGCGGTTGTCTGGCACTTTTATTGGAAAAATATCCGGATTTAAGCAAGGAGCAGGCAAAGTACCGGCTGCTTAAGGGCTGCGTCAGGCTAAAAGAACCGGACAATTTACAGGGGTATGGCATGCTGCATGTGAAAAGGGTATTGACAGACTCGGTATGATTGTATACAATTATACGAGATTTAACAATAGAAGAAAGAGGCTTCCAATCATGAGAGAAAATGAAACATTTGACAATCGTCCGGTGAACATGAATACGAGAAATAATCTTCTGGAAATAGAAGAGCATATGTATATTCTGGATGATGTGGAGAAACCCAATGTATTCCGAAATATGTTTCCTTATTCCGAGATACCGAAGATACCTTTCAACGACAGAATTGTGCCTCACAATATGCCTAAGGATATCTGGATTACCGATACCACCTTCCGTGACGGACAGCAGTCAAGAGCGCCGTATACCACGGAGCAGATTGTGACTATTTACGATTATCTGCATAAGCTGGGCGGTCCCAACGGTATGATCCGTGCTTCGGAATTCTTCCTTTACAGCAAAAAGGACAGGGATGCGGTCTATAAATGTATGGAGAGGGGCTATGAGTTCCCCGAAGTAACCAGCTGGATCCGCGCCAGTAAGGAAGACTTTAAATTAGTAAAAGAAATCGGTATGAAAGAAACCGGTATTTTAGTAAGCTGCTCCGACTATCACATTTTCTTAAAGCTTAAGATGACAAGAAAACAGGCGATGGAGCATTATTTAAGCGTTATCAAGGAGTGTCTGGAAGAGGGCATCAGCCCCAGATGCCACTTAGAGGATATCACCAGAGCGGATATTTACGGCTATGTGGTACCGTTCTGCTTAGAGCTTATGAAGCTGCAGGAGGAATATAAAATACCCATCAAGGTGCGCGCCTGCGATACCATGGGCTACGGGGTCAACTATCCCGGCGCCGTTATTCCCCGAAGCGTACAGGGTATCATTTACGCCCTGCATACAAATGCCAGCGTTCCCCATGCCAACCTGGAATGGCACGGACACAACGATTTCTACAAGGCAGTTTCCAACTCCACCACGGCATGGCTGTACGGCTGCTCCGGCGTCAATACCTCCCTTTTCGGTATCGGCGAACGTACCGGCAACACGCCTCTGGAAGCCATGGTATTTGAATATGCCCAGCTCCGCGGCAGCTTAAACGGTATGGATACCACGGTCATTACCGAACTGGCAGAGTATTATGAGAAGGAAATCGGTTATCATATTCCGGAAAGAACGCCCTTCGTCGGAAAGAATTTCAATGTAACGAGAGCCGGTATCCATGCGGACGGACTTCTGAAAAACGAAGAGATTTACAATATCTTCGATACGGAAAAATTCTTGAACAGACCTGTTCTGTGCGCAGTTTCCAATACCTCCGGTCTTGCCGGCATTGCCCACTGGATTAATACCTATTACAAGTTAAAAGAAGAGCAGCATGTGGACAAGAACAGTGAGCTGGTACATGAAATCAAGAAGTGGGTGGATGCCCAGTATGCGGACGGACGTGTAACGGTTCTGACCGATGAAGAACTGGTGAAAGTGATTAATGAAATCTGTGAAGAGAAGCATCTTACCATCGGAAAATAACCCGGGAAATGCAGCTTTGCAGACAGATGGGAGCAAACATTGGAAAAGTATGATGTGAAGCAGGAAGTGACGGACAAGTACTCCCTGCGGGGGCGTATTTTCCATAAGTTAAGGGAGGATATCCTGAACGGAAAATATGCCGATTATGAGGAATTGAAAGAAGTTGCCATCGGAGAAGAAATGGGTGTCAGCCGTACCCCTGTCCGGGAAGCCTTCCGGCAGCTGGAGTTAGAAGGGCTCATCCAGATAATCCCCAACAAAGGCGCTTATGTAACCGGTATTACGGAAAAGGATGTGAAGGACATCTATATGATACGTTCTCGTCTGGAGGGGCTGTGCGCCAGATGGGCAACGGAGCACATTACAAAGGAACAGCTTGATGAGCTGGAGGAATGTGTGTACCTTGCCAAGTTCCATGCTTCGAAAGGACATATGGAACAGCTTCCCGAACTGGACAACCGGTTTCATGAAATTTTATACGAAGCCTGCGATTCCAAAATGCTGGAGCACCAGCTGAGGGATTTCCACGCCTATGTACTGCGGGTGCGCAGAAAAACCCTTTCCACACCGGAACGGAGCATGGCGTCCAACGAAGAGCATGAGAAAATCATGCTGGCAATCAAGGACAGAAATGCCGACGAGGCGGAACGGCTTGCCCATATGCATATGATAAATGCCTATGAAAAC
This sequence comes from Clostridium sp. CAG:510, assembly GCA_000434615.1. Classification (GTDB taxonomy): domain Bacteria; phylum Bacillota; class Clostridia; order Lachnospirales; family Lachnospiraceae; genus Acetatifactor. Next base: position 44,162 of record FR880820.1, read on the forward strand.
ATGGTAAAGAACGGCTTACATGAAGCCTATGAAAACAATGCAGCAGCGAAACAGGAAAAAGAAAGCGAGGACACAGCAAAATGAGTAAAATTCAGATGACTACCCCTTTGGTGGAAATGGACGGAGATGAAATGACAAGAATCCTTTGGAAGATGATCAAGGATGAACTGTTGTTGCCCTTTATTGATTTGAAGACCGAGTACTATGACCTTGGTCTGGAATACCGCAACGAAACCAACGACCAGGTAACCGTGGACAGCGCCAATGCCACCTTAAAGTACGGAGTAGCCGTAAAGTGTGCGACCATTACCCCCAATGCGGCGCGTATGACGGAGTACAACTTAAAAGAAATGTGGAAGAGCCCCAACGGCACCATCCGTGCCATTTTAGACGGCACCGTATTCCGTACCCCCATCGTGGTAAAGGGCATCGAACCCTGCGTAAAGAACTGGAAAAAGCCCATTACGCTGGCAAGACATGCTTACGGCGATGTTTATAAGAATACCGAAATGAAGATTGCGGGTCCCGGAAAGGCAGAACTGGTATTTACCGCAGAGGACGGCACCGAGACCAGGGAGCTGATACATAACTTTACCGGCGCAGGCGTGCTGCAGGGCATGCACAACACTGACAAGTCCATCACCAGCTTTGCAAGAGCATGCTTTTCCTATGCATTGGACTTAAAGCAGGATTTATGGTTTGCCACAAAGGATACCATTTCCAAAAAGTATGACCATACCTTCAAGGATATTTTTGCTGAGGTTTACGAAAACGAATACAAGGCGAAATTTGAGGAAGCCGGCATTACCTATTTCTACACCCTGATTGACGATGCGGTAGCAAGAGTCATGAAAGCAGAGGGCGGCTTTATCTGGGCATGCAAGAACTACGACGGCGATGTAATGTCCGATATGGTTTCTTCCGCGTTCGGTTCCCTCGCCATGATGACTTCCGTACTGGTTTCCCCGAACGGCGTATACGAATACGAAGCCGCACACGGAACCGTACAGCGTCATTACTACAAGCACTTAAAGGGAGAGGAAACCTCCACAAACTCCGTAGCAACCATTTTTGCATGGACCGGAGCATTGAGAAAGCGCGGCGAGTTAGACGGCATCAAGGAACTGGTAGAATTTGCGGATAAGCTGGAAAAGGCAACCCTTTCCACCATTGAAAGCGGCAGAATGACCAAGGACCTTGCCCTGATTACCTCCTTAAAGGATGTCACCGTATTAAACAGCGAGAACTTTATCAAAGAAATCCGTAAAACATACGAAGCAATGTAAGAAAAAATATGCAGTATATGCAGAAAAAAGGCTTGCGGTTTATTCCGCAAGCCTTTCCCATTCTTCGTACGCTTCTGAAAGCTGTCCGTCCGTTTCTTCGATTTTTTTGGAAAGCTCCTGCAGCTTTCCCACATCCGTTGCGATAGAAGGGTCGCACATCTTTTCTTCCAGAGATGCTTTTTCTTCTTCTAACTTTTCAATCCGCTGTTCGCATTTCTTTAAGTCGTTTTCTTTCTTTCGTTTCTGTGCCTGTTCCTCTTTCTGCTGTTTCCAGTCCGTTTTGCTTTCGGTATCCTCGGTGGGAGCAGCGGCGGAAGCAGCCGGTGTATTTACGGCCAGTTGTTCCTTCTTTAAGAGGTAATAGTCGTAGTTGCCCAGATAATTGGTAAAGTCCCCGCCGGAAAGTTCCAAGATGCGGTGGGCGGTTTTATTGATGAAATAACGGTCGTGGGAAACATAGAGTACGGTGCCTTCGTAGTGGTTTAAGGCATCCTCTAAGATTTCCTTTGACATAATATCCAAATGGTTGGTGGGCTCGTCCAGGATTAAAAAGTTGGCATTGGAGAGCATCAGTTTTGCCAGGCTGACACGGCCTTTTTCACCGCCGCTCAAATCGGCAATCCGCTTGAAAACATCATCCCCGGTAAAGAGGAAAGCCGCCAGTACATTGCGGATGCGGGTGTTGTCCAGGTACGGATACTCATCGGAAATTTCTTCAAAGAGGGTCTTTTCATCATGCAGTACATGGTGTTCCTGGTCGTAGTAACCGATTTCCACGTTGGAGCCTAATCGAAAGCTTCCGGCGTCCGCTTCGATGAGCCGGTTGATGATTTTTAAAATCGTAGTTTTGCCGGTGCCGTTGTCCCCGATGATTGCCACATGCTCCCCGCGCTTTAACCGGAAGGAAAGGTGGGAGAAGAGCGTCTGGGAGCCGAAGGATTTTTTTAAGTCCTCCACGGTCAGCACATCGTTGCCGCTTAAAACGGCGGGAGTCAGGGTCAGATGCATATCGGATTTTACTTCCGTGGGTTTGTCCAGCACCTCTATTTTATTTAACATTTTCTCGCGGCTTTCCGCACGCTTGATGGATTTTTCCCTGTTGAAGGAGCGGAGCTTTTCAATAACCTCCTCCTGATGTTTGATTTCCTGCTGCTGGTTCATATAGGCATTCCACTGGGCTATGCGGAGCTGTTCTTTTTTGACGGCATAGTCGGAATAGTTGCCGGCAAATACGGTGGAGCGTCCGTTGTCGATTTCAATGATTTTGGTAGCCAGTCTGTCCAGGAAGAAGCGGTCATGGGAAACGATTAAAACCGCACCCCTGTAATTTTTAAGGTAGGTTTCCAGCCATGCAATGGATTGCATATCCAGGTGGTTGGTCGGCTCATCTAAAATAATAAGGTCGGGGGACAAAAGCAGAAGACGTCCCAGCGCCACACGGGTTTTCTGACCGCCGGAGAGGGCGGAAGTTTTTTTATCAAATTCTTCCTCCGTAAAGCCCAGCCCTTTTAAGACGCCTATGAGCTCACTTTTGTATATATAACCGCCGCTTGCCTCAAAACGGTGGGTGAGCTGGCTGTATTCCTCCATGATTCCGGCCAGGCTTTCTTCGTCCGCATCCTTCATGGATTTTTCGGTTTCCCGTATTTTATGCTCCAGGGCAATCAAATCCTGCTTTACGGACAAAAGCTCTTCGTAGATGGTGTTATCATCCGACAGTCCGGCATTCTGGGAAAGATACCCCAGGCTTTTTCCCTTGCCTAAAATGACCTGGCCGTCATCGGCTGCCATTTCGCCTACAATAATCTTAAGAAGAGTGGACTTGCCGGCACCGTTGATGCCCACAATGGCTGCTTTTTCATGGTCCTCTATATGAAAAGAAATTTCTTTTAAGACTTCGTTTCCGACAAATGCTTTCTGTATATTCTGACAGGAAAGTATCATGGTCTGTTCCTCACATTCTGTTTTGCTTTCTATAGTTTACCGTCATGGAAAAATAATGTCAAATTTTTCTGCATGGGGCGCGTCTGCGTTGACAATTTTTTAACACTCTTATATAATAAATTATAAATTCTTATGGAAAAGCAAGCTATAAAACAGGAGGCGTTAGTGTGGAAGGAAAAGGCATTTCCCAGGCGGTTATCGGGCGTCTGCCACGTTATTTCCGTTACTTGGGAGACTTAAAGGATGAAGGAGTGGAACGCATTTCTTCGCAGGAACTTTCCCGCAGAATGCAGGTAACCGCGTCGCAGATACGGCAGGATTTCAACAATTTCGGCGGCTTCGGACAGCAGGGTTACGGCTATAATGTAGATTATCTGTATACGGAAATCGGAAAAATACTGGGACTCGACAAGACCCACCGGCTGATCATCATCGGCGCCGGCAACCTCGGACGGGCTCTCGGCAATTATATGAACTTTGAAAAGAGGGGCTTTATTTTAAAGGGAATATTCGATAAAAATCCGGCGCTCTGGGGAGAAAAGGTCCGGGAAATTACCGTTCAGCCCATGGACAGAATGGAAGCGTTCATGCAGGAAAACGATATTGATATTGCGGTGCTCACCATTCCCAAAAACAGCGCCATTGACGTGGCGGAGGTACTGGTGAAATGCGGCGTCCGCGCCATTTGGAATTTTGCGCATGTGGATTTACAGGTTCCGCCCGAAATCCAGGTGGAAAACGTTCATCTTTCGGACAGTCTGATGAAGCTTTCCTACAATCTGGAGCAGGCAAACCGGAAGAAAGAAGAAGCTGATGCGTAGAGGTAAATTTACCGGAAAGGCATCTGAATGAAGAAGAAAGAAAAAGACTTTTATGAGGCGGTAAACGCCTACAATATCCCGGTGCTGACATTGGATCACAACTGGCACAAGCTGTTTGGAAACGAGGAAGCCACCCCAGCCGTAAAAGTGCTGCAGGAGGAGCTGAACGAGCTCTTAAAGAAGCAGGGCAGGGCGGCTACGGAAGGAAAAAAGACAGCCGCCTTAAAGAAGAAGCTGATGGAAGAGATCATTCCGCTGGCAGATGCCTACAACAAAAAGGAAGACAAGGCAACCGAGAAAAAAATCGAAGAGCACAAGAGACTCATTGCTGAGTGCAACGAGAAGCTTAAGGACTACCGGCTGGAGTTAAATGCCCTGCCGGACGAAATAAAGGCAGTCAACAAAAAACTGATGTTTGCCACCATGGATATCTGCTACCGGCAGCTCAATGAAAATACGGCAAGCATTGCGGCAGCGGAGGAATGGATACGGGACACGAGGATAGAATTAAAAAAACAGCTTATCCGGAAACAGGAAATGGAGCAGAAAAATCAGGAGCTGTATTCCTATATGCATTCCATTTTCGGAGTGGATGTCATCAATCTGTTTGACGGAGAATACGGAAATAAGGAGAGTAAAGAGGACGGTTGAGCACAACAGTCCTTTTTCAAATGATATGGAAAAGAAAAACGGAATCCTGCCTGTCAGCCTTGTAACGGCGGACGAGATGCGGGCATATGATACTTATACCATACAGAATATCGGCATACACACGGAGGTTTTGATGGAGCGGGCGGCGCTTGCCCTTGCGGACGAATGCATGCTTCTTTTAAAAGATGCCCATAAAAAGCCCCGGGAGGCAAAAGCACTCTGCGTGTGCGGTACGGGAAATAACGGCGGCGACGGGCTCGCCTGCGCAAGACTTCTTGCGGACAGAGGTGTGGAAGTGAAGGTCCTGCTTGTGGGAAATAAGGAAAAATTAAGCGAAGCTGCCGCTTACGAATACCGGATTTTACAGGCTTACGGTGTCCCGGTGGTAAGCTTTGGAGAGGATGGTTTTCCGGCGGAGGAGTATTCCGTTATCGTGGATGCCCTGTTTGGCACCGGACTTTCCCGAAAGATAACCGGGGATTATAAGCAGGTGATTGAAACCATAAACGACCTACCGGGAAAGGTGGTGGCGGCGGATATTCCTTCCGGCATCGATTCGGACTCGGGCAAAATCTGGGGGACGGCAATCATGGCGGACAGAACCGTTACCTTCGGCTTTGCCAAAAGAGGGCTGTATCTTTATCCGGGCGCTTCCTATGCCGGAAAGGTAAGGACTGCAGACATCGGCATTACGGAAAAAAGCTTCCGGACAGGGGAGCCTGGCATGTATACCCTGACGGGGGACGGACTTTCCCTCTTTCAAAACCGCAGACCGGACGGCAACAAGGGTACCTTCGGGAAAATCCTGATTGCGGCCGGCAGTAAAAATATGGCGGGAGCGGCTGTTCTCTGCGCGAAAAGCGCTTACCGGGCGGGAGTGGGCATGGTAAAACTGGTCATTCCCGAATGTATCCGGGAGACAGTGCTTATGAGTTTACCGGAAGCCATGATTTTTTCCTACGAAAAAGAAGACGGACTTTCGGAAGCAGAGCAGGAAGAACTTAAGAAAAGCATGGACTGGGCGGATGTGCTCTTAGCAGGTCCCGGACTGGGGGAGGGAGAAGCGGCACGGACGCTTACGGAACTGTTTTTACGGAACCGGGAGAAAAAGCTGCTTCTGGATGCGGATGCCCTGAACGCGTTAAGCAGGGAGGAAGCGCTTTATAAGCTGGCGGCGCAAAGAGGCGGCAATCTGGTGCTTACGCCCCATATGGGAGAGCTTGCGAGACTTCTTCATGTTCCGGTTTCCGAGGTGAAGGAGGATGAACTTGCCGCCACCCGGAAGCTGCAGGCGGATATTCATGCGGTAATCGCCGGAAAAAGCGCCAGAACCTACGTCTGTGACGGCAGCCATAAAATATTCTTAAACACGGCGGGCAACGACCGGATGGCAACGGCGGGAAGCGGGGATGTTTTATCCGGCATGACAGGCGCCATGCTGGCAGGCGGACTTTCCCCCTACGAAGCGGCGGTGGCGGGCGTATACCTGCATGCTTGTGCGGGGGATGCCGCAGCAAAAAGGGAAATGGGCATGGGACTCTGCGCCACGGACCTTTTACGGGAATAGAAAACGGAAATGGTATACCTTCAGATAAACTGGAAATACTAATACCAGATTTAGAAGAAGGGATGTTTTTTATGAGAAGAGGAGATATTTATTACGCGGATTTACGTCCGGTTATCGGTTCCGAGCAGGGAGGTATCCGGCCGGTTCTGATTGTCCAGAACGATGTGGGCAACAAACACAGTCCCACCATTATCTGCGCTGCCATTACTTCCAGAATGAACAAGGCAAAGCTGCCCACACATATCGAGCTTTCCACGGAAAAATACGATATGGATAAGGACTCCGTGGTGCTTTTAGAGCAGCTCCGTACCATAGACAAAAAAAGGCTGAAGGATAAGGTGTGCCACCTGGATGCCCAGATTATGCAGAAGGTCAACAGGGCGCTCATGATAAGTCTGGAACTGAATACATAAGACAAATGCCAAACTTGACGGAAATCGCCAATAATGGTATATTTTAATGTGAGGTTTTACCGGAAAAAATAAAATAAGAAAATCTAAGGAGAAAGAATATGTCAGGACATTCAAAATTTGCGAACATTAAGCATAAAAAGGAAAAGAATGATGCAGCAAAGGGCAAGATTTTTACCATTATCGGAAGAGAAA
>FR880820.1:51060-67979 GCA_000434615.1 Clostridium sp. CAG:510
TCGGAAGAGAAATTGCCGTAGCGGTCAAGGAAGGCGGTCCCGACCCTGCCAACAACTTTAAGCTGGCACAGGTTATTACAAAGGCAAAAGCCAACAACATGCCCAATGATACCATCGACAGAGGCATCAAGAAGGCTGCCGGAGACCTGGGAAGCGTAAACTATGAATACGTTACATACGAAGGCTACGGTCCCAGCGGTATCGCCATTATCGTAGATGCACTGACCGACAACAAGAACCGTACGGCAGCCAATGTGAGAAGCGCTTTCACAAAGGGACAGGGCAACATCGGTACGCCCGGCTGCGTTTCCTTTATGTTTGACAAGAAGGGCCAGATTTTAATCGATAAAGAAGAATACGAAGCGGATTCGGATGAACTGATGATGCAGGTGCTGGATGCCGGAGCGGAGGATTTCAGTGAAGAAGAGGATGTATACGAAGTGCTGACCGACCCCGACAGCTTTGAAGAGGTAAGAAAGGCACTGGAGGATGCCGGTATTCCCATGATGAGTGCGGAAGTTACCATGATTCCCCAGAACTATGTAACCCTTACAGATGAAACCGCCATCAAAAACCTGCAGCGTACCCTCGACCTTCTGGATGAAGACGATGATGTGCAGGCAGTATACCATAACTGGGACGACTAAGGAAGGAAGAGGAAACCTATGAAGAAAGAAACAATATGTGTGCAGGCGGGATGGAAGCCTACGTGCGGCGAACCCCGTATCCTGCCGATTTACCAGTCTACCACCTTTAAGTACGATACTTCCGAACAGATGGGAAAACTGTTTGATCTGGAGGCGTCCGGTTATTTCTACACCAGACTGCAAAATCCGACCAATGACTGCGTTGCAGCCAAAATCTGTGAATTAGAGGGCGGCGTTGCCGCAATGCTGACAAGCTCCGGTCAGGCGGCCAACAATTATGCGGTATTCAATATCTGTGAGGCAGGGGACCATGTGGTTCTTTCTTCTACCGTATACGGAGGCACTTTTAACCTGCTGACGGTTACCATGAAAAAAATGGGTATTTCCTGTACTGTGGTTGACCCTGACTGGCCGGCTGAGAAAATCGCGGAAGCTTTTCAGGAGAACACTAAGTGCGTACTGGCGGAAACCATTGCAAACCCTGCGCTGGTAGTGCTTGATATTGAAAAGTTTGCCAAGCTTGCCCATGACCATCAGGTACCTCTCATTGTGGACAATACCTTTGCCACACCCATTAACTGCAATCCATTCGATTTCGGAGCCGACATTGTCACCCATTCCACGACCAAGTACATGGACGGACATGCCGCAACCGTAGGCGGAGCCATTGTGGACTCCGGCAATTTCGACTGGAGTAAATATCCGGATAAATTCCCCGGACTCTGCAGCCCGGATGAGTCCTATCACGGTATCACTTATACCGAAAAATTCGGCAAAGCCGCTTACATAACAAAGGCAACCTCCCAGCTTATGAGGGACCTCGGTTCCATCCAGGCGCCGTTTAATGCCTTTATCCTGAATTTAGGACTGGAAACATTGCCTCTCCGTATGGAAAGACATTGCAGCAATGCGCAGGCGGTTGCGGAATTTTTGGAAAGCCACGAAAAGGTTGCCTGGGTCAACTATCCCGGCTTAAAGAGCAACAAATACTATGAACTGGCACAGAAATACATGCCGAACGGCACCTGCGGTGTTATCAGCTTCGGCTTAAAGGGCGGCAGAAAAGCAGCAGAAGAGCTGATGGATAAGCTGAAGCTGGCTGCCATCGTGACCCATGTTGCGGATGCCCGGACCTGTGTGCTTCATCCTGCCAGCCATACACACAGACAGATGAACGACGAACAGTTAAAGGAAGCCGGCGTTGCCCCTGATCTGATTCGTCTGTCCGTTGGTATCGAAAACGTTTCCGACATTATAGATGACCTTGCACAGGCGTTAGAACAGATTTAACCCTTTGCAAAAAAGGAGTAATATGGCTTTTGTGAAAAACAAGTTCAGCTATGTGCTTTGGGCTTGCTACATAGTCTTGATCGGCTTTGCTTATTTCGGTCTGACGGTTTCGGGACTGCAAAGCCTTTCCATAACCGATAAAAGCGCCCTTATCTGCATATCCTGCCTGCCGCTTTTCTTAGTGGCGGGACTGTTTGCCCTTATCCGGTGGTGTGTGGGACGCTATACGGCGGCAAGGACACCCGTGCAGGCTTCCGCCGCCTTTGAGGCAATCGCTGTGGGCGTGCTTCTGGTGACGGGCGTGGTTATCCGTGCCCTCATGCTGAATGCAGCTGCGGCTTTGGCGGTTTACCGGGATATCTGTTATTTTGAAGGCGCAAAAGTGACCGGACAGGCAATTCCCCTGACGGCGCAGAGTATGGAGTATTTTTATTACATTTTACTGCGGGGCGTATTTTACGTTGTAGGCAATCACTTTACGGCAGGATTCATTCTGCAGATTGTATTGCAGACGATTTCCTCCCTTATATGGTATTTTGCCTTAAAGAAACTGATTGGCAGAATAGGAGCCTTCTTTTTCCTGATTACGGCAACGGTATTTCCTTTCTTTGTAAATGCCGGTCTGCAGTATTCGCCGGAGGTATTGTATGCTCTGTTATACGGCCTGGTGCTGCTTTTAATCGGCTTTTACTATGAAAAAGAGCGGGAGAGCGCTTCCTTAAAATGGCAGAATGCCCTGCTTTTATTTGCATCGGGACTCGGCATCGGTTTTCTGACGTACCTGGATGCCATAGGTCTCTCCCTCATTTCCCTGCTGGTTTTCGTGAAATTCTTAAAGAAAAACAGACCCGACTGGCTGGATGAAAACGGAGAAAAGGAAAGCTTCACCATGCATGTTTTACTGCTTACTTTAGGCTACTTTGCAGGCAAGGGACTGTTTATGATGATTGACGTCTGGCAGAACCATTCTTCCTTGCAGCGGATTATGGGAGCCTGGGGAGAAACCTTCGGGCCGAAGGGCAGTATGTCCTTATACGAACTGAGTACATCCGTAACCGGAAAAGATGTTCTGTGGGTTATCATTGTCCTGTTTTTACTGATGCTGGGTATTCCTTCCTTCTTCCTGAAAAAGGAGTCGGAGAACCAGTTAATCTGGGTGGTGTTTGCGGCGGTTATCGCTCTGTTCTGTTTCTTTAAGGTGGAAACACCCGCCATGGGCTACGGCTATCTTTTGTTCCATGCGCTGGTTGTCCTTTTGGCCGCCGGCATGCAGAATTTATTCTATATGCCGGGTGTGGAGCAGACACCGGCTCCTGTAAAACCGCAGACCCCTGTAAAACCGCAGACCCCTGATAGGGTTTCCAACGGATCTACCGACCGTTACAGACAGCCGGAGAACGGAGAAAAAGAAATCAAATATATTGAGAATCCGCTTCCCCTGCCGAAGAAGCATGAGAAGAAGAGCATGGGATATAAGTTTGAAGTACCGCCCGAGAAAATGAAGTACGACATTCAGGTATCCGATGCGGATGATTTTGATCTGAAATAACATGAAAATTGAAAATCAGGATATCCTAAAAAGGAATTGCTGCGGCAGTTCCTTTTTTCTTATCCTTTTTTATCCAAGGCGCGAAAGCCTGAAAAAGGATTTTGCCGGAACGGATAAGCTGCCGCACGGAAAGGACGGTTTTCATGGAAAAAAACATAAATCAGGATGAACAGATAGAAAAGACCGGTCAGGTCATTTTAAATCACAATGCCCGGGAGGATACGATACACCTGCTTACCATTATCGGGGAAATAGAAGGTCACGACAATTTAAGCAGCTCTGCCAAAACCACCAAGTACGAGCATGTACTGCCGAAGCTTGCCGCTATTGAGGACAGTGAGGAAATAAAGGGCGTACTGGTCTTGTTAAACACCATGGGCGGAGATGTGGAAGCGGGGCTTGCCATTGCGGAAATGGTGGCGTCCCTGTCCAAGCCCACCGTGTCCCTGGTGCTTGGCGGCAGCCATTCCATCGGCATCCCCATAGCCGTCAGTACGGACTATTCCTTTATTGTCCTCACGGGCACCATGGTTATCCATCCGGTAAGAATGACCGGAATGGTCATCGGCGTACCCCAGACCTTTGACTATTTCAAACAGATGCAGGACAGGATTACGGGTTTTGTCAGCAGCCACTGCGAAATTTCAAGGGAAAGACTGGAGCAGCTCATGATGGAAACGAAAATGCTCACCAAGGATGTTGGCACTATTTTAGTGGGCGGTGAAGCCGTAAAGGAGGGCATTATCAACGAAGTGGGCGGTATCCGGGATGCCCTTAAAAAATTGCATTCCCTGATAGATGCGGATAGAGAAAATGGCGAAAGCAAATAGGCAAAATATTGTATACATGGTGACAAGCCGGATGAAAAATGATATAATACTTACATTGCCCTGATTTGGGGTGATAAGAGTCCTGCGTACAGCACCGGGACTGCAATAGGAGTGTTTTATCATGGCAGCAAAACAGACATCAAAAAAATCGACTACCCGGAGAAAAAGCAGCAGTTCCAAGTCCTCCAGACAACAGGAAAGAGTCTATACGGAGCAGGAAACAGAACTGTTTCATGAGATTTCCCTGATTTTATTCTTTGCGGTAGCAGTGGTTCTTTTTTTATGCAATTTCGGTATACTGGGTCCAGTCGGCAAAGGTATCAGCAGTATTCTGTTCGGACTGTTCGGTCTTCCGGCGTATGCGTTTTCCATTCTTTTGTTTTTAGCAATCGCTTTCTTTTCCGCTAACGGCGGCAGTTCCGCAGCGGTGCGCAAAATTGTGGCGGGAGCCATCCTGTTCTGCATGGCGGGGGTAATCTGCGAACTGATTGCCGGTGACCCCGACATCATGAAGGAATCGTACAGCATAAAAGCTCTCTACCAGTTTAGCAGTGAAGAACATATGGGCGGCGGCGTCCTGTTCGGCAGTCTTGCCTACCTTTTACTGCATTTTCTGGACACCATCGGCACGGTTTTGGTGGTACTGATTGTGTGCCTGATTTCCGTTATTCTTCTTACGGAGAAATCCTTTGTAAAGGGTGTGAAAAACGGCAGCAAGCGTGTGGTAGAGCTCTCCAGGGAGGATGCCCAGAGACGGAAAGAACTGATGGAATCCCGCCGGGAAGAAGCGGAAGAAGAGCGCATCCGCAGGGAAGAGGAGCGTCACAGAAGAGAGGAAACACGCCGCTTAAAGGCAGAGGAAAAAGAGAACGAAAAAATCCTTCGTATGGATAAAAAAGTGTCCGGCGTCATACTGGATACGGCACTTACGGAGCCGGCGGAGAAAAAGAACCGGGACGATATTCACGAAATTACTTTCAACGAAGAGCCGGATATTTTACCGGCAGAGGAAGCGCCCATGGAACCGGCGCATCCCATTATGCCGGATGCATTTTCCCAGGAGATGCCCGGACAGAAGGTGGCACATGCGGCAAAGACGGCAGCGGCGGACTCCTTTATTCATCCGGATATTTTAGACAACATTCCGGTAGAGGGCATGTTCCGCAGGGACGAAGAGGAAGCCGTTCCAGCATCTACGTTCCATGCAGAGCCCGCCTATAAGGCAGAACCTGAGCCGGCGGAAAGCACACCGTTTTCCCGTCCCAAGGCAGTCGTCCCGGAAAAGAAAACCACGGATACCCCGAGACCGGAAGGTATGCCGCAGAGCAGCACCACTCCTTCCAATGTCCCGAAGAAATATATGTTCCCTCCTTTGTCCTGTTTACAGAAGGGCAAGGGCGGCGGTGGAGACTCCGCAAGGGAATTAAAAGAAACGGCTGCCAGACTGCAGCAGACGCTACATACATTCGGTGTCAACGTAACGATTACCAACATCAGCCAGGGGCCTTCCGTTACCCGGTACGAGCTGCAGCCCGAACAGGGGGTTAAGGTCAGCAAAATCGTGAGACTGGCGGATGATATCAAGTTAAATCTTGCCGCAACGGATATCCGTATCGAAGCGCCCATTCCCGGCAAAGCGGCTATCGGTATCGAAGTACCGAACAAAGAAAATACGCCGGTGGCATTGCGTGATTTGTTAGAGTCAAAGGAATTCAAGGAATTCCCCAGCAAGATCGCATTTGCGGTCGGTAAAGACATCGCAGGCAAGGTGGTTGTGGCGGACATCGGCAAGATGCCCCATATGCTGATTGCGGGTGCTACCGGTTCCGGTAAATCCGTCTGCATCAACACACTGATTATGAGTATTCTCTATAAAGCGCACCCGGATGAAGTCAAGCTTATCATGGTGGACCCCAAGGTGGTGGAGTTAAGCGTTTACAACGGCATTCCCCATCTGTTAATCCCGGTTGTAACGGATCCCAAGAAGGCTTCCGCAGCCCTGCACTGGGGAGTTACGGAAATGGAAGACCGTTACAAGAAGTTTGCAGATCTGAATGTGCGTGACCTGAAGGGCTACAACGAAAAGATTACCGCCATGAGGGAAAAGGGAGAAAACGTACCCGCCAATCTGCCCCAGATGATTATTATCGTGGACGAGCTTGCGGATTTGATGATGGTATGTCCCGGCGAAGTGGAAGACTCCATCTGCCGTCTGGCACAGCTCGCCAGAGCAGCGGGTATCCACCTGATTATTGCGACCCAGAGGCCTTCTGTGGATGTCATCACCGGTCTTATCAAAGCCAACATGCCCAGCCGTGTGGCATTCAGCGTAAGCAGCGGCGTGGACTCCCGTACCATCCTTGATATGAACGGTGCGGAAAAGCTTTTAGGAAAGGGCGATATGCTTTTCTACCCGCAGGGTTATTCCAAACCCGCCCGTATCCAGGGTGCGTTTGTATCGGATAAGGAAGTTTCGGATGTAGTGGATTTCCTGAAAAACCAGACACTCGGCAATGTGTACGCCGAGGATATCGAAGAAAAAATCAAAAATATCGGAAGCAGCTCTTCCCAGAGCGGAGCCACGGGGGACGGCAGTGCCGTGGATGAACTTTTTGCGGATGCGGGAAAGTTTATCATCGACAAGGACAAGGCGTCCATCGGTATGCTGCAGAGGGTATTTAAGATAGGATTTAACCGGGCAGCCCGTATCATGGACCAGCTTCATGACTACGGTGTGGTCGGAGAAGATGAAGGCACCAAACCCCGGAAGGTTCTGATGAGTGAGGAACAATTCGAACAATTACTGGAAGAAATCTAAGGAGAAAAACATGAAAACAGACATCGAAATTGCACAGCAGGCGGAAATGGAACCCATTGTAAAGGTAGCAGAGCAAATCGGCGTATCCGCTGACGATTTGGAACTGTACGGAAAGTATAAAGCAAAGATTTCCGATGAGTACTTAAAAAGCATTGAAGGCAACCCGGACGGAAAACTGATTCTGGTGACCGCCATTAACCCCACTCCCGCAGGAGAAGGAAAAACCACGACTACCGTAGGACTGGGAGAAGCTTTCGGACGTATGAACAAAAAGGCAATTATTGCCTTAAGAGAGCCTTCCTTAGGTCCCTGCTTCGGTATCAAGGGTGGCGCGGCAGGCGGCGGCTATGCACAGGTCGTTCCCATGGAGGATCTGAACCTGCACTTTACCGGCGATTTCCATGCCATTACCTCTGCCAATAACTTACTGGCAGCTTTGCTTGATAACCATATCCAGCAGGGCAATGCCCTCCGTATTGATACCAGACAGATTGTATGGAAGAGATGCCTGGACATGAACGACAGAGTACTGCGTAACGTAGTGGTAGGTCTTGGAAGCAAGGCGGACGGCTTTGTGAGAGAAGACCATTTTGTCATTACTGTAGCAACGGAAATTATGGCTGTTTTGTGTCTTGCCAGTGATATGAACGACTTAAAGGAACGCTTATCCCGTATGGTGGTTGCGTACAATCTGGACGGCGAACCCGTTATGGCGGGACAGCTTCAGGCAGTGGGTTCTATGGCGGCGCTCTTAAAGGATGCCTTAAAACCCAACATGATTCAGACCCTGGAGCATACTCCGGCGCTGGTGCACGGCGGACCCTTTGCCAACATTGCACACGGCTGCAACTCCGTAAGAGCCACCAAGGCAGCCTTAAAAATGGCGGACTATGTGATTACGGAAGCCGGCTTCGGCGCAGACCTCGGCGCTGAGAAATTCTTTGATATCAAGTGCCGTGCGGCAGGCTTAAAGCCGGATGCGGTGGTGCTGGTGGCAACTATCCGCGCCTTAAAATACAACGGCGGCGTGGCAAAGGCAGATTTATCGGCAGAAAACGTAGATGCCTTGAAGAAGGGCATTGTAAACTTAGAGAAGCATATTGAAAACCTGAAATTATACGGTGTACCCGTAGTGGTAACCTTAAACTCCTTTATTACCGATACGGAAGCGGAAATTTCCTATGTCAAGAATTTCTGCGAGGAGAGAGGCGCGGAATTTGCTCTTTCCGAAGTATGGGAAAAGGGCGGTGAAGGCGGCATGGCTTTAGCCGAAAAGGTGCTTAAGACTCTTTCCGAAAAAGAAAGCCACTTTAAGCCGTTATATGAGGATGACCTTTCCCTGACCGAAAAGATTGAAACCGTAGCAAAGAAGATTTACGGTGCGGGAAGCGTCACTGTTTCTGCTGCGGCAAAGAAGCAGCTTGAAAAGATTGAAGCCATGGGATTCGGCAATCTGCCGGTATGTATGGCAAAGAACCAGTATTCGTTATCCGATGATCCCACAAAGCTGGGACGTCCGGAAGGCTTTGACCTGACAGTCAGGGAAGCCTATGTATCCGCAGGCGCCGGATTTGTAGTTGTGCTGACCGGTACGGTCATGACCATGCCCGGCCTCTCAAAGAACCCTGCGGCATACAATATCGATGTGGATGAAAACGGTAAAATAGTCGGATTATTCTAAGCACTCCGGTCGCACAGACCTGCGGAAAGGAAACCTATGGCACAGATTATAGACGGAAAAAAGATATCCCAGCAAATAAAAGATGAAGTAAAAGAAGAAGTAAGCAGACTGAAGGAAGAGGGCGTGGAAGTGACCCTGGCGGTCATTCAGGTGGGTTCCGACCCGGCTTCCAGTGTCTATGTAGGAAACAAAAAGAAAGCATGCGAATACACCGGTATCCGCTCCCTTGCCTACGAACTTCCGGAAGAAACCACGGAAGAGGAACTGCTTTCCCTGATTGATGAACTGAACAACCGGGGGGACGTAAACGGCATATTAGTGCAGCTTCCCCTGCCTGCCCATATCAAGGAAGGCGATATTATCCGTGCCATTTCCCCTAAAAAGGATGTGGACGGCTTCCATCCCGAAAATGTGGGCGCACTCTGTACCGGAGAAAAGGGCTTTGTTTCCTGCACACCGGCGGGCATTATTGAACTTTTGAAGAGAAGCGGCGTTTCCATAGAAGGAAAGAACTGTGTGGTAATCGGACGAAGCAATATTGTTGGAAAACCCATGGCATTGCTTTTGCTGCGGGAAAACGGTACCGTTACCGTTGCCCATTCCCGGACGCAGAATTTGAAAGAGATTACAAAAAGAGCGGATATTCTAGTCGCAGCTGTAGGAAAACCTAAAATGATTACGGCAGACTATGTGAAAGAAGGAGCCGTTGTCATTGATGTGGGCATTCACCGCATGGAAAACAAAAAGCTTTGCGGTGACGTGGACTTTGAAGCGGTGGAGCCTCTTTGCAGCGCCATCACCCCGGTACCCGGCGGCGTAGGTCCCATGACCATAGCCATGCTGATGCATAACTGTGTGGAGTCCCTGAAATTACAGGAAAATTAACCAAGAGGAAACCGTATGAAGTGTCATAAATGTGGAGCAGAACTGCCGGAAGGCAGGCTTTACTGTGAAAAATGCGGTGAGGAAGTACATATTGTTCCCGATTTTGAACCTGAAATCGAAAACAGCATGCAGGAATCCCTCACAGCCATAGCGGAGCATGCGGAATTCGGACCGGAGACCGAACAGGAAAAGAAACATCAAAGACTGTTTCGAATTGTCAGTATTGCGGCAGGAGTTCTCATTGTATTTTTAGTTCTTTTACTGTGTTGTTTCCATTTCCGTTCCAGGTCTTTGACTTACCAGTTAAAGCGTGCACAGGCATGTTACCAGAACGGAAAGCTGCCGGAGGCGGCGGAGCATTACAAAGCTGCCATTGCCATGGATGAAACAGACATTTCCCTGCAGCATGCACTGGCGGATATCTATCTGGCGCTGGGGGAAGAAGAGTCCTATCTGGAGATTCTGAACCGTATCCGGAAATCCGTGTATGCGTCCCCGGACGAAGTGATTTCCGCTTACAAAAAGCTGGTGGCATATTATAAAGAAAAAGAAGATTACAGTACCATCAACACCCTTGTTACTTCATCCGACAATGACGAGGTGAAAAATCTGTTCCGCAACTACATGGCGCAGCCGCCGGAGTTTTCTTATAAAGGCGGCAATTACGCCCAGGTAATCCCCTTAAAGCTTACCTCCGGCACACAGGGAACCATTTATTATACCTTAGACGGTATGATGCCCAACGAAAACAG
Organism: Clostridium sp. CAG:510; assembly: GCA_000434615.1. Taxonomy (GTDB): domain Bacteria; phylum Bacillota; class Clostridia; order Lachnospirales; family Lachnospiraceae; genus Acetatifactor. The sequence continues at coordinate 61,513 of FR880820.1, forward strand.
TGAGGTTTACACCACACCGATTTTTTTAGACACCGGCAACTATACGGTAACCGCCATATTTGTGAACGAATACGGCATCAAAAGCGATGTGGTTTCCCAGAATTTTGATATTGATGTAATAAAGCCTCCGGCACCGGAAGTATCAGTGTACAGCGGCGAATATACCGCACCTGTCATGATAGAGGTTGCAGAATCCATGGAAGGAATGGTATATTATACTACGGACGGAACAGAACCGACCTTACAGTCCCTTATTTACACGGGTCCTATTCCCATGCCTCTCGGCAAAAGCGTCTTTCATTTTGCCATTGCCACGGAAGACGGCGTGTTCGGGGAAAGTACGGTCCGGGAATATACATTGACCCTGCCTACGGAGTTTACCCCAGAGGATGCGCTTTCCGGTTTATACAGTCAATTTACGGAAAACGGAAAAACGGTGGAAGCAGACGGCAGTATTCTGTCTCCCGATTTAAACGGCAGATACCTGTATACATTCCAATACGCACTGTCCATTCCCGATGAAGGTGACTTCTATGTGATTGCGGAAGTTTTTGAAGACTCTGCGGGAATGCAGACGAAAACCGGCACCGTTTTTGCGGTGGATATTTATACCGGTGAGTATTACAAACTGTCAAGAGGTGCACTGGATAATTATATCCTGGAGCCTTACTGATAAAATCTAAGAGTAAAAGAGGTGCGAGATGTTTAAGATTTTAAAAGCCAAAGAACTGACAACCAACATTTACCTGATGGAAGTGGAGGCGAAGCGAATTGCGAAAAACTGTCTCCCCGGGCAATTTATCATAGCTCGTAAGGATGCGGACAGTGAGCGTATTCCCCTGACCATCTGCGATTACGACAGGGAAAACGGTACCATTACCATTGTATTCCAGATTGTAGGTGCATCCACCATGATGATGTCCTCCTTAAAGGAAGGAGATTATTTCCATGATTTCGTAGGCCCTTTGGGCTGTCCTTCCGAGTTTACCAAAGAAGATCTGGACAGCTTAAAGCAGAAGAAAATTCTCTTCGTAGCCGGCGGTGTAGGTACCGCTCCCGTATATCCCCAGGTAAAATGGCTGCATGAGAACGGCATTGAGGCTGACGTTATCGTAGGCGCCAAGAATAAAGATCTGCTTATTTTAGAGGAGCAGATGAAGGCGGTTGCCGGAAATCTTTATGTGACCACGGATGACGGTTCTTACGGCAGAAGCGGTATGGTTACCCAGGTTATCAAAGATTTATATGCCGAAGGCAAGAAGTACGATGTCTGCGTTGCCATCGGTCCCATGATTATGATGAAATTCGTATGCTTACAGACAAAGGAATTAGGACTTCCCACCATTGTCAGCTTAAACCCTATTATGGTAGACGGAACCGGTATGTGCGGCGCCTGCCGTGTAAGCGTAGGCGGCAAGACCAAATTTGCCTGCGTGGACGGACCGGAATTTGACGGACACGAAGTGGACTTCAACGAAGCCATGTTACGTCAGCAGATTTACAAAACGGAAGAAGGCCGTGCATTCCTGAAAGCAAAAGAGGGTGAAACCCATCACGGCGGATGCGGCAACTGCCAGTAATGATACTCGGAGGAAAGAAAATGGACGTTTTAAAGAAAGTTCCCGTAAGAGAGCAGGATGCAAAGAAGCGTGCTGCCAATTTTGAAGAAGTATGTCTCGGCTACAATAAAGAAGAAGCCATGGAAGAAGCAAACCGTTGCATCGGTTGTAAGAATGCACAGTGTATCAAGGGATGCCCCGTATCCATCAACATCCCCGAATTTATCAGTCATGTAAAGCAGGGCGATATCGAGGGTGCTTATCAGGTAATCAGCGAATCCTCCGCACTTCCCGCTGTATGCGGACGTGTCTGCCCGCAGGAAAGCCAGTGTGAAGGCAAATGTATCCGCGGTATCAAGGGCGAAGCCATTTCCATCGGTAAGCTGGAGCGTTTCGTAGCGGACTGGGCAAGAGAAAACGAAATCAAACCCGAAGGCGCCAAGGAAAAGAACGGTAAGAAGGTAGCTGTAATCGGTTCCGGCCCGGCAGGTTTAACCTGTGCCGGAGATCTGGCAAAGATGGGTTATGATGTAACGATTTTTGAAGCCCTGCACGAAGCAGGCGGCGTTTTGGTTTACGGTATTCCCGAATTCCGTCTTCCCAAACAGGCAGTCGTTGCCAAGGAAATCGAAAATGTACGTTCCCTCGGCGTTAAGATTGAAACCAACGTGGTAGTCGGCAAATCCGTTACCATTGATGAACTTATTCAGGACGAAGGCTTTGAAGCCGTATTCATCGGTTCCGGCGCCGGACTTCCCAAATTCATGGGTATTCCCGGTGAAAATGCCAACGGCGTATTCTCCGCAAACGAATACCTTACCAGAAGCAATCTGATGAAGGCTTTCGATGAAAATTCCGATACCCCCATTATGCGCGGCAAGAAGGTAGCGGTAGTCGGCGGCGGCAACGTTGCCATGGACGCAGCCAGAACCGCTTTAAGACTGGGTGCAGAGGTACATATCGTATACAGAAGAAGCGAAGAAGAGCTTCCTGCCCGTGTGGAAGAAGTTCATCACGCTAAAGAGGAAGGTATCATCTTTGACCTTCTCACCAACCCCATTGCCATCGTAGAGGATGAAAAGGGCTGGGTAACCGGTATGAAGTGCATTAAGATGGAATTAGGCGAGCCTGATGAGTCCGGCAGAAGACGTCCGGTAGAAGTAGCCGGTTCCGAATTTGTCATGGATGTGGATACCGTAATCATGTCCCTCGGAACTTCTCCCAATCCTCTGATTTCTTCTACAACGGAAGGACTGGAAGTGAATAAGTGGAAATGTATCGTAGCTGCCGAAGAAAACGGACAGACCTCCAAAGAGGGCGTTTACGCAGGCGGCGATGCGGTAACCGGTGCAGCAACGGTTATTCTTGCCATGGGTGCAGGTAAAGCCGGTGCAAAGGGTATCGACGAATACTTAAGAAACAAATAATCCTTTCACGGAGGTGTAAAAATGCCCTGGTGTCCGAAATGTAAAAACGAATACAAAGAAGGTATCAAAATCTGTGCAGACTGCGGTTGTGAATTAGTTTCCGAGGAAAAAGAGGAAAAGCCCCTTACCTTCGGAGACGAAACCGACATGGAAGCACTGGCGGATTTTCTAAAGTTTCACAAGGTGGAAGGCGTGCGTATCGCCAAGGATGAACAGGACGATACCTATGAGCTTTATGTGGCGGAAAAGGAACTGCAGAAGGCAGGAAAGCTGAAGGCTCTCTTTGTAGAGGAAATGACTAAGAAGATGAAGGAAGAGCAGGAGGAAGAAGAGTCCCCCATCAAGCCTTCCGCCCTTTACGAGGACAATGCCGCAAAAGCGGAGGAGAATAAGAGCAGCGCCTATACCTTGCTCGGTGTGGGCATTCTGGGACTTGTTGTGGTGGTTCTTGGCATGCTCGGCGTGCTTCCCATACGGCTCAGCGGCCTTTCCATGTATATGGTTTACGGCATTATGAGCGTGCTGTTTTTACTGTTCATCATTATGGGGCTCATTTCCGTGAAGTCCTATCATGTGTTTGCCGGAAAAGCGGCTTCCGAAAACACCTTGCGTGAGTCCGTGGAAAAATGGTGTCTGGAAACCCTTAAAGGCGAGGAACTGGACAAGGAGCTGTTTGCCCCGGAAGAAGAGCTTTCCGAAGAGGAAAAGTACTTCAAGCGGAACGCTCTTTTAAAGGAGAAGATTTCCAATCAGTTCATGAACCTGGATGACAGTTTTTTGGACAATCTGGCGGATGACCTTTACGGTGACATTTTTACAAAATAAATACAGTGAAATGAAATGCGCTTTCCTGTGCTGAACTTTATATGCTTAACACGGAAGGCGCATTTTAGTTTAATACTTACAGGGGAGGTACAATATTGAAAAAGGGGAGTAAAATTATAATGAAAAATTGGCAGAAGAGATTGATTATTGTGGTGGGGATATGTGCAGCAATATGGATGATAGGAAGACTGGAATTTAAAATCGGAAGCTTCCGGGGCAATTCCTTTGAAAAGTACAGAAATTTCACAAATCATACACTTTTGACAGAACTGCCGGGAAAAGCAACGGATTTCAAATTTCAATGTGCAAATTTAGTATTGGGTGCTTATAACAGTGCGGCGTTCACTCTTTCAGATAATGAGTACGAAAAGTATATTCAAACACTTAATTTAAAAGTAAAAGATGAATATGATGAATATAATTTTACCGGAAAGAAGGTAAAGGACACGGAAGAATGTTATGACAGGTATGGAATATACAGAGGTCTGCCGGTAAAAAAGTTTAAGTATGTAACGGAAGATGATATAAGGGAGTATACGATACTGTATTATGAATCCTATCAAGGAGCCGGAAGCAAGACATATGCAATTATGGGCAATTCCAAAACAGGCAGGATTGTCTACTGGTTTTCAGGGAGCAACTGAATTCTAAGATTAATGAAGGGGGGATTTATATGGTTGAAATGTATGCACATTTCCCGGTTGTGATGTGGATAATAGATGCACTTATATGGGCACTGGGAGTGTTTTTCTGGGTATTTACATATATTGCAGCACCATTAGAGAGCAGAAAAAAAGGATATACTGTTTCAGGACTGCCCGGAATGTCTTTTTTCTTATTTTTAGTGGCAGGTTATTTATCTCCGAACAGGTGGCTGATGTTGATTTCTCTGTCGGATATCAGTGTTATTGCGTTAGTTATAATGATATGTAAGGGACGCATATGTAAAAGAAAGAGCAATGAACAGGAAGGAAAATGAGAATGTATCTTTTTTATTTGACATTGAAAACCGGAAACTGCATGATTGCTCTTGGAATATTCGTATATTCCATTGCATTGGCTGTCATATGCCCTGCTCTTAGACGAAGAGAAAAGTATCTTGTACTCCGTATTCTTTGCTTTCTGCCTGCTATAGCTGCATTCGTACACTGGGGAATTTATGGAAATCTGTTCATTCATCATTTTAATCTTTTTTATCTGGAGACATTTATTCCAGTACTGTTTATTTTTAACATCAAATCAGTATTCATCCGCATAATCAGATCGGTTATGGTTTGTCTGTCCTCAGCAGTGTTATGCTTTGTTTTTATCCTTAATTCCATCTCGGCGCCAATGGTACACAATTATACCCGATACAGTTATACAGAGAGCTTTAAGAAAATGCTGAAGACGATGGAACAGGAATACTGTCTTAACTCATGGAAAGAAATCGACTATGACGAACTGCTTGAGACATACCTGCCGAGAGTTGAGGAAGCTGAAAAAAACAGGGACGAAGCAGCATATTCGGCAATCGTTACTGAAGTTACATATTATTTCTATGATTCGCATGTCGGACCATATCTTACAGATGACACAAGATTCGCTACGTGTGAGTACCTTTCCGGAAACGATTATGGTCTGTCCATGATCCGCATTGACGACGGCAGTGTAATCGCTGTTTTGGTAGAACCCGGATGTGAGGCGGACACGAAAGGTATTCACAATGGAACAACGATAATTTCATGGGACAACCGGGACATCAATGAAGCCGTTGAGGATGTAGAATGTATCTATCCCGGATTATCATTTCCGGTAGAGGAAAATGAAGATATCTTCCGACCTATTTTTCTTGCCGGAAAGGGTGGGGAGAGCGTTTCCATTACATTCCTTGATGATAACGGAAACGAACGGAGTATTTTGGTTCAGAAAACAGGTAATTATGAGGATAGATTATCGGTAGCTATAAATTGCTTATTGCATGACGGTGATGATTACCAAAACTTTTATTCCTGTATGCTTGATGACAGGTGTGGGTATCTTCAAATAACAAGCGAATGCTATGATGCGTTGGGGGATAATATTTCTGCAATTAAAAAGGGCTATTATCCAGAACTTACAAAATACTATGCAGATTTAATTGAGAATTTAGAGAACAAGGGCATGCAATGTCTAATAATAGATATTCGCAATAACGGAGGCGGTTACGATTCCGTAGCAGGTGCGCTTGCTTCACTTTTCAATGATAAAAAGGCTCATATGGTTTCATTTGGATACGAGGATGCACAGGGATATCATGTTGAGGAGAGCCAATATATATTTCCGGATGGCAGATATGCTGATATTCCGGTTGTCGTGCTTGTCAATTCCAATTGTATGAGTGCAGGCGACGGAATGGCAAAATTCCTCGGAGACTGTCCGAATGTGACTTTGATGGGGATTACTGCGAGCAGTGGTGTCAATCAGAATAATGGAGCATTCCTGTTAAGTAACAAATAACCGGTTTGCAAAAAATGAGTGCCACCCATAGAATAATGATTGTTAACTTGGCGGTTAATAAGAATCATTGTTCAAAGGAGACACCCACAAATGAATTATAAGCAGAATGAAAAAATCAATCAAGTAAAAGAATCAACTTTGGTAGTTGGAATCGATATCGGAAGCACGACACAGTACG
>FR880821.1 GCA_000434615.1 Clostridium sp. CAG:510
TAATCCTCCCATGTTTCTCCTATTACGTTTTAATTCTCTATCCCCCATACGGATAATAATGCTCTGCCTTCGACTGAAACTCCCTTAAATCGTAAATCTTCATATCCGCATCAAACCCAGCAATGGTGACTCCATCAAAACCATCCACATTTCCCTCGTAGTCACACTTAAAATACCATTCCACAACGGCTGTATTCACGGAAACAATCACACGCTTTATATCCCACTGCAAAACAGTACCTTTTCGGTTCCAATCTTCAAACCATCTGATTATCTGTCCAATACCTTTATACACCGGACCGTAACACTCGCTGTAAATAATATCATCGCTGAAAATCTCTTTTACAGCATCAACATCTTTATCCAGCCAGCATTGAAAATACTTTTTTATAACTTCTTCCATTCTGCACTTATCCCTTCATCCGCTTAATCGTTTCCTCCACAGAAATACATTCTGCCTTTCTACCATTTATACTTCAAAACTCTCCGTCTTCAAATCACAATAATATCTGCCGCTCTGTGCAGTAAATTTCAGAACACAATAATCCGGATCTGTAACACCTTTCTTATAAAACATGGTGTCTCCTTTTCTCCAAATCATATCCTTTGTTTCTTGGTCTGTTAATACTTCCATCCTACCCACCAGCATAACGCCTGTGTATTTAATCAGTCCTTTGTGATAAAAATATATACTGGCATTTGGATTGCTTAGAAACTGTTTCGCCCTAAGTGATGATGTGTTTGTAGAAAAATAAAATTCCCTCATTCCATTCATCTTTCTTGGTTTCAGCATTGCTTTCACATTTGGGCAACCATTCTCATCTACAGAACATATAAAACTTACTCTTTGTTTCTTAATAAACTTCAAAACTTTTTCTAAACCCATTATTTGCATCTCACCTCTTTGTTTACATTGAATACAATCTGTTTTACCATATATCCCAATGAATCCTATCCTTCACCGTTATATCTTTTTGTTTTACAACGTCAGCATCCGCTTTCGGCCTACCAATTCCAATAAAGCAGGGCATAAAGTAATCATTTGGAAAGCCAAGCACTTTCCTTGCGTATTCCCCCTCATTACCAAGCGGAACACGCAGAGCACATCCATAGCCTTCCGCAGTTGAAGCAAGGAAAATATTTTCAATACTACACCAAATAGAAGCAAATCCATTAAGGTGCGATATATTATCCGGATGCAAAATATCGGTTTTTTGTTTTAAAAGTGGAATTACAATAACCGAAGCTTCTAACAACATTTTTTGCTGTTTTGGCACAGCATTTCTATAACAGCTCTGCTGTTCACTGTCTTTTAAATTCCAATCCTTTATAAGCTGTTCCATATCTTCATCAGAAATACCTTTAGGAATAATATCAAGCAGCTTTAGTGTTTTATTCTTATCCCG
>FR880822.1 GCA_000434615.1 Clostridium sp. CAG:510
ATAATCATCAATCTGGAGATGCAGAAGGACCAGCCCGGGGAATATCAGATTTTAAATCGGGCTGTTTTTTATGTGAGCCGGCAGCTTTCCGCCCAGAAGGAGAGGGACTTTACGGGTTCCCATTACGACGATATCAAGAGCGTGTACTCTATCTGGATTTGCATGAATATGGAGGAAAACAGCATGAGCCATATTCATCTGACCAAAGAAGATATGATGGGAAGCCAGCCGTGGAGGGGAGGACTGGATCTGTTCCATATCGTTATGATTGGGATTGGAAAAGACCTGCCCGCCCAGGAGGAAAACTATGAACTGCACCGGTTTTTGGGAACCATATTTTCCCAGAAGCTTGCAGTGGAAGAAAAGTTACATATAATGAAAACAGAGTATGATATATCAGAGGAAGAAGATTTCAGAGAGGATGTGAACGAGATGTGCAACTTAGGTGAAGGAATTATGGAAGAGGGCATTGCCATTGGAATGGAAAAAGGCATTGCTATCGGAGAAACGAAAGGACGTATGGAAGCGCATGAAGAGCTTATCCGAAGCATGCACAAAAACGGCTTCACAGCGGAGCAGATCGCGGCGGCTACGGACAAGGCGTTGGAAGAGGTAAAAGCTATCCTGGCATAGGAAGTGGATAATAGTACAGATACATGCAAAACATTGCCACATAATTACAGTCATACACAAAAACGGGAGCCCCGGAAGGCTCCTGTTTTTTATGCTTTTCATTTGTATATAATAGTTTATTCCAATTCAAATGCACCGGTGTAGAGCTGGTAGTAGGTGCCCTTCTTGGCAATCAACTGGTCGTGTGTACCGCGCTCAATGACTCTGCCGTGGTCAAGAACCATAATCACATCGGAATTCATGACAGTGGAAAGTCTGTGCGCAATGACAAAAACGGTACGGCCTTCCATCAGCTTATCCATACCGCGCTGGACGATGGCTTCCGTACGGGTATCAATGGAAGAAGTGGCTTCGTCCAAAATCATAACCGGCGGGTCTGCTACGGCAGCACGGGCAATGGCAAGAAGCTGGCGCTGTCCCTGGGAAAGGTTTGCACCGTTGTTGGAAAGTTCGGTATCGTAACCGCCGGGGAGTCTGGTGATAAAATCATCGGCGCCGGCAAGCTTGGCGGCAGTGATGCATTCTTCGTCCGTGGCGTCTAAGTTTCCGTAGCGGATATTGTCCATAACCGTACCGGTAAAGAGGTTGGTATCCTGTAATACAATGCCTAAAGAGCGTCGAAGGTCCGCTTTCTTGATTTTGTTGATGTTGATGCCGTCGTAACGGATTTTACCGTCTGCAATGTCATAGAATCGGTTGATTAAGTTGGTAATAGTGGTTTTACCGGCACCGGTAGCGCCTACAAAAGCAACCTTCTGACCGGGTTTGGCGTAAACGGAAACATTGTGAAGCACCGTTTTTCCCTCTACATAACCAAAGTCCACATCATTCATCTGCACATCACCCTGCAGGGCGGTATAGGTAAGAGTGCCGTCACCGTGGGGATGCTTCCATGCCCAGCAGCCGGTGTGCTTATCGGTTTCCGTGATGGTGCCGTCCGGGGCAATATTGGCATTTACCAGAGTAACATAGCCGTCGTCCGTTTCCGGTGTTTCATCCATCAGGGCAAAGATACGCTCGGCACCGGCAAGACCCATGACGATGGAGTTAATCTGCTGGGACAACTGGTTGATGTTGCCGGTAAACTGCTTTGTCATGTTTAAGAACGGAATGATAATGCTGATGCTGAAGCCCAGTCCCGAAATACTGATGTTGGGAACACCGGACAAAAGGAACAGACCGCCTGCTACGGCAATCAGCACGTAAATGATGTTGCCGATGTTCATAATAATGGGACCTAAAATATTGGCATAGGCGTTTGCCTTGCAGCTATCGTCGCAAAGCGCCGTATTGATTTCTTCAAAATCGGAAATACATTCTTCCTCGTGGTTAAAGACCTTGATGACCTTCTGACCGTTCATCATTTCCTGAATAAAGCCCTCTGCCTTACCGATGGACTGCTGCTGTTTGATAAAGTATTTGGCAGAACCGCCGCCGACTTTCTTGGAAATAATCATCATGGCAGCCACGCCCACAAGGAGGAGCAGCGTCATCCAGACACTGTAATACAGCATGATGAAAAAGACGCCGATGACAATGGCAATGGAGCGGATTAAAGCGGGCATGGACTGGGAAATGAGCTGACGCAGCGTATCGATATCGTTGGTGTAATAGCTCATGATGTCGCCGTGCTTATTGGTGTCAAAGTATTTAATCGGTAAGTTCTGCATGCCGCCGAACATGGAAATACGCAGCTTGCTTAAGAATCCCTGTGTGATGAATGCCATCAGCTCGGAGTAAACCGTGACGGCAATAATGGAAATCACATACATGGAAATCAGAATGACCATTAACGGTGTAATTTCCTTTACGGCTGCCGTCCAGTTTTTGTCCGGCTGCCATACTTCGATAATAGCGATAATTTTCTGGATGAAGATATCGGGAATGGCGGCGGCAATCGCGGAAAACAGGATACAGAACACGGTTACGGGTACGAGTACCGGGTAGTAACCGATGAGAGTTTTCATAATACGTTTGAAGGTATGAGGATTGACTTTTTTATTCGGTTTATTCATTTTCGTTTCCTCCCTTCGTCTGCTGCTCGTAAACTTCTCTGTAAATATCGCTGCTCTGAAGCAGGTCTTCATGCGTACCTGCGGCGGAAATGCTGCCGTTGTCCATGACGATAATCAAATCGGCATCTTCCACGGAGGCAATACGCTGGGCAATGATAATTTTTGTGGTATCGGGAATGTAATTTTTGAAACCGGCGCGGATTAAGGCATCCGTTTTGGTGTCCACGGCGCTGGTGGAGTCATCCAAAATCAGGATTTTCGGTTTCTTTAAGAGGGCTCTGGCAATACAGAGACGCTGCTTCTGACCGCCCGATACGTTGGAACCGCCCTGTTCAATGTAGGTGTCGTATTTGTCGGGGAAGGTCTGGATAAATTCATCTGCCTGGGAAAGACGGCAGGCTTCCATGATTTCCTCATCCGTCGCCGCTTCATTGCCCCAGCGCAGGTTATCCTTGATGGTGCCGGAGAACAGCACATTTTTCTGAAGCACCATGGCGACAGCGCTCCGGAGTGTGGGAATGTCGTAGCTCCGTACATCCACGCCGCCCACAAGAACGGCACCCTCCGTTACATCATAAAGTCTCGGGATTAACTGTACCAGAGAGGATTTACTGGAACCGGTACCGCCGATAATACCAACGGTCATACCGGAACGGATGGACAGGTCAATATCCGACAAGGCATATTTTTTCGCCTTGGCGGAGTACTTGAAATTCACATTCTTAAATTCGATGGAACCGTCCTTTACTTCCATAACCGGGTTTTCCGGCTCTTTTAAGGAAGGTTCTTCTTCAAGCACTTCGCAGATTCGCTTGGCGGACTCCGCGGACATGGTAACCATGACGTAAATCATGGAAAGCATCATTAAGGACATTAAAATCTGCATACCGTAGGTCAGCATACCGGAAATCTGTCCCACATCCAGGGCGGAACCGCCGCTGGTTATGGCGAGCTTGGAACCAACCAAAAGAACCACAACCATGTTGATATACACGCAGAGATTCATAAGAGGGGTATTCAGAGCCACGATACATTCGGCTTTTGTAAAGTCCTTACGGATGTTGTCCGCCGCCGTATTGAATTTCTGCTTTTCGTATTCTTCCCGGGAGAAGCCTTTTACCACTCGCATGCCGCGGACATTTTCTTCAATAGATTCGTTTAACCGGTCATATTTCTTAAACACACTGCGGAAGGCAGGCATGGCTTTTTTGCCGATGGCAAGAAGACCAAAGGCAAGAATGGGAATTACCACAACAAAGACAAATGCTAATTTGCCGCCCATGACAAATGCCATGACCGTGGAGAAAATAAGAAGCAGCGGGCTTCTTATGGCAATGCGGATTAACATCATAAACGCCATCTGCACATTGGTAACATCCGTCGTCATACGGGTTACCAGGGAAGATGATGAGAATTTGTCGATGTTCTCAAAAGAATAAGTCTGGATGCGGTGGAACAGATCACTCCGCAGGTTCTTGGCAAAGCCGGTGGAGGCTTTTGCACAGGTAAAGCCGGCAAGACCGCCGCAGACCAAAGAGATGGCTGCCATTATAATAAGAAGAAGTCCCACTTCCATAACGCTTTCGATGGAAGCGCCTGCCTTAATCCGGTTGACCAGATTGGCGGTGATAAAGGGGATAATCGTCTCGATGACAGCTTCGCCTACAATGAAAATGAGCGTAAGAATGGTAGGTCTTTTGTATTCTCTTACGCATCCGGCAAGTTGTTTTAACATACTTTTTTTCCTCTTTCTATAAATTGTGCTCTAATATTTTACTATAAAGCTTTGCGGAAAAAAAGGCAAGGGAAGAGTTGCTAAGGCGGCTTTTTTATGCTAAACTTTTCACAAGTGAGTAAATTTTTACAACTAAAAATTTATAATAGAAAACGGAAGAAAGGTTCAAATCATGATTAATAAACTGATTGCCAACATCAAAAAAACAAATGCCCCTATTGTAGTGGGCTTAGACCCCATGCTTTCTTACATTCCGGAGCATATTCAGAAAAAAGCGTTTGCCGAATACGGTGAAACACTGGAAGGTGCCGCAGAGGCTATCTGGCAGTATAACAAAGGTATTGTGGATGCCGTAGCGGATTTGATTCCCGCCGTAAAACCGCAGATTGCCATGTATGAGCAGTTCGGACTTCCGGGACTGAACGCTTTTGTGAAAACCGTAAATTACTGCAAGGAAAAAGGTCTTGTGGTTATCGGGGATATCAAAAGAGGCGACATCGGCTCCACTTCCGAAGCATATGCGGCAGGTCATCTCGGCAAAGTGGCAGTAGGAAGCAAGGCATATTATCCGTTCGGCGAGGACTTTGCTACGGTCAATCCCTATCTTGGTTCCGACGGCGTGAAGCCCTTCATTAAGGTATGCAAGGAAGAGAAAAAAGGCATCTTTGTCCTGGTAAAGACTTCCAATCCCAGCAGCGGCGAATTCCAGGACCGCGAAGTGGACGGCAGACCGCTTTATGAAATCGTAGGAGAAAAGACGGCAGAGTGGGGCGCCGAGTGCATGGGCGATTCCTACAGTTATGTAGGCGCCGTAGTAGGTGCCACTTATCCGAAGCAGGGCGAAATTTTAAGAAAGATTATGCCGAAGACCTTTATTTTAGTGCCCGGTTACGGTGCACAGGGCGGCAAGGGCAAGGACCTGGTTCACTTCTTCAATGAGGACGGACTGGGCGCCATCATCAATTCCTCCCGCGGCATCATCGCAGCCTACAAGCAGGAAAAATACGCATCCTTCGGGGCGGAAGCTTATGCCGATGCCTCCCGTGCAGCCGTGCTTGACATGAAAGAGGATATCGCGCAGGCATTGGAAAGCAGATAGAAAAGAAAATAGGAATTAAAAAACAGGAGAACAGCCATCTGATGAAATAGTTTGTCAGATGGCTGTTTTTTGTCATGAGTTTCAAAAACAAATATATAATAACAATAACAATTTACATAAAACATTAAAACAAACTATGCAAAGATATGCTTAAAGAAGGAAGAATTTAATTGGAGAATAATCTTCTAATATTCGTCATTAACAGTTTTAGATATGTATTTGTAAAAATATGAAAAATTTTTAAATTATTTTCTAAACGAAATTACATTAAACAATACATTATCATGTTGACATTTACAAATTTAAAATGTATTATATTAAAAACAATTAAAGAAAATATTGATTCAACATATTAAAAAATTATTTACAGGAAAACATAATGACAAACAAATATAAAATACTTATTTATTTAATGATTGCAGTAGCATTTATTTTAGGTATGATAATTGGTCAGCAGGGTGCAACAGAAGGTGAGAATAACGAAGGAAATAAAATAATTACAGACAAAATTGCAATCGTAAATATGGACGAAGGAATTTTTATAGAAAATGAACGCTTAAATTATGGGGCAGCGCTTTTGAACGATTTGGATAATAACTTTCTGGTGACAGGATTAGAGGATGCAAGACAGGGGATGAAACTTGGGATTTATGCGGCATATATCATTATACCAACTACATTTTCTGATGATGTAGTCAGTCTGAACAGTCGACCACAACAATCTCAAATTTCATATACTGTACACACACAGCTAAGAGAAGATATACGAGAGAAGGTTATCTATGATATTTTTCAATTTAATACAAGTTTAAGTAGAAAAGTCAGCTATATGTATTTATGCGCTGTCTTAAATGAATTTCATATAGCGCAGGATTATGCCACTCAATTAATGATAAATGATGAACAGGAATTAAAGGCTTTTGAAGAAGTACAACCGATAGATATCATTTCTGCAATCAAGGTGACGCCAATTACGGAGATAGATGGATATGTCAATACACTGGATTTATCAGAATATTATGCAAATTACCAAAACTTACTGAATCAGATTGACCAAAAATATATAGAATATTTGGCAACCTCTCAGAAAGATCAGAAGGAAATGCTGGATGCTGCCAAAAGTCTAATGGAAGAGATAGAACGAACAGAAGAATTGCTTTATAACATTGATTTTAGCAAGGATGTCAGTGGCAATGATATCTTAAATAATGGAGTAGAAGCCGTTGATAAATATTTTACAGATTATAACGAAAAAATTGAATTAAAACGAAATGCATGGAATAGTCAGATTGAATTTGTTGATGACTATTTAAGGGAGCATCATGTATGGAAACATAGTGTCCGAAAAGAAGTTTCGGAGAAGATAGAGCAATACAGTGAAAAGTATAAAATAGTGTCGGTGTCGGATGGGGATGCAGGTGTAAGAGAATTATCTTGGCAACAGGTAGAAAATGACCTTTTGCAATATCTTGCGGATGAACCAAGTGTAGAAAAGGATACCGAAGAATTTAATGATGATACTTTATTGATGAATAGCAGAGATCCTATCGGAGCATTTTATAATAATCCAATTTCAGAACAGAAAGAATGGGAAAAGTTAGATGCTGAGAAAGTAAGAGAAATTCTTAATGACAGTGTATATATACCATTGCAGGATAATATAGAAGCTATCCGGGAACCTATTATAGAGCAATATAAAAGTGAAAATGAAAATTTAATAGCGGTACAAAAAAGAATAACGGGTTTTAATGCCTTAAAATATATAGATTACGATGAATTGCAAATATTAAAAAATAAGATAGCTGAAAATGGAGAAAATCTTACTTTGGTCATTACAGACAATGATGTGCAACAGATGGAATATGTTGATACGGTGTATGAAACAACAAGGACTGATTTGCATAATTTGGCAACAAATATTGAGGATACTAAATTTGCTTCAGATGAGGCGGTTACAATCGGATTAAAAAATTTACAGGAATTAAAAACAGAAAACAGTATTCAAAATCAAGGTATGTTTGCAAATTTTGCTAATCAACTTCCATATAGCAGACTTGGAACCATAGAAAATAAAAGCACATATGAGTTTATGGTAAATCCAATAAGCTATTACGAAATAAATGCAGAAGAAGTTGAAAATCAGGGAATGAAAGGTGAACAAGGAAAAAGAGCAGGGTGGATAGTTGGTATTTGTTGTATTGCTTTTGTACTTTGGGTCAGCAAATACTACTTTCATAAATACAATGAGAGAAAGGAGGAAACACAATGGATGACAAATTAGTTTTAGAGTATGGGCAGATAATGGAGATTGCAAGATTACTCCAAAGTCAGGCAGAAGCTATGGGAGACAGTAATGACCAAATAAGCAATGCAATTTTAAGCCTTAAAGATTACTGGAGTGCATCGACAGCAATTAAATATGAGGAACAGTATGATACTGTAAAGCCTTATCTGACAAACGCTGTAGAAATGGTGTTGGAAATGTCGGAACAACTCATACAGATTGCTAATAACTTTAGTAATTTAGACAACGATATGGCAGGACAGATTAATTAAGTACAACATAGGCAGACTGTTACCAGTCTGCCTAAATTTGATTACATGGGGGAAATATGCTTTATTTTGACATAAGTGAGATTAATGAAGAAAAAAATAGTAATTCAGCGTTGGCAGATATTCATGGTTTTTTTGTTTTTCGAGATAATTTTATAGAAACGGAAAAGCTTGTGAAGGAAAAAGATAAGGAATATTTATATGAGATTGAACAGGCAGTTTTTGGAAAAGAAAACGGGAACAGTGAGATATATGATTGGGTAGATATTGTGTTACAGTCAGAAACTCCCAAATATGTAAAAGGAGTTACATATAATGGGAAAACCAAAAATAGCCGGAGTATATTTCCGGTTATAATTTTTACCTTTTTTTTAATGATAGGGATTTTATACACAAGAAGAAAAGTGAAAAGAAAGAGAGAAAGAAAATATGGGGCTGCCATTAAATGAAGAAATTTTAAGTATAAATAAAGAAGAGTTAATCACACTTTCTAAGGATATTTTGGAGTGCATAAATAAAGAAGAATATAGCCATGCAGTTGTAGCCTTCGACGAGCATACAACATTAACGGCTAATTTAAATATACAGAGAAATTATGAAGAAAAGCAAAATCTAATGCTTTCTGTTAGGAATAAGATAGGAAAAGAGTCTGTGCATATTAGAACCATTGCACAAACATTTAACAATGAAGATGAAAAAATGGCACGGCAGATGATGGAAGTAAAAAAGTACGCATTTAGAGAGGAAGAAAGATAATGGAAGAATGGGAACAAAATTTGGATGCTTTGAAAAGAGAGGAAGAAGAGTTACAAATTGTACGTCAGAAGTATAGAAAAAAAGTCGATGATACAAACGAATTTTTGATTGAATGTATAATGTCTGCAAATGCGTTCAGACAAGATAGCATAGAGAGAAATGATGGTACTGATTTTTGGGAAGAACAGTTTTTACTATTAAAAGAAATTGAGAGAAAAAATTTGGATTATCAGGAAGAGTGTGAAGAAAGATTAAGTGAGGAATTGGAAAAAATAGAAGAGCAAAAAGAAATTTGCAGATTGGATTCCGAGAAAATAGGAACAGAATAAGGAGAGGTACATATGAAGGAAACAGATTGCCTTTATCCCAATTTTTTAAGGATGGAATTAAAACAGATGGAGGGAGAAAATGAGGCGGAAAACGAAGCATTAGGGGCATTAAGTACAACTATACAGAAATTCATAAATAGTACGGAAATGAACTCAAAAGTTATTGCTGCAGAAATAGAATGCTTAAGCGCCTATGAGGACTTGGTGAGTGAAATGGTGGCAGCAAACTATGAAGAAATAGAAGATAATCACACTTTATATGAAAGCATTGGAAGTGAAATTTTGGATGGGAAAACCATTTTTAATGAAATGGAAAATGTTATGAAATATAAAAACATTTGTTCACAAAGAGAAGAAGAATATAGAAAATTAAAAAAAGAGTGTCAACAGAAAGGGTTTTCCGGGTGGGAAGCACAGTACATGCATTGGGGATATTTGGAAGGAAAAATGCATTTTCTAGTAGAGGAATACCAAAAGCGATACAATGTGTTGCAGAAGAAAGAAGCCCAATATGATGAAATAGAGCTCCGAACCAAGACATTATTTCAGGATGTAGCAGAAGTCAGACAAATGATAAGGCGGGCCATGGAAACTTTTTCAGAACCAGGGGAATACCAGATTAAACCATTTATTAATGGAAAAACATGGAGAGAGGAGTTCTATGATTACCATCGTAGAAAGTTATTTACAGTAAATTCTGAAAGAGAAGAAACGATAAACTGGTTTAATGTGAAGCAGACCATTAATAAACCGGCAAAGAATATAAGTAATATAGAGTATGAACTGCTTGCTGAGTGCTATTTGAATGCAGATACGGATGGCATGGTACTTATTTTGATGGGAGGATTGGAAAAAGAAAAATAAAGATTGCGTCTGGAGGGAAGAGAGCATCATTACACTTATACAGACCCTGAGGGAGGATGAAGAACGGATTCTTCAACAATTAGAGGAACTGTATGCCATACGGAATGCAGGAGGAAATGTCCTGTGGAGAATTGCTACGTCATGTATGGAAAGGACAATAAATGAAAAATTGGAATTGCTTGAAGATGTAAGGCGGGCAATTGCAAAATTAAACGAAAGACTGGACACCCTATATGAAATGGAAAATATGACAAAAGGATTGCTGGAAACGCCGCAGGACATTCTCTATGCATTGCTGGCCGCCCTGCAGGATGGAAAGGTGCTGCTGACAGGGGAGGGTGAGTGTACGGATGGAAGCTGGAAGAAAGTAATCAATTCACAAGTAATTATTTCACAAATAGAAAAAGAAATTTATGATAGAGCTGAGGCTGTATTCTCTAATAAGTTATCTTTGAAAGAAATTAATAATATATTTGGGGAAAATGCTGTAAAAGTGGCATTGTTTCAAGAGGCTCAAGATAAAAGGTATCAAATTTATACAGAGATGGAAGGCAATGAATATGCAGCGGGGGTTTTGTCTGCATTATCGGGATATATGATATTTTATGACGCAGAGAAGCAGGGGTACTATGTAAATGAATTAAGATGGATTGATAGAAATCAGGAAACACTAACGGAGACGTTGAGTGAAGTGGAGCAGGTAGAGGTAGATATAGCTTTGTTAATGAAAGGGTGTGAAATAGAAAAGATAATCCACAATTTAGAAAAAAAGAGTGATTTGTTCTATCGAGAAAAAAAGAAAACGATTATAGCTATGGGAAGAGGTTTATTACAAGCTGGTTATGATGAAGCATTTGTTGCAGGAATGCTTGGAAACATTGTATATGAGGCAAATTGTGGGCAATTTGAGAATGCAAATTACTCACGAAATGAGCCTCTTCCTTATATAAAAATAATCAATGATAACATTACTGAGTATGCTATTGTTTCTAACAAAAATTTATGCGAAGTTGGAATAGAACGGTTAGTGAGTATTAATGAGAGTATACATAAAGAAAATACAAAATTTGGCTTAGGATGTATTCAGTGGACACCAGAAGAGAGAAGGGATATGTTAATAGAACGATATATTGAAGTATGTGGTAAAACAGGTTTTCCTACCTTTGAACAATGTGTACAAATAGAATTAGAATGGATGAATCATGAATTAAACGATAAATTTTATGGTGTATATAGTACATGGAAACCGGCAGAAGGAATTAGTACTAGTAGAGAGGATGCAAGGAGGGCAGGAAAAGAAATTTGTGCTTGTTATATTATTCAATCAGATAAGCAAACCCAAATAAAAAGGGCAGATAAGGCAGTGGACATATATGATGTAATGAAAGGAATATTTTGATGGAAAAAACGATGAAGACAAGAAAGAAAACAGGAAAAATTATGCAAATGGGTCTGCTAATAATAATATTAACAACAGTCCTGTGCCTGTCCGGCTGCAGTGCAAAGGAACAGAAAGAACAGAATGGTGTTTGCCGTAATCTGATTACCGCAGTTTCATTTGTCCAAAAGATGGAAAGAACAGATGAAAATGTTGCGGAAAAAATGTTGGCATCTTCAGAGTATATTCTAAGTCCGTGGGAATTACAGGGAATACAGGACCACGTAATAGACTGGCAAAATCCGGAACTGGAAATGGCGGTAAGAAAAGAGATAAACATTTATGACAGGGAGATTTGGCTCAGGGACGTCTGGAACATTACAGGACTGAGTGTTGTGGGAATAAAGGGCAATTTAGAGGCGTTGGGCGAATTGAAAAACCTAAAAAATCTATTTCTGTTTTTACAGGATACAACAGATTTGTCCGTCCTGGCGGAATTGCAGAATTTAACGGAATTTGGATTTTGGAGTTATGCAACACAGGACATCGGGGTACTTGCCGATTTACCGAATCTGAAGAAATTCTGGTTTGGAGCAGATGACATTCGTAATGTAGATGCCATAGGATGTTTAACCCAATTAGAAAGTCTGGATATCTATGGGGTTGACAGCCTGCAGGATTTTTCTTTCCTTGCCAATTTAGACAACCTTTCAAGCCTCCTGTTGTATACGGACGGGATAAAAGATTTAACACCTGTCGGAAATCTGAAAAAGCTGGAGAAATTAGATATCCAGAATGCATACATAACGGATATAAGTCCTTTAAAAGAATTATATAACTTACAACAAATAATATTATATATACCAAATGTGGAGGATATCGCTTCGATAAAAGATTTGACCCACTTAAGGAGCATTGTGATTCATAAAAGCAAGATATCGGATATCAGTATGCTCGGTAATCTGACGGAATTGGAAGAACTCAGGATATGGGAGTCAGAGATAGAAAACATTGGGGTAACAGAAAATTATCCGGCACTTAAGGTACTGGATTTTAGGAATAACAAAATAGAGGATATCCATGCATTGGCAGGGATGACTCAAATAGAAAAAATAGATTTGAGTCACAATAATATTAAGGATATCGAAGCATTGAGGGAACTGACCGGACTGGAAGAGCTAAATCTTTGCGACAATCATATACAGGACATCTCGGCACTGGAAAATCATACAAATCTGAAAGTACTGTATTTGTTGAAAAACGAAATTTCCGACATTACACCGCTGCAGGATTTGACGAGCCTGAGGGAACTGGATGTGACACTGAATCCGGTGAGCGATTATTCTTGCGTGGAATTTGTGCCGTATTTAAATGAATTACAGTAAGGGGAAAAAGATGGACAAAAGAAAAAATGTAATCAAGAAAGGTGTTCTGCTGGGAGGACTTGCGCTTCTCCTGCTTTTTGCAAAAAACGAAATCCGGGCGGCGGAAGAAGAGAAGTTACCGGATGCAGCCGTGGTATTTCAAGATGAAAATCTGGAAAGATTGGTGAGGGATAGTCTCAGTATCTATGACCGGGAAATCAGGCAGAGTGATATTGCAGATGTAACAAGCATACAGCTTGAAAATCACAATATAAAAGATATAACGGGGCTGGAGAATTTCAAAAATTTGAAAAAGCTGGATATGAGCGGAAATGTCATAGAGGATATATAGCCGCTGGCAAGTCTGCAAAGTTTGGAGTACCTGGACTTAAGCTGGAATGAGATTGAAGATATCGGTGCCCTGAAAGGACTTACCAATCTTAAAAAATTGAATGTAAGCGGAAATGCCATTCTGGAAGTGAGCGCACTTTCCGACCTGAAAAATCTGGAGCAGCTTTATCTGGAGTACAACAGAATTACTTCACTGGAAGGAATGGACAGGCTTCCCGCACTGGAAAAGCTTAATGCAAACAATAACCGTATAAGGGTCATTCCGGTTATGGAGGGATTGTATAGCCTTAAGATAAAAAACAATCCGGTACGGGATTATACCGGTCTGGCGCATATTCCTTCCATAGAGTATGACATGCAGGAAGAGCTGAGCGACATCCGGATGAGCTTCTTAAGTGAAAAATTTCAAAACTATATCCGGAAAGAATTACTGGATGACAGTCTGGAAGTGGAATGGGCAGAGTGGATGAAAAACGGAAGCCGGGATGTTCTGCGTGTGCAGATTGCCTATAAGGAACAGCCGAAAGCGGATTATAAACATAAGGAGGATTGTTTTTTCTTTATGGAAGAGGGAATCTCGGACCCGTCCAAAAGTCAGGTGCTGCACGTTACTTATGAAAGCGGCGAAGACAAAACGGGAAGCGATGGAAACACCACCAGAAAAAGACTGAGAATGGGCTGTGATTTTACTGCTGTTTTTGAAGATGTAACGTTTGACGGAAACAATGACCTCCTCATTGCAGTAGGAGGAGATAAGGGTGGTGAATTTTACTGCGCCTATGTATATGAGAATGGCTTTTACCGGTATGAACCGTCTTTTGAAAAGATACCCTGTTACAAAGTGGACCCGGACAGACAGCTTGTCTGCGGGACATTGACGGATTCAGACGGCAGAACAATCAGTGAATGGACATATAACGGTGAGTTTGTAAAAACGGGGGAAACGTCAATTCCCAGGGAGAATTAAATATGGTAAAAGAAATAAAGGCAGGCATTTTGGTACTGGGAATTATCTGTTTTGCATGCGGCTGCGGCAGAACGGAAACGGCACAGACAGAGGCAATGACAGAAAATGTAAGGAAAATCAATACGGAAGCGGTGGGAGAAAATCTTACACAGGTCATAAACAATATTCGGACGGAAGATGTAAACCGGAAGCAACTGCTTTCCGATACCGGTTTCATTTCCTGGGAAGAGGCTGGACTGGAAGAGGAAGCGGTGGACTGGAAAAATGCGGAGCTGGAAGAGAACATACGAAAAATTACCGGCATATACAACCGGCCGGTAATGCTGAGCGATGTCTGGGAGCTGACAAGTATAAATCTGGCAAGAACTGAAATAACAGATGCCTCCGCACTTGGCATGCTGAGAAATCTGGAAGAACTTAATATGCGAAACAGCAGTATTGAGAATATTGAGTTTATAAGCGGGCTGCCCAGGCTCCGGTATCTGGATGTATCCGGCACTTCTGTTTCCTCCATTTCTTCCTTACAGAATGCAACGGAACTGGAGGTACTGTATGCATATGGTACAAATATTTCGGATTTAAGCCCCTTGCAAGGACTTACAAAACTGGAAAAGCTGGATTTATTCGATTGCCGGATTGAAGATATCAGCGCTCTGCAGGGACTTAGCGGACTGCGGGAATTATTTTTAGGAAATAACCGCATTACCGATATTTCCGCACTGCAAAATCTTACGGTACTGGAAAAACTGGGGCTGGAGAACAATCAAATCAGTGACATGCGGGCATTGGAGCATCTGGAAAACCTCACTTATCTGGACATCGACGGGAATGAATAAGAGGAAATGAAACTTACGACTTTACAAGGCTTACAGCACTTTTGGGGATTTGCAAAAGTAATAAGTCCATGTACTTGCAGAAATGCAGGTATGTGGGCTTTTTTATTATCAAAAGTTGCTATTTACCGAAAAAACTAATATTTTAGAAAAAGTTACGCAAATGAGTCAAAACTCGTTTGAAAAATATTTGTTTTTTCTTAAAAACTCCATTGAAAAAGTTACAAAAAAAGGGAATATATTATATACAAAGGAGCTGTCTTTGAAAATTTAGTCGCAGATATATTTTCTAAGATGGGGCGTAAGTTGTATTATTACCATAAAGATTCCGGATTGGAAATAGATTTTGTGATGAGGTACAAGGGTCAATGTACGTTGGTAGAAGTAAAGGCAACAACCGGCAATACAAAAAGTACAAGAACTATTTTAAATCATCCTGAAAAGTATCATGTTACAAGCGCAATTAAATTAGGGAATTATAACGTGGGTAATGAGAAACAGATTCTGACACTTCCGTTATATATGGCTTTTTTGTTAGATGAGATGTGATTTTTGTGAGACGGGAATGAATAAGAGGAAATGAAACTTACGACTATTGAATATTTCCCGGATTTATGTTAGCATAGGAAAAGACTTAAGGCATTGATACGGAGGAAGAAAAGATGGAACAGTACAAGCAGGAATTTATTGGCTTTATGATAGACAGCAAGGTGCTGAAATTCGGTGAATTCACCTTAAAGAGCGGCAGAAAAAGCCCCTTTTTCATGAACGCCGGAGCATATGTGACAGGCGAACAGCTTCGTAAGCTGGGACAGTATTACGCAAAGGCAATTCATGACAACTTCGGGGACGATTTCGATGTACTGTTCGGACCGGCATACAAGGGTATTCCCTTAAGTGTGGCAACCACCATCGCCTACAGCGAGCTTTACGGAAAAGAAATCCGTTACTGCTCCAACCGCAAAGAAGTAAAGGACCACGGAGATGTGGGTATTCTTTTAGGAAGCAATTTAAAAGACGGTGACCGTGTGGTGATGATTGAAGATGTTACCACTTCCGGCAAATCCATGGAAGAAACGGTGCCTATCGTCAGAGCACAGGCGGATGTGGAAATCAAGGGACTTATGGTTTCCTTAAACAGAGAAGAAGTAGGACTGGGCGGCAAAATGGGTGCACTGCAGGAAGTCAGCGAAACATACGGTTTCCCGACCCGTGCCATTGTCAGCATGTCCGAAGTGACTGAGTACCTTTACAATAAG
Organism: Clostridium sp. CAG:510; assembly: GCA_000434615.1. GTDB lineage: Bacteria > Bacillota > Clostridia > Lachnospirales > Lachnospiraceae > Acetatifactor. The sequence goes on from FR880822.1 coordinate 16,137, forward strand.
CCCTACAAGGGAACGGTTTACATTGATGATACCTTAAAACAGGCGATTGATGCTTACTATGCACAGTACGGCGTAAAAAAAGAAGCGTAAGGATGTAAGAAGGAGGATGACTATGGAAGAAAAAGTGTATAAGACCATGCGGGGAACGGGTGCTGCGAATATTGCGATTGGCATTCTGACCATGATTGTAGGAGTTGCCACCGGCGTTCTTTTGATTATCGGGGGAGCGAAGCTTCTTTCCAGAAAGTCTGATATTTTATTTTAGAGATGAAACGGGCATTTCCACAGGGGGTGCCCTTTTCCTTTTATTATGGAAAGAAAGAGGCGAAAGGGAGATGGCACGTAAACAGCACTATATTTTTACCAATAAAAAACATTCGCCCAAGGCAATCATGTCCACGATTTTGGGAATAATCAGCATGGTTTCCCTTGTAGCGGTCATTTATCTGACCTATTTAAAAAAAGGCGATGCGCCGACAGGATACGGCATGACGGGACTGTTGATATTCCTGTTTTCCGTTGTGGGACTTATTTTGGGAATTATGACGGCACTGGAGAAGGATAAGTATAAATTGTTCCCGTTTCTGGGAATTCTTTTCAATGCCCTTTCCTTTATCGGCATCGGCATTGTGATTTATGTGGGAAATTATTTAGCATAGAAAGGAAAACAACATGGAAGACATGGAAATTTTAACGGAAAGATGGGAGCTTGCCCGCGGCAGAATAGAGGAAATCTGCGAAGAGCTGAAAAACGAAAGAGTAGATTTGGGCAAATTTTCCGCTTATTTTTTAATGGAAGCAGAATGGTTTGCCCATTTGTTTAAGACTGCGGACAGAGTGAACGGCGAAGCCTTTGAGAAACTGGATGAAGCCGACCTGACCGCCTTAAATGAGAAGCATTACGGTGAACTGCTGGGAGAAAGATACGACACAAGCTATGCAAATCCCGCTTTCGCAGTGGAACGTCTGGGAGAAGAATACGGCAGACTTTTTTCTGCCCTGCATGTACATTACCGGAGAGGTATCGGTTTTGTATACGACGAAAAGAAAGAATTATTTCTGGCTCTTGCCGAACTTTTCTTAGAGATTTACAGCGCCTTTGTGTGTGAAAAAGAAGAAAACGGCGGAGTTCCCGCTTATGAAGAAATCCGCAAGATTTATTACTGGCACAGAAGCGATTATGCGGATGTACTTTCCCTGGAGCAGGTGGAAAATCAGGTGGTGCCGAAGCAGGATATGGCAAAGAGGCTTCTCATGGAAGCGGACTTAACGGATTTGCGTTACCTGTACCGCTACGGCGAATATATTTCCGACAGCGAGCTGAAAACGGCGGCATTCTTAAACAGCCTTCCTGAAGAAACCATAGCTACCATGGCGGATACCTTCACAGAAGGATACCGGATAGGATTTATCACCACCAATAAAGACATCAGCAAAAAAAAGAGCGTGTGCATTTATTATAATATCGGCTTTGAAAGGGTGGTAAGGAGAGCTATTTCCAATTTTAAGAAAATCGGACTGGACTCCATTGTTTACAGAGGACGTTACCAGAGTACCGCACCCAACAGACAGTATAGCTACGATCACAAGGATGACGATATGCTGTTCTTTGACAGACAGTATATGAACCGGAAATTAGAAACCTTAAAGACCGCGTTTGAACAATATAAGAAGGAAGCCGCACTGTTCGGCGGACCGGCGGTGATTGAAGTGTTCGGCGAGGAACCTTTTTCTCCGATACCGAAGAAGGAAGCCATTCAGGGCGACGAGCAGTACCAGCGTCTGAATGTGGAATATATTTCCGCATACCGCCGGATGATGAGCAATTATGTGAAGGAAGAGGAGAGAAGCTTCACCATTATTGCGTTCCCCACGCCGGATGTCGGGGACAATTTTACGCAGATTTTTGATGAAATTATCCGCATCAATACACTGGATTATTCCTTATATCAGAAAATCCAGCAGACCATGATCGATACCCTTGACCGGGCGGAATATGTGGAAGTAAAGGGCATGAACGGCAACCGCACGGATGTGAAGGTAATGCTCTGCGCACTTAACGACCCGGAAAAGGAGTCCAAGTTTGAAAACTGTGTGGCAGACGTCAATATTCCGGTAGGCGAGGCCTTTACATCTCCGAGACTGAAAGGCACAAACGGCGTGCTGCATGTGAGCCGCGTGTTCTTAAACGGACTGGAATACCGGGATTTTGAAATTGATTTCAAGGACGGTATGGTGGCAGACTACCACTGCGGCAACTTCCCGGATGCGGAAGAAGGCAGACGTTATATCAAGGACAATGTGCTGATGCATCACGACACCCTTCCTTTGGGTGAATTTGCGGTAGGCACCAATACCACGGCTTATATGGTAGCGGAAAAATATGGCATCGGCGGCAAGCTTCCCATTCTGATTGCAGAAAAAATGGGACCGCATTTTGCAGTGGGCGATACCTGCTATTCTCAGGCGGAAGACGTAAAAGTCTACAATCCCGACGGAAAAGAAGTCATTGCCCGGGAAAATGAGGTTTCTGCCCTGCGGAAGACGGATATGCAGAAGGCTTATTTCAACTGTCATACCGACATCACCATTCCGTATCATGAACTGGGACTGTTAGCTGCCGTGAAAAAGGACGGAAGCAGGGTGCCCATTATTGAAAACGGCAGATTTGTTCTGCCGGGCTGTGAAGAGCTGAATAAGCCCTTTAATTAGTAAATTCATATAAAATTAAGAAAAATACATTGCACCGAGGGTAAATATTTAGTAAACTGAACTTAAGAATGTTTTATTTCTTTACCGAGATTTTTTACGGATAAAAAGCCTGAAAGGAGAAAACAAGGTGGCACAGGTAGGTATTGTAATGGGCTCCGATTCGGATATGCCCATCATGGCAAAGGCAGCAGATGTATTGGAGGAACTTGGTATTTCTTATGAAATGACCATTATCTCCGCACACAGAGAACCGGACGTATTTTTCGAGTATGCAAAGAGTGCAGAGGAGAAAGGATTCAAGGTGATTATCGCAGGTGCGGGAATGGCAGCCCATCTTCCGGGCATGTGCGCCGCTATTTTTCCCATGCCGGTTATCGGCATTCCCATGCACACCACATCTTTGGGAGGCAGGGATTCCCTGTATTCCATCGTACAGATGCCGTCCGGTATTCCGGTAGCGACGGTGGCAATCAACGGAGGTGCCAACGCAGGTCTTCTGGCAGCCAAAATCCTTGCGGTTTCCGATGAGGCGCTTCTGGCAAAGCTGAAGGACTACAGCCAAAACTTAAAAGAACAGGTACAGAAAAAAGACGCAAGACTGCAGGAAGTCGGCTACAAAAAATACATGGAAAAGTAAAATTGAGGTGGAGATTATTATGGATTACAAGAACGCAGGCGTGGATATTGAAGCAGGATACGAATCAGTAGAACTGATGAAGAAGTTTGTTAAAACAACCATGAGACCGGAAGTAATGGGTGGTCTCGGCGGTTTCTCGGGAGCTTTCTCCTTAGACAAGATTAAGGAGATGGAAAAGCCCGTATTGTTATCCGGTACCGACGGTGTGGGTACCAAGATTAAACTGGCATTTTTACTGGACAAGCACGATACCATCGGTATCGACTGCGTGGCAATGTGCGTGAACGACGTGGCATGTGCCGGCGGCGAACCTTTATTCTTCTTAGATTACATTGCTTGCGGCAAGAACTATCCTGAGAAGATTGCCACCATCGTAAAGGGCGTGGCAGACGGCTGCGTACAGTCCGGTGCGGCGCTTATCGGCGGAGAAACCGCAGAGCATCCGGGACTGATGCCCGAGGATGAATACGACCTGGCAGGATTTGCCGTAGGCGTGGTAGATGAAAAGGATTTGATTACCGGAGCAAATATCAAGCCCGGCGATGTGCTTGTGGGCATTGCTTCTTCCGGTGTACACAGCAACGGATTTTCCCTGGTCCGCAAGGTGTTTGAGATGACCAAGGAAAGCCTGAATACTTACTACGAAGAATTAGGCACCACTCTGGGCGAGGCGCTGCTTGCTCCGACCCGTATTTATGTAAAAGCATTAAAAGAAATCAAGAATGCAGGCGTTACTGTAAAGGGCTGCAGCCATATCACCGGCGGCGGATTTTATGAAAATATTCCGAGAATGCTTCCCGAAGGCATCAATGCGGTGGTAAAGAAGGACAGCTACGAAGTGCCTGCCATCTTTAAGCTGATGCAGAAGACCGGCAATATCGAAGAAAAGATGATGTACAACACCTACAACATGGGACTCGGCATGGTGCTGGCAGTAGACCCCGCTGATGTGGAAAAGACCGTGGCTGCGATTGAAAAAGCCGGAGATACCGCTTATGTGGTAGGTTCCTGTGAAGCCGGAGAAAAGGGAGTAACCTTATGCTAAGGACAGTTGTTTGTGTATCCGGCGGCGGTACGAATTTGCAGGCAATATTGGATGCCGTGGATGCGGGAAAGATTACCAATACCGAAATCGTTGCCGTTATCAGCAACAATCCGGGCGCGAAAGCCCTGGACAGAGCGGCAGCACATCACATTCCGGGTGTGGTTATGAGTCCGAAGGACTATGAGTCAAGAGCGCTTTTTAACGAAGCATTTACCTCTAAAATGGAAGAGCTTCAGCCGGATTTAATTGTTCTGGCGGGCTTCCTTGTAAAAATCCCGGAGAGCATGGTGGCAAAATTTTCCGGCAGGATTATCAACATCCACCCGTCCCTTATTCCCGCCTTCTGCGGTGTGGGATACTATGGACTGCATGTGCATGAAGAAGCCTTAAAGAGGGGCGTAAAGGTAACGGGAGCAACCGTCCATTTTGTAAACGAAGGCATGGACGAGGGACCGATTATTGCCCAGAAGCCCGTGTTTACCGAAGAGGGAGATACCCCCGAGATTTTGCAGAGACGTGTGATGGAACAGGCAGAGTGGCTGCTTCTTCCCCAGGCGATTGATGATATTGCCAATGACAGACTGTATGTAAAAGACGGACATGTATACACAAAAGGAGGCAATGCATGAAAGTACTGATTATAGGCGGTGGCGGCAGAGAGCATGCCATTGCGGTTAGCATGAAGAAAAGCAGAAGAGTGGACAAGCTCTACTGTGTACCAGGCAATGCGGGTATTGCGGAAATTGCAGAATGTGAACCTTCCATAGGCGTTATGGAATTTGATAAAATCGTGGCATATGCCAAAGAAAAACAGGTGGATTTAGTATTTGTGGCACCGGACGATCCTCTGGTAGGAGGTCTGGTGGATGTTCTTAAGGAAGCGGGCTTCCGTGTGTTCGGACCGGACAAAAAAGCGGCTATCTTAGAGGGCAGCAAGGCTTTCTCCAAGGACCTTATGAAAAAATACAACATTCCTACCGCAGCCTATGAAACCTTTGATGATCCGGAGAAAGCGCTTGCTTATCTGGAAACGGCGGAAATGCCCATCGTCTTAAAGGCGGACGGACTGGCATTGGGAAAAGGCGTTCTTATCTGTAACACTTTGGAAGAAGCCAGAGCGGGTGTGAAGGAAATCATGCTGGACAAGCATTTCGGCAGCGCCGGCAACCGTATGGTAATCGAAGAATTCATGACCGGCAGAGAGGTTTCTGTGCTTTCCTTTGTGGACGGCAAGACCATCAAGCCCATGACCTCCGCACAGGATCACAAGCGTGCCAAGGACGGAGACGAGGGACTGAACACCGGCGGTATGGGCAACTTTTCCCCCAGCCCCTTCTATACCGAAGAAGTGGATGAGTTCTGCAAGAAATATATCTATCAGGCTACGGTGGATGCCATGGCAAAGGAAGGCAGGGAGTTCAAGGGCGTTATTTTCTTCGGACTGATGCTGACCCCGAAGGGACCCCGTGTCTTAGAGTACAATGCCCGTTTCGGTGACCCGGAGGCGCAGGTGGTGCTCTGCCGTATGGAAAACGATATCATGGATGTGGTGGATGCCTGCATCGACGGCACACTGGATAAAGTGGACCTTAAGTTTGAACACAATGCAGCAGTCTGCGTGGTACTGGCTTCCGACGGTTATCCGGTTTCCTATGAAAAGGGATTTCCCATCACCGGACTGGAAAATTTCAAGGGAAAAGATGACTATTACTGTTTCCACGCAGGCACCAAATTTGATGCCGAGGGCAGAGTCGTAACAAACGGCGGACGCGTTTTAGGCATCACCGCCAAGGGAAAGGATTTGAAAGAAGCCCGCAAAAAGGCCTATGAGGCTACGGAGTGGGTAAGCTTTGAAAATAAATACATGCGTCATGACATTGGAAAGGCAATAGACGAAGCCTGACGGAAGAAGGTCCGGGGAGGCGTAAGCTTGAAGGAACCGCAGTTTCCGGCAGGAAATGCCAGACGCAGAAACGGAGGAAAAAATGAGATACTTGAGTGGGAAAAACAAGATGGCAGAAAGAATAGGAAAATGGATTGTTACCGCATGTTTTTGCCTTGTAACGGTTCTTTGTCTGGCACCGCATCTTACGGTTTCTGCCGCAACGGGAAAGGTCAGCGCTTCATCCGCCAACATCCGCTCCAGTGCGGATTCGGGAAGCTCTGTCGTAGCAAGCGTGTTAAACGGCAACAAGCTGAATATTCTGGAAGAAACAACCGGCACGGACGGCAAGGTATGGTATAAGGTAGAAGTGGATGCCAACAGAACCGGTTACATCCGTTCTGATTTAGTGACAAAGGACGGCGGTTCCACAACCACAACGACTACCACTACAACGACTACTACTACAACCGGAACAAGCACAACGACCGTGAATTCCTCGGTTACCGTAAATACGGAAGGCGTGACAGAGGTACAGCCGGTCAGCGCAACCGTAAACAAGGACGGTGTCCGGGTAAGAGGCGATTCCAATACCACAAGCGGCATTGTTACCACAGCCACCAAAAATCTGGTGGTAACCGTTTCCGGTTACAAGGCAAACGGCAGTGAAACCTGGTATCTTTCCACCTTCATGATTGACAGCAAGGAAGTACAGGGCTATATCCGTTCCGATTTCGTAACCCTTTCCGGAGAACTGGTGGCTCCCGAAACACAGCCTGAGACACCGGTGGACAACGGAGACGATGCAGCGGCGGAAGAGCCGGAAGAAGCGCCTGCTTATGAAACGGAACAGGAAGGGGATACCTGGTATCTGATTGACAATGTTGCCGGTAAAAAATACCCCATCAACAAGCTGATTACGGAAGCAGAGCAGAATGCAGAAAAATTAGCAGCTTCCCAGAAAAAGGTTTCCAAGCAGAAGACCATTATTATTGTGCTGGTCATCATACTGGCGCTTATCCTCATGGGTGTATCATTCCTGATTTTCAAGGTTAGAGATATGATGGACGACGGCTTTGATATGGAAAGCGAAAGAAGACAGCCCCAGAGAAGTCCGGAAAGAAGACCTGCCGGACAAAGACCTTCCCAGAACGGAAGACCTGCCGGGGAAGCACATAGAGCAGCAGACGGAAGAACCGGTGCAAGACCTTCGGGAGAGGCACACAGGGCATCCGCCGGAGCAGCGCAGGGACACAGACCTGCCGGAAATAGACCTGCCGGAACGGGAGTAGCACCCCAGGGCGCAAGACCCGCCGGAAATAGACCTGCCGGAACAGGAGTAGCACCCCAGGGACATAGACCTGCCGGAACGGGAGTAGCCACCCAGAGCCAGAGAACCGGTGCGGAAGAAAGACCCGCCGCAGAAAGAAGCAGCCAGTCAGATGTAAGACCGGTTATGCAGGGCTCTGCGGGATTCAGAGGAAAGTCCAAGAACTTTATTGAGGATGATGATGATTTTTCCTTTGAATTTTTGAACAAATAAAAAGGAACACGAAAAGAAAGCAGAGGTTGTAGAAACGTATGCTATATCAAAATACAGGAGTGGAAAGCTTTTTACAGGAAGTTTTTAAGCCTGTTCAGACCATTGATGAATTTGTACTACAACTGCATAAAGCCATATCCTGTGTACAGGAGGATGTGCCTGTCGCCAGAATAGAAGGAGTCTTAAATTGTGTGGACATCTCTCTTTCGGAAAGGACAAAAGAAGCAACCATAGTCCTTTTTGACGAAGGCAGGGCGGCAGGTGCACCGGAGGTCTATGAATATCCGAATGCGGGCGGCAGCACCACCAGAATCTGCATCTACGGAGAAAAAGGACAAGGATGGACGCCGGAACAGAAAGAAATTCTTAAACTTATGAGTCAGGTTATTTATAATATCCTGTCGAGACTGACCCTTCAGGAACTGATTAAGCATGTCAAGGGAACGGACCTTGTGGTGGGACTTCCCAACCTGACGGCGTTTATGGACTTTGCAAGAGAGCTGATAGTAAAAGGCAGAATTGACGAATACGAGTCCCTTTACTTAAATATACGTAATTTTAAGTATGTGAACCGGAAATTGTCCTACCGCAGCGGTAACGAAATCATGAAGCAGTATGCGGCGCATTTAAAGGAGCATCTCGACAATGAGGAAATGGTAGCAAGACCCGGCGGCGACAATTTTATTGTTCTTTTGAAGAAGGAGCATACTTCAGACTTCTTAAAATTTCTGGAAAATGTGGAGGTTTCCCAGAAAGAAGGAGGCAGGGAGTATAAATTTGAGCTGAAGGCAACCATCGGTGTGACCCACCTAAAAGGTGTGAAGGATGCCGGAGAAGTCATGATGCGTTCCAGTGTGGCATATCAGGTGGCAAGGGATAAGGATGGCAGTGCCGTTGCCTATTATGATGAGCAGAAATACAGCAATATCATGAAGCAGAAGGACATCAGCGCCAACTTTGACGATGCCTTGAAGAACGAGGATTTTGTAGTATATTATCAGCCCAAGGTGCGGACAAGGGACAGTAAAATCGGCGGTGCTGAGGCTCTTATCCGCTGGTATTTCAAGGGAAACATTGTTTCCCCCGGTGAATTTATTCCCATACTGGAAAAGGACGGAAGCATCTGCCGGCTGGACTTTTATGTACTGGATAAGGTGTGTGCATTTCTGAAAAAGCTGCGGGAGGAAGGACAGGACTATCTGAAGATATCCGTAAATTTCTCACGCTGCCATATGGAAAACAAGCATCTTGCAGAGGATATTGTGGCGGTAATCGACAAGCACGGCGTGCCGCACAAGTACATAGAAGTGGAGCTTACCGAGAGCGAGGACTTTAAGGACTACGAAGAAATTTCCAGACTGGTGAACAAACTGAAGCTGAACGATATTGCCACATCCATAGATGATTTCGGAACCGGCTATTCATCCCTGAACATGCTCCGTCTGGCGGAGATAGACCTTTTGAAGATAGACCGTTCCTTCGTACAGATGGATGAAGAATTTGAACGAAAATTCCGCGATATCGTTATGCTGAAAAACATTGTCCGCATGGCAAAGGAGCTGGGTATCCAGATTGTGGCGGAAGGTGTGGAAACAAAGGAGCAGTACGAATATTTAAGCACCACCGGCTGCGACATGATGCAGGGCTATTACTTTGACAAGCCCCTGCCGGAGGATGAGTTTATTAAGAGACTGAAAATCGGTAAATACGAAGAAAGATAAAACTCAAAACAGGGAACTGGAAGGTCAGCTCCCTGTTTTACTTTTTTATTATTAAATATTTATAAAGAAACCAAAAAACATTGACGGGAGACTCCATTGTGTTATACTGTCTGTATAACAGATGAAAAGGAGGCGAAACTTAAGTATGATGATTGAAATTGATTTTAACAGCGACGAAGCCATTTATCTGCAGCTTCGCAATCAGATTATCTTGGGGATTGCCACATCGCGTTTCCGTGAGGGCGAACAGCTGCCTTCCGTACGTCAGTTAGCAGAAGATATCGGCATCAATATGCACACAGTGAACAAAGCCTATACTGTTCTGAAGCAGGAGGGCTATGTAAAGGTGGACAGACGAAAAGGAGCGGTCATTGCGGTGGATGAAGACCGTATGAACACCATTTCCAAGCTGCGGGAAGAACTGCAGGTGATTCTTGCAAAGAGCATCTGCAAGAATATTTCCCAGGAAGAGGTGCATGCTCTGATAGATGAAATATATGAAGATTATGGAGGACACTAATCATGCAGCTACAATTTACCGACAGTGCGAAGGCTGCGCTTTCACATGCAGAAAAAACGGCAAGAAAACTGCAGCAGGGCTATGTGGGTACCGAGCATATCCTGATAGGTCTTCTGAAAGAGGGCAACGGCGTGGCAGCCAAGGTGCTTTTTCAGAACGGCGTAGATGAAAAACAGGTTATGGACATCGTAAAGGATTTGATTACCTTTGACGGTGCCGTAGCTTTGAAGGATAAGGAGAATTATTCCCCGAGGGCACAGAAGGTTCTGGCAGAGGCACACAGACTGGCAGAGCGTTTTCATGAAAAGCTGATCGGCACCGAGCATATCCTGATGGCTCTTATCAAAGAAGGAGAAAATGTGGCGGTCAGACTGCTCAACACCCTGGGCGTATCGACACAGAAGGTATACATTGACGTGCTGATTTCCATCGGAGAGGACAGCAGTCTTTATAAAGAAGATTTGGCGAAAAACCGTCCCGGCAACAAGGGTGGCAGCATGCTTTCCCAGTTCAGCCGCGATTTGACGGCATTGGCGGAGGAAGGCAGTCTGGATCCCGTTATCGGCAGAGAGGACGAAATCCAGAGAGTGATCCAGATTTTAAGCAGGCGTACCAAAAATAATCCCTGCTTAATCGGAGAACCGGGTGTCGGCAAAACGGCAATCGTGGAAGGGCTGGCACTTCGGATTGTATCCGGGGATGTACCGTTTACCGTAAAGGATAAGCGTGTCCTGACACTGGATTTGTCCGCCATGGTAGCGGGCAGCAAGTACCGCGGAGAATTTGAAGAGAGAATTAAAAAGGTTGTCAAAGAAGTAATTGACGCCGGCAATATTATTCTGTTTCTGGATGAACTGCATACCATCATCGGTGCGGGTGGGGCAGAGGGAGCCATTGATGCATCCAACATCTTAAAGCCTTCCCTAGCCAGAGGCGAAATACAGTTAATCGGAGCCACCACCATCAATGAATATCGAAAATATGTGGAAAAGGATGCGGCGTTGGAACGCCGTTTCCAGCCGGTCAATGTGGAAGAGCCGGATGTAGAGGCTTCCATCCGTATATTGAACGGTATCCGTTCCAAATACGAAGAGCATCATCATGTGGAGATTTTACCGGAAGCGGTGGAGGCAGCCGTTAAACTGTCCGACCGTTACATCAATGACCGAAATCTGCCGGACAAGGCGATTGACCTGATAGACGAAGCCGCTGCGGCAGTCCGTCTTTCTTCCGTACAGACACCTGCCAGACAGCAGGAAATGCTGGCGGAAATTGCGGAAATGGACAAGGAAATCGAAAACTACGTGAAAGCGGACGACTACGAAAGAGTCAGTGAGCTGAAGCGGGTGCAGGATGCTTTGATTAAAAAGTATGAGCGTCTGCGCAAGAATAACGAACAGGCAGAGGCAAAACGCAGATACGTTGTGGACGAAGAGGATATTGCAAGAGTGGTATCCGTCTGGACGAAGGTTCCTCTGGAAAAGATTGCGGAGAAGGAAAGCGAACGGCTCTTAAAGTTAGAGGATGAGCTGCACAAGAGAGTCATCGGTCAGGAAGAGGCCGTAACGGCGGTGGCAAAGGCAATGCGCCGCGGACGTACCGGCTTAAAGGATCCCAACAGACCCATCGGTTCGTTCCTGTTCTTAGGACCCACCGGTGTCGGCAAGACCGAGCTCTGCAAGGCTCTGGCAGAAGCGATGTTCGGTTCCGAAAATGCACTTATCCGCGTCGATATGTCCGAATATATGGAAGGCCATTCAGTTTCCAAGATGATTGGTTCCCCGCCCGGATATGTTGGCTTTGAAGAAGGCGGCCAGCTTTCCGAGAAGGTCAGAAGAAACCCGTACTCCGTGGTACTTTTTGACGAGATTGAAAAAGCGCACCCGGATGTATTCAACATTCTTCTGCAGGTACTGGACGACGGCCATATCACGGACTCCAAGGGCAGAAAGGTCAGCTTCAAGAATACCGTGCTGATTATGACCTCCAATGCGGGCGCACAACGAATCGTGGACCCCAAAAATCTGGGCTTTACCGTGGATAAGAGCGAAAAGAAAGACTACGACAAGATGAAGAGCGGCGTTATGGAGGAAGTAAAGAAGATATTCAAGCCGGAATTCATCAACCGTATCGATGAAATCATTGTGTTCCACCAGCTAAGCAAGGACAATATGAAATCCATCGTATCCCTGCTGGCATCCAATTTATCGAAGCGCTGTGAGGAACAGCTGCAGATTAAGCTGAAATTTTCACCGGCGCTGAAGGAATATCTGGTGGAAAAGCATTCCGACAAAAAGATGGGTGCAAGACCCTTAAAACGTGCCATCCAGTCTCTGGTAGAGGACGCCCTGGCAGAAGAAATCTTACGGGGCAATGTCAAACCGGGTGATATGGTTACGGCGGGCATCAAGGATGAAAAAGTCACTTTTCATGTGAAAAACCAGTAGAAACGAAACGCAGAATATATTATACTATACATGTAAACTTTAGGTAAAATCCAACGCAGGAGGAAATACAAATGGCAATCGTGGAAGAGTTACTTCGCACAGAGGAAAACGGAGCAATCGGCTTCGGCAATCACACACTGGATAAGAAGGCAAAGAAAGAAGACAGCATTTCCGGCAACACATATAAGGTAAAGACATTCGCAGAAATGACAAAGTTAGAGAAAAACGAAATGTTCTTATATGAATCCGTTCCCGGAACCAGTGTAAATCATTTCGTAGAAACAGAAAACGGTGTGGAGTTCACCGTAGAAGGTGCGGAAGATTCCCAGATTACGTTGGGCATGAAAGAAGACACAGAATACGAAGTTTATGTCGGTGGAGAAAGCATCGGCAAAATGAGCACCGGACTTGGCGGCAAGCTGATTTTGAGCGTAGAGCTTGCAGGCGCAGGCGAGGTTGCTGTAAAGGTAACAGAGGCGTAATGACAAAAAGTAAAAAGAATACAGTTTTTTTCTGCCAGAACTGCGGCTATGAGTCTGCAAAGTGGATGGGACAGTGTCCGGGATGCCGGGAGTGGAACACCTTTGTGGAGGAGCAGGTCAGTACGGCAGCACTAAAGAAAAATGGTACACAGGGCAGCACAGCCAGGCAGAAGCCGGCTGTGCTGTCTGAGATTACCATGGAAAAAGAAGACAGAATCAGCACCGGCATGCAGGAGCTTGACCGGGTACTGGGGGGCGGTGTAGTAGCCGGTTCCCTTACTTTGGTAGGCGGTGATCCCGGTATCGGAAAATCCACCCTGCTTTTGCAGGTATGCCGGAATTTTTCGGATGCCGGTGCAAAGGTGCTCTATATTTCCGGAGAGGAGTCCTTAAAGCAGATTAAGATGCGTGCCGAGAGAATTGGCAGCTTCAACGACAATCTGCTTCTTTTGTGTGAGACCAATCTTTCTCTGATTGAGGACACCATCCGCAGCCGGAAACCGCAGATTGTGATTATTGACTCCATACAGACCATGTACAGTGAAGACGTTTCCGCAGCCCCCGGCAGTGTTTCCCAGGTACGGGAGTCCACAGCACTCTTTCTGCAGCTTGCCAAAGGGCTGGGTGTTTCCATTTTTATTGTGGGACACGTAACCAAGGAAGGAACCGTGGCAGGCCCCCGCGTATTGGAGCATATGGTGGATACCGTGCTTTATTTTGAAGGTGACAGGTATGCTTCTTACCGTATTTTACGCAGTGTGAAGAACCGTTTCGGCTCCACCAATGAAATCGGTGTATTTGAGATGCGGGAAGAGGGACTTACGGAGGTCAGAAATCCCTCCGAATATATGTTAAACGGCAGACCCAAGGACGCCTGCGGCTGCGTGGTTGCCTGCACGGTGGAGGGCACCAGACCGCTTATGGTGGAAATGCAGGCGCTTGTATGCCACAGCAATTTCGGTATTCCCAGAAGACAGGCAACGGGCGTGGATTTTAACAGGGTAAACCTCCTGATGGCGGTTCTGGAAAAACGGCTGGGATTGCAGATGAGCGGCTGTGACGCCTATGTAAACCTGGCAGGCGGTATCCGCATTCAGGAGCCGGCAGTGGACCTAGGCATGGTGATGGCGATTGTTTCCAGTTTCAAGAACCGGCCGGTGGACGAAAGCACCGTGGTATTCGGTGAAGTAGGCTTAAGCGGCGAAGTCCGTGCCGTCAGTCTGGCGGAGCAGCGGCTGCAGGAGGCTGTGAAATTAGGTTTTACAACCTGTGTGATGCCCAAAGCCAATGCCGACATGCTGAAAAATACGAAAAGCATTAAGGTCATCGGGGTTTCCAATGTGCAGGAAGCGATAGAACTGATTTAGAATTCTGCCTGTAAAGAGAATATGCATGAGGTATTTCGGCGGGAAAGCAATAAATTGTTGTAAAAATTTGAAAATTACGAAAATTTGAAATTTATGCTTGCTTTCCTCCCGGCACCTATGCTATAATACAATTCGTTGAACAGCATAGGGGAATAGTACAGCGGTAGTGCGGCGGTCTCCAAAACCGTAAACGGGGGTTCGATCCCCTCTTCCCCTGCTTCAAAGGACGTTGATGCAACGTCCTTTTTTATTATTAAAATCTTTATATATCTATATATCCGAAATCTATCTGAAACACTTTTGTATATCCTTTATTTTCCACATATCGTTATTATTTATAAAACTCTTTAAAAAATCCCGATTATATGGTTCCCCATATTGAACTTATATTTTATTGCAACTTGTAAACAGGCTGTAAAACCGCTATACTGTTATACATATAGGATATAGGAGTATGTATTTGGAAAGGCGGTGGAAAGGATGGAAGAAATGACAGAAAAAGAAAGAAAAGATACCAAAATGGCCACTTTGTACGAACTAAGACTGCTTTTCACACAGGGAGACAAGGAACAGTATACGAAAGAAGAAATTGTAGAATTGCTTGATAAAATAGCAACTGCGAAAGAGCAGGAATAGGGGCGGCAAGCAGGAAAGGTACAGAAAATGGAAAATCGGATAACCGGCAAGAAGCTGGACGAACTTCGTGCTTTCTTTGCACAGGACCGTTTTGCAACGGAAAACGGCGCCTACATTGAAGAAGCAGGCGAAAATTATGCAAAATGCAGCATGGAGCTGACGGACCGTCACAAAAACGCCAGAGGTGCGGTGATGGGCGGCGTCCATTTTGTACTGGCGGATTTTACCTTTGCGGTTGCGACAAACTGCATGGGACAGTCCGTAGTATCGTTAAGCTCCAATATCACCTATACCGGCAAGGTCAGAGGCGATAAGCTTATCGGTACGGCACACTGCATCAAAGAAGGCAGAAGTACCAATTTTTACGAAATCACCATTGAGGATGAATTTGGAAATCAGGCGGCGGTAGTTACCATTACAGGATTTCATGTAGGAGACAGAAAATAATGAATTTTGAAAAAGAAACAGAAAAATTACTGCATTTTATTGATGAAAGTCCCACTGCCTTCCAGGCGGTGAAAAATCTGGGAGATATGGCGGAAAAAGCAGGTTTTGCGGAACTGAAAGAAACGGAAGAGTGGAGTCTTGAACCTGGAAAGAGCTATTATGTGAAGCGCAACGACTCTTCCATTGCAGCCTTTTCCGTCCCGGATAGGGAACCTGAAAAAATCAAAGGATTTCACATGGTAGCGGCTCACAGCGATTCTCCATCCTTTAAGGTAAAGGAAAAAGCGGAGATGACTGCCGAAAACTCATATGTGCGGCTGAATGTGGAAAAATACGGCGGCATGATTTTAAGTACCTGGCTGGACCGACCGCTGTCCGTTGCCGGACGTGTTTCCCTGGAAAAGGATGGGGAAGTGATTACAAAGCTTGTCAATGTGGACAGGGATTTGCTGGTTATTCCCAATGTGGCAATTCACATGAACCGTGATATGAATAAAGGCGTGGAATACAATCCGCAGATTGACATGCTGCCCTTATACGGAGAAAAAGAAAACGGCAAGGGATTTCTTGCTACTGTTGCGGAGGCAGCGGGAGTAGAAGAAAAAGATATTTTGTCCTATGATTTGTTTTTGTATACCAGACAAAAAGGTACGGTCATCGGCGGGGAAGGGGAGTACATTCTTTCTCCCAGACTGGACGATTTGCAGTGCGCCTATTCAGCTATGCGGGCAGTCACAAAAGAAACCCCGAAGGACTATATCAACTTATGTCTTGTATTTGATAATGAAGAAGTGGGAAGCGGAACCCGTCAGGGTGCAGACTCCACCTTTTTATCGGATGTTATGGAACGTATCCGGGAGTCCTTCGGTAAAAGTGAGGGCTGGCTGCAGGCAAAGATTGCCGGAAGCTTTCTGCTCTCCGCTGACAATGCCCATGCGGTGCATCCCGGTCACCCGGAGAAGGCGGATCCGACCAACCGGCCGGTGTTAAACGGCGGCGTGGTGCTGAAATTCCATGGCAGCCAGAAATATACCACCGATGCGGTTTCAGCAGCTTATGTCAAGCTGCTCGGTAAACATGCGGATGTGCCGGTGCAGACCTATACCAACCGTTCCGATATTTTGGGAGGCTCCACACTGGGAAATATTTCTACAGCGCATGTGTCCGTTCCTTCCGCAGACATCGGACTGCCGCAGCTTGCCATGCATTCCGCAGTGGAAACGGCAGGCATGAAGGATACGGCATACGCGGTTGCCCTGATGCGTGAGTTTTATAAAAAATAATGCCGACACCGGCGGCAGCTTTATGTGAAATAACTTTGAAGCAAGTCCGCGTGAATAAAAGGCAGTTTCCGGCGCATATATTCTTAGAAAACTTTTGGATATTTGCCATGAACCAGAAGATAGAAAATGTATTGGCGTTAGCCTTGCAGACGCCGGATTCGGTGCGTGAAAAGTCCCTGAACTTAAATGTCGGTTTCACGGAAGAAACAAGAACCTGGGAACTGATAGTCAAGTACAACGGTGCCCTTAAAGAAGCAGTTTCGGGACTGCCGGTGACGGCAGAAGAGCTGATAGTAGAAGAGCTGATAGCAGGTTATGGTCTCTTGACCGTGCCGGAGGATTTGGTGGATACGGTAAGCAGGCTGCCGCAAATAGAATATGTGGAAAAGCCTAAACGGCTGTTTTTTTCGATGGCAGATGGAAAAGAAGTTTCCTGCGTTCTGCCGGTTACGAAAAGACAGCCGTTTTTAAGTGGAAAAGGCATTCTCCTTGCGGTTATTGATTCCGGCATCGATTATACAAACCGAAACTTCCGGAATGCGGACGGTAGCACCAGAATTTTATCACTCTGGGACCAGACGGTTTCCCCGGATGCGGAAAAAGGATTTTTCCCGCCGGAAGGATTTCAGACCGGCACAGAATTTACCCGGGAGCAGATAAATGCGGCGCTGCGGGAAGCAGACCCGCTCAGACAGTACGAGCTGGTGCCGAGCAGGGACAGCAGCGGTCACGGAACGGCCGTAGCCGGAATCGCGGCGGGGGCTGCCGCGAATGTGACGGGCGGAACAGCGAACAACAACTACGAGGGCGTTGCACCGGAAAGTGAGTTGCTTATTGTGAAGCTGGGGACACCGCGGGAAAATTCCTTCCCGCGCACTACAGAGATGATGCGGGCGGTTACCTATGTGGTCAGAAAAGCGCAAAGCTTAAACCGTCCGGTTGCCATTAACCTGAGTTTTGGTAATACCTATGGAGCACATGACGGCAGTTCTCTTTTAGAACGTTTTTTGGACAATGCAGCGGAAATCGGCAGAACGGTTATCTGTGTGGGAAGCGGAAACGAGGGAGCTTCGGCAGGACACCGGGAAGGAAGAGTAAATCTGGGAGAAACGGCGGAAACGGAGCTTTCCGTGGGAGCCTATGAAACGGCTTTCAGTGTGCAGCTCTGGAAAACCTATACAGATGTATTTCGCATTACACTGCGCTCGCCGGGCGGACAGGAATTTTCTTTTTCAACGGAAAAAGGCGGTGAAATAACCTGGGAAGCAGAACGGACGAGAATACTTATTTATGTGGGAGAGCCGTCCCCCTATGCGGTGGAACAGGAAATTTATTTTGATTTCATTCCCGAAAATTTGTACATTTCTCCGGGAATATGGTCGTTTCTCATTGGAACGCAGGAAAAAGAAAGCAGCTTTTATTTCTACCTTCCGTCCCAGGCGGTGCGCAATCAGAATACCCGCTTTTTTGAACCTAATCCCAATCTGACGCTGACCATTCCCTCCACGGCGTCGAAGGTGATTACCGTGGGCGCCTATGACAGTACATACGACGCCTATGCCGATTTTTCCGGCAGGGGTTACCGGTATGCGGAGCGGGATATCGGTCTTTTGGCAGCAGGGGCGGCAAAACCGGACCTTGCGGCGCCGGCCGTAAACATTACGGCACCGGACATCTATGGCGGTTACCGGTCCTTCACGGGGACTTCTTTTGCAACACCCTTTGTGACGGGCGCAGCGGCCTTGCTCATGGAATGGGGCATTGTGCAGGGAAATGATGCGTTCTTGTACGGAGAAAAGGTAAAGGCCTATTTAAGACGGGGCGCACGAAAAATAAGAGGGGAAGAATTCTACCCCAACGACAGGGTCGGGTACGGGGCGCTGTGCGTAGCAGACAGTATACCGATACAGTAATATGCGGCTTTAAGCCATTTTTGTGGCAAAAGCCGCATATTTTTTGTGAATTTGCTGGAAAGTTATATAGACAACTAAAAACGGATTTTACGTTTATATAGTTGAATAAATTCATATAATGTGGCATAATACAATATATAAAAACAAAAAGACTGTGAATAAGAGGAAACAAACATGAGACTTTTGAAAATCAATATAAAAAATATGCCGCGTTTCAGAGAGGATATAGATATCGATTTTATTACGAAACAGAGAGTAGCAGAGGACGATAAAGAAAAACTGTTTCATATTTTTTCTAATATTTATGCAAACCAGGTACTTTCTTTTATTGGTATCAATGCATCAGGAAAGACGACCATCTTAAAAGTTATTTCCTTTGTCATAAATATGCTTAATAATGAGGCACTGAACAGTATTAAGTCAAAAGAAATTTTAAATGAACTGGCAGAGAAGGAAAAAGTGAAAATTACAAGCTTTTTTTACAATGAAAATTGCATCTATAAGCTTGAAACAGTTATTACAAAAGAGATAAATCCGGTAGACAAAGAAGAAAAGCTGGTAATATCGGAAGAAACTCTTTGGGAAAAAGATGCAGGGAAAGTAAAGACTAAGAAGAGCTTGTTTGATTTTGAAAATACAGATATTATAATAGAAAGAAATCAAAAAGAACAATTCTTATTAAGCGATGTCAGTGTAATGATTGCAATAAACAAGGAAAAACAATCTAACTTTCCGATTAGGGACATGTTGAAGTGGACGAATCATAATATGCTGAACATACTGGGCATATTTCCTAAGGAGCTTCTTACATTCCTGGACCCGAGCATTGAATATTTTAAATGTAATACGGAAAAGAAGCCGGCGGACATTCGCCTGAAATTTTATGCTTCGGACGAGATTATACTGAATAGTCCGCTGGAAATAGAAAAATATCTTTCTTCCGGTACTATTAAGGGTATTAATGTTTTTATGAATGCGCTGCTTTGCTTCATAGAGGGCGGATACCTTATTGTGGATGAACTGGAAAATCACTTTAACGAAGAGATTGTAACGACGCTGGTCCGCTTTTTTATGAATCCCAGTGTTAATAAAAACGGAGCTACCTTGGTTTATTCTACACATTATTCTGAACTATTAGATGAGTTTGAAAGAAATGATTGCATTTACATCATCAGAAATCGGGGAGGTATATATGCTGAAAATTTATCGCTCATATTAAAGAGAAATGATATTAAGAAGAGCGAAGCATACGAAAGCGGATATTTAGAGGGGACTGTGCCGGTGTATGAATCTTATCTGGCACTAAAGAAAGTTCTTT
The DNA here is from genome assembly GCA_000434615.1 of Clostridium sp. CAG:510. GTDB lineage: Bacteria > Bacillota > Clostridia > Lachnospirales > Lachnospiraceae > Acetatifactor. The sequence continues at coordinate 36,090 of FR880822.1, forward strand.
CCAGTGTAAAATTACAGGGGGATGATAATGGCAAAATATAAAGCATGTATTTGCGAGGGCGGCGCAGAGAGAGTTATATTGGAGCTGCTTTTAGAACAGGACAAGCTGATTTTTTCAAAAGAGGAATTGCTGGAGGAAGAGATTATTAATTCAAGAAGGGGGAAGGATTTTGAAGAAAGGTATTTGAGAAAAGAATTTTCAGGAAAAATAACGGTGTATAGAGTATTGGATTCCCGAAGAGAAAATTTCAAAATAAGCAAAGCCTATCAAAATAAAGTAGATATTGTAAATGTAATTACTGCACCGGAGATAGAAATGCTTATCATTTGTAATGAAGGAAAATATAAGGACTTTGAGAAAAGAAAAAATATGTCCCCCAGTGAATACTGTAAATCTATTTTAAGATATAAGGATGTAAAGAGCGTTTCGTTTGTAAAAGAATATTTTTCCGATATAGAGGTGTTGGAACAGAGTCTTCATGAATATCGCAAGATATCAAAACGCAGAAAAAATGAAAAGACTCTATGGGATTTATTAAAAGTCAATAATTAAGGAATTAATTTAGGTGATGGAGGAAAGAAAATGGCAGAGTTAGAAAGCAGTAAGGATTTGATTAGTGTATTGTGGAGCGGGGCTGATATTCTGCGCTCCAAAATGGATGCAAACGAATACAAGGATTATTTATTGGGGATTGTCTTTTATAAGTATCTTTCCGATTCCTTTTTAATAAAAGTATATGATTTGATTTATGATGAAAAACCACAGAATTTGAAAATGGCATTGGAAGCATATAAAGAAGCACTTGCAGATGACAGCGCAGAGGAATTGATAGAACAGATAAAATCAGAGTGCCATTATGTAATTGAACCGGACCTTACATACACGTGTTTTGCAGATGCGGCAAGGACAAATTCATTTAATCGGGAACAGTTGCAAAAAGCTTTTAACAATATTGAACAGAGTGACCCTTTGTTTGCGGATTTATTTACAGATATTGATTTGTATTCCAATCGTTTGGGAACCGGGGACCAGAAACAGAGCGATACCATATCCAATTTAATTAAGGAAATTGATAAGGCAGATTTATTAAATTCCGATGCAGAAATATTGGGTAATGCATATGAATATCTGATAGGTCAGTTTGCTTCGGAAACGGGAAAGAAAGCAGGAGAGTTCTACACACCTCAGGCTGTATCAAAAATATTGACGAAGATAGCTATAGCAGGACAGGAAGAGAAAAGAGGATTATCGGTATATGACCCCTGTATGGGTTCCGGCTCGCTGCTGCTTAATGCGAAAAAGTATTCTGCAGAGCCGAATTATATCAGATATTATGGACAAGAGTTAAATACCTCAACTTATAACCTGGCACGGATGAATATGATTTTACATGGAATCTCTCCGGACAACCAAATGCTCCGAAACGGTGATACATTGGATGGGGACTGGCCGACCGGCGAAGAAACAGATTTTAATATGGTATTGATGAATCCGCCGTATTCTGCTAATTGGAGTGCGGCAGCAGGTTTTTTACAGGATGAGCGTTTTAGTGATTATGGCGTGCTGGCACCGAAGTCTAAAGCAGACTATGCCTTTTTGCTGCATGGACTTTATCATCTGAAAAGTAATGGAACAATGGCAATCGTACTGCCTCACGGAGTTCTTTTCCGTGGTGCGGCAGAGGGCAAGATACGAGAAAAACTTCTTCGTTCCGGTAATATTTATGCAGTAATTGGATTGCCGGCAAACCTTTTCTATAATACATCCATTCCTACTTGCATTATTGTATTAAAAAAACATAGGGATGGTCGAGATGTTCTTTTTATAGATGCATCACAGAAATTTGAAAAGGGTAAGAAACAGAATGCCATGACGGATGAACATATTGAGTCTGTTATGACCCTCTACAGTAATAGGGAGACTGTTGATAAAGAAGCGTACCTCGCAAGTTTTGAAGATATTGAGAAAAATGATTTTAATCTGAATATTCCCCGGTATGTTGATAATTTTGAAAAGGAAGAGGAAATCGACTTAAAGGAAATTCTGACCAGTATGACCAACACAGACAGGGAATTGGAGCAGGCGCAGAATGAGTTCGTGGCACTTCTCAAAGAATTGACATCGTCAGATGCAGAAATCATGCAGTCGTTGAATGAACTGATTGGAAAAATGGAGGGGTAATGGATATGGCAAAACCTAAAATTAGATTCAAAGGGTACCAGGACGATTGGGAACAGCGTAAGTCGGGTGACATGGCCCCACTTCGAGGTGGCTTTGCCTTTAAAAGTAATGAATATTG
>FR880823.1 GCA_000434615.1 Clostridium sp. CAG:510
TAGGCTGAAAAATGGCTAGTTTTTGCCCGATTTTTTTGCCCATTTTTAAAGATGCATAGGGGCGAAAAAGTGGTTTTGGGAGTGATTTGGAAAAAACGAAGGAGGGAGTGGTAAGCAAAGGCAAAAATGAATATGGGTAGGAACGCAAGGCGGTACTTATTTTAGAAAAGAAATAGGTGCCGCCTTATTTTGGTTTACGGAGGTAGAAATGTCAAAATTGTTTTGTTTAAGTCCCGGACTTCGGGTACTGGAAAGGCAGATGCAACAGCCGCCGGGATACAGACCGAGAGGGTATGGTATCTGCATTATTGAGGAGATGAACTGGAAAAGCCGGGGAAACTATTCTGAAATTGTGGATTGTGTTATCAGCCGGATGCAGTTGGAACATCTGAAGAAAAGGGTAGAAGAAATCTTTGGAGAAGCAGATAAGGAAATTATTTTCCACAACATGAAGCACAGGAATGATTTTTATTCCCTGCTAATGGGAAAGAGAGCGAAGACACTGAAGCATACACCAAACTATGCTGCCGCTGTATTTCTTTTGTCTGCGGATGAAGAACTCTGGGAAAAAGTATGTAAAAATATACTGGATACCGGGATCTACTTTGACAGGGTAAGGCTCGGAGGTGTGACGTTGGAGCAGTACATTCTTTTCCATGCAGCTAAGGATGTTTATAATGGAACCAAGCATATCCGATTGTCGGAGCTGACAGACCGGGACCTGATACCGGATGAGATACTGAGACTCATCGTGAATGCTTTTGTCATCGAGAAGTGTGGTGTGGAAATTGTAAAGCAGGAGGTGTGGAATGCGGATTAAGGTATTAAGCGGAGGAAGAAAAAATATCGAGTTGTCTTTGTCAGATGCGGAATTGAATTTCCAAATGAGGCGGATTGGCATTGAGGAAACGGTACCCATGTGCAGGCTTGTGGAAGTGTCAGAGAAGGACAATCCCCTGCACCGGTTTGAAGGTCAGACCGTAAACATGGATGAGGTCAATTTCTTTGCCAAGAGGATGGAAAGCCTGACAGAATATGAAAGAAAAGTTCTGTCAGCGTATGCTGAGGATTATGGTGTGGCTACCATGAAGGATTTAATCAATCTGACATTCAGCATGAAAGGTCTTTCACTGCTTACGGATTTTTCAGATGCCAGACAGGTTGGGGTACGCCTTTACATGGATGAGTTCTTAGGAATGTCAGAAGAAGAAAAAGAGCAGACCAACTTTATTGAATTTGCGGAAAAGACTTTAAAGGAGAGCCGGGTGGAAGTCCTGCCTTATGGAGTCTTTGTAGAGCATGGCTTTGAAATGCTGGAAGTGTATAACGGGAAAACCTTTCCGGCATTTGTTGCATCCGAGGAAACGGTGGCGGTTGTCGAGGTACAGAATAAAACCGGGGATACGGAGTATTTGTATCTGCCGACAGATATCTGTTCCATGAACAAGGTAAAGGAAAGGTTGCAGGTACAGGATTATTGGGAGATGGAAGTCATTGAAATTGAAAACTTACGTCTGCCGGATATCCTTGTGCCGACAACGGAGGATTTACGAGAGGTGGAACAGCTGACACTGTTTAATGAAATGTGTCATGCCGTCAAGCGGTTTGATGAGGTAAAAATGAATCAGCTTGCAATGGTGGTGGAATTTACCGGCTTATGTGATTTTCCGGATGTGGCTTATATTGCAACACACCTTGGGGAGTTTGAAATCAATCCCTTAGTACATAACGATGAGGAGTATGGAAAGTTTCTGGTAACGGAATCGGGATTGTTTGATGTGGATGAACTCTTACTCCCTCATATCAATTATGCATCCTTTGCCGCTGATAAAAGAGTTGGAACTCTTGTAACAAGCGGATATGTGGAAGAGGGCTTCGTGGGAGCCATCAGACCGATAGAGGAGTATGGTCAGTACAAGGGAGAGTTTGCGGAACCGCTGGAGATTGATTATGACTGCTTTGAAAAATTCTGTTTATACAGTCCCCTTACTGCAAATCTGATGGTAGAGGATGTGGATGAAGGAAATCTATACCCCAGTGATCTCACGCAGTATGCGGAGACGATTGCTGAAGCCATTGCAAGGGAGGAATGTGTAGGAGAAGAAACCAGAGGTCTTATGCATTACTTTGATGAAAGCAGGGAAGTGGCAGCAAAGGTTATGTCAGCACATCCCAAGGTGGCAGAAATAAATGGGGAACTGTATGGTGTTCTGGAATGTAAAATCAGTGAGCCTTTGACAGAGGAAGAGATTAAGGTATTGAAAGAATACTGGACCGGACAGATGAGTGACGGATGGGGCGAAGGCTTTGAACAGCGTCCGATTAATGTAGAGGACGGAGAAATCTATGTCAGCTTCTGGAACAGTGCAAATTTCTGGAGCGTTATGACGGAGGAGGAACTGATGGGAGGACAGGTACAGGGAATGGATATTTGCTGCTAAAAATATTGAATCCAGCTAAAGAAAAAATCAAAGAAATCGAGGAAGGAGAATCATGTTAAAACGAGAAGAAGTAGAACGTATAAAGGAAAAGTATCCGAAGGGTACTCCCATCCGTCTTTACAGCATGGAAGGGGAACATACAGTACCGCCGGGAAGCAGGGGAGTTGTTGACCATGTGGATGACATCGGACAAATTCATATGAAGTGGGAGAACGGAAGCTCTCTTGCATTAAATGTGGAGGAGGACCGCTTTGACATTATTACACAGCAGGATGAAATTAGTGAAAAGAAAGAGCAGGAGTTTATTGACAGGATAAATGAAATCTTGGGAAAGACAGACTTCCTGCTCTTAAATACGTCCTGCAATACGGAGAACACATCCTATGCAGCCGAGACACTCCTTGCCATGCATCAGGCATTCGAGGAAGTGTACGGAGAGGGCTATGTGGACGAAAGCTATGGCATGGTCATGATGCCTGCGGTGGTAAAAGGAACGGAGTCCGGCATAAAAGCACTCGCCTTGGTAACGCTGGACTTGGAATCTTCCGGAGAACATTGGGGTACCATATTCCTCGCACCGGGAGGACCATTGGAGCAGGGGAATGCAGAGCTTACAGAGGAACAGAAACGTGCCATCGGGGAATATTATCTCCCGTATGATTATTGGTACACACCCCTTGTGGAGCGTGACCATCATGTGAACTTTACGGATATGCCGGAGGAGGTTGTCGGTATCAGACGATTAGTGGACGAATATCTGGTAACAGGACAGGCACAGCAGATGGAGGGACCGAAATAAAGGAGAGGAGAGCATAATTGAATAGCATTATCAGTTGGGTAGGCGGTAAGAAGGCACTCCGTGACCTGATATACCTGAGAATGCCCACACACTATGACCGCTACATAGAAGTATTTGGCGGAGGCGGATGGGTTTTGTTTGGAAAGCCGCCGGATAAATGTATGGAGGTTTACAATGATTTCAATTCGAATCTTGCAAACCTCTTTTATTGTGTCAAGGAAAGACCGATGGCTCTGCTTCGGGAACTGTCTTTCCTGCCACTGAATTCCAGAGATGAGTTTGTGACACTTCGAAAATTCCTTACGATGGAAGAATTCAAAAGTGAGCATCTGGCAGAGGAACTGGAGATAGCAACGCATTTTCTAAAAGAGCCAGAGGCTGCGGAAATTTGTGACATTCTAAAGGAACGAGCAGTGGTCGGGGATGTGAAAAGGGCGGCGGCCTTTTATAAGATTATCCGCTACAGTTATGGAAGTGGCTGTATTTCATATGGGTGTCAGCCATTTGACATAAGGAAGACCTTTACTATTCTCTGGGAGGCAAACCGGAGGTTAAAAGATACTGTGATTGAAAATAAAGATTTTGAGGCACTCATCCGTCAGTATGACAGACCGAATGCCTTTTTTTATTGCGATCCGCCGTATTTTGAAACCGAAGGGCATTATGAAGTGGTGTTCCGAAAAGAAGATCATGTAAGGCTTAGGGATACACTGGCAGGCATCGAGGGGAAATTCATGGTTTCCTACAATGACTGCGAGTACATCAGGGAATTGTATCAGGACTTTCAGATTGAAGCGGTGACACGAATCAACAATCTGGCACAGCGCTATGACAACGGAAGTGAGTTTCCGGAGGTGCTGATTGCTAACTATGACATGGAAGAAAGAAGAAAGAGCCTGCCGATGCAGATGAATCTGTTTGAAATGTTTGACGAGCAGAAGGCTTCTGTGTGGCATGGCAGTAGCAGGAAGGAGGACGAAGATGGTTCAGTTAGTGGAGATAACGGGAGTGCTGAATGAAAAAGGCTGTATTGAAATTCCCATTGTACTGCTTGCACAGACAGGTATCCGTACCGGGGAAGAGGTAAATCTGATTTATCTTGCCGCAGGCGAGAAGGATTACCGGAATGAATCAAGGGAATTTATGTTAAAGAGAGCAGAGGAAGATCCGTTGGAGGAGCTGCAGAGTGGGGAAACGGAGTTGAAACTGCCGCCACAGTTGCTTGCAGATGCACACATTCCCTTGGATGCAGACTTGGATATTGTCTGCTTGGATAGAAAGATTGTGATTCTGCCTACGGAGGATGTAGAGTCAGAGGATGTACCCAAAGAACTTTTGGATATCTGTGCAGATCTTGGCATCCCCAGAGAAAAAGTAAACATTGTTTTGCGAATGACCGAGGAGGAAAACGGAAAGAAACAAATTCTTTCCGATGCAAAGGAAGGAGCGAAGTTATCGAAATGAAAAAACCGGTGTATAAATTGCTGGATGAAAAGGGCAGGGTACTGATACCTCTTGAAATGCGACAGAAAGCGGAGATAGAGAAAGGGGATATCTTAAAGGTTTCCATAAACACTGGGAAGATTGTTATATCCAAGGTAGACATTTTAGAGGTAGGAAAGCAGGATGCAGAAGCTGTGGAGGCTTATGTCCATGCAGCCGTAAAGACCATGAGCCATGAAAAGCAGGTGGCTCTTGCCGCAAGGATTTTGAAACTTGCACAGCAGGAGGAAGAAGCGGATTGCTAAAGAGTAAATACAAAGCCTTTGAAATACAGGATGCCTTAGTCAGTGAAACGGTGGTGGAAGGAAACCGGATAGCCATTGCAGATTTTATTAAAAACTGCAAGGAAGGGAGTATTATCACCATCCACACGTTAGATGGTGAGCCATTTTTAATCGGAATGTCAAAATTATTCCTGTATTGTGAAGACAATGAGTTTTTGAACAATCAGTTGATACCGTATCTTCGAGGGATGTGAATGGAGAAGCAGTATGAAAAACATATTTTTTCGTGATGGAATCCTTATCTACTATGGAAATCCGGCAGGTTATCTGTCAGAGGGGAAAGTAGTGCTGGATTCCATTTTTGATAAAGAAGAAATCATAGCTTTCCTGTCTGAGAAAGAAAAGCTGGCAGTGGAAATAAGGTCAGGAGTCTATGACCGTCTGTCAGAGGGTGGTGGGATGGAAATGACAGTGGAAGCATCCAAAGGAAGGAGGATAAGAATCTATCAGCTTAAACAGGACAGTCCGTTTATGATGCGGTTTATCAGTCTGGCAGAAAGGGAAAAGAGAGGCTTTGAAAAACCACAGCAAAAGGAGTATGCGCTTGTTTACGAGGGAGAGGTGGATACCTTCAGTCTGGAAGATGTCTGGGAGAAGTTTGGCAGAAGGGTGCAAAGGGATTTTGAAGGACATGCATTATCCATATCCGATGTAGTGGAATTTTCAGAGGAAGAGGTAAGCCGCTATTTTTATGTGGAGCCGAAAGGCTTTGCAGAAATAACATTTAAATTGGAATAGCCGTAAGGCGGAAGGGAAGAACATGGCAGGAAAAGGAACAAAAAACAATCAGCAGAATACCCAGGGCGATGCACAGACTGAACAGGCAGTGCAGACGAAGTCGCTTGATTTTGATGTACGCATCCACTCCATCAAACCAAATGAGTCCATAAAGGTTACCGCAAGTGTAAACATTAACGGTGCCTTTGCCAT
>FR880824.1 GCA_000434615.1 Clostridium sp. CAG:510
TCCAAATGAAAGAACAATATATCAAACAGGTTGAAAAGGAACTATCTTTACCACGCAAAATGAAAAAAGAGGTTGTACGTGACTTGAATGAAGTTTTTGCGTCTGCTATGGAGCATGGAGAAACAGAGCAGCAGATTATCCAGCGTTTGGGGACGCCAAAAGAATTTGCAGACAGCACCGCAGAACAGTTTGGCATTGATAACACCAAATCGAAAAAAAGGAACGGTATCATTTCTACTCTTGCTGCGCTTGTTATCGCGGCTGCTGCCTTTTCGGTATATGCTGTTACACAATCAGGAAAAGTACCAGAAGGAGCAATCGGACAAGCCGACGCGACAACAAATATACAGATTGAGGGCGCGTTTGCCTTTGATATTTCGCAAATCCTTTTGGCTATTGGGTTTGCAGCAACAGCTATTGCTCTTTTGTTAATTATCCGAACCATACACAAAAACAGGAGGTAACCAATGAAGAAATATATTTCTGTATTCACAATCATGATTATGATTTTTTTGGCTGCGTGTTCTAATCAAAATACCTCATCTACACCGACAAGCAATGAGAACAATACGCAATCTAATAGTGTTACAAAATTGGACGAGGGTGTTTGGCCTGAGAATGAGTACACAGAGGGGCTTCCTGTTGCGCCTGGTACGGTTGCATGGGCTACACTTGATACAGAACATGAGAATTGTAATATCAACCTTACCGGTATTAGCGAAAACGACTATAACGAGTATATGGAGCTTTTGAACCAAGAAGGCTTTTCCGTAATTGAAAATGTGTCAGAGGAAATCGAGGGAGAAAACTATGTTTCTATCGGGACACTTTTATCAAACGACGAAAAGTGGTTAAGTATCAGCTACATACCCAATAGTCTAACTATCTACATTTCCTTTGACAATAACTGAAAGAGATCACGGAATAGCAAAGCCAGCCGAGCCAGTCAACGGTCAAGATGAACGGCGCAAGCGCCGCCGTTGACAGCCCCGCCCGCCTTTGCAGATAGGCAATCAAGGGGCGACAGCAAGGAGTGCTGCCGCCC
>FR880825.1 GCA_000434615.1 Clostridium sp. CAG:510
CAGCGAAAGAAACTTTTCTGAAGCATCCGCCCCTTGTGCCATTCGCCATGCCTCTCCAAAATTGGTAGCAAACAGCCCCAGCAGGATATACGGCATATTCAGCAAAATGAGCTTTTTGATGTCCAATGTCTTTTTCATCGTTCCAGCTCCTTTCGCTTGGTGCGATCCACCACAGCATTTTTAACCATCTCTTTGAACTGGTTAAGTTTTGCCAGTACGGACGGGCGCTCTGTTTTCGTTGCCTTTTTGACCTTTTTGTTGGTGTACTCTGTAAAAGCTGCTGTCAGAGCATCTGCATCACGGCCTTTGAAAAAAATCAGGTACTTTGGCGGAGAACTGCTGCGGTCCTTTTTCACCGCATAATCCACACCATATTTCCGGGCGATTTTCTCAAACTCCTTGATAGAGGGGTCTGTGATCTCAATGTTGGATATTCCCTGATTCTGCCCGACAAGCTGCTTCACAGTCTGTTTTCCATGCGGAACAACCGGCGCATCACGGCTTCTCTGTTTTTCCAGCTTCTTTTCCTTTCGATGTGCCATGTACTTGCT
>FR880826.1 GCA_000434615.1 Clostridium sp. CAG:510
AACGAGCCGGGCAGTGTGGTACGCATTACGATTACCGGTGCCGGAAACTACCGGGGAGAAGGCTCTGTACTGACTGCAGATTACCGCATTACGGAGTTTGATTTTACAAAAGTAACGGTTAAGGTAGTGCCCAAGACGCTTCCCTACACCACAAAACCGGTTACCCTGACGGAGGAGGATTTAATCCTTACCATGAAGGTGGGAACCGGCAAGCAGGCTGTGGTAGAAGAGCTGAAGCTCATCACGGACGGCGATGACACGAAGGATGGATACAAAATCATCAGTTACAAGAACAATGTCAACAAAGGAACCGCCCAGGTTACCCTGCAGGGATGCGGAAAATACGGCGGAACAAAGACCGTGAAGTTCTACATCGGCACCAGACCCTTCCTCTGGTGGCTCCGGAATGTATAAAATTACGTCCAATCCGCAAAACAGTTGACACTTAGCCTTTGTTAGTAGTACACTTTTAACGTAAACAACAGTAGGTAAACCGCGACAAGGTTTCCTGTTGATAATATTATTTTATTTTTACCAAAAGGAGGTAAATTTTCATGGCAGAAGCATGGAGAGGTTTTGTGAAAGACGGCCATTGGGATGTTGATGTCAATGTTCGTAACTTCATCCAGAGAAACTACACCCAGTATGATGGTGACGAAAGCTTTTTGGAAGGCCCTACAGAGGCAACCGACAAGCTTTGGGGCAGACTGCAGGAATTACAGAAAGCAGAACGTGAGCACAACGGCGTATTAGAGTGCGAAACAGAGGTTGTATCCAGCCTTACCGCTTACGGCCCGGGCTACATTGATGAGTCTATGAAGGACCTTGAGCAGATTGTAGGTCTTCAGACAGACAAGCCGTTAAAGAGAGCATTTATGCCTTACGGTGGTATCAAGATGGCAGAGGAAGCTGCAAGCACTTACGGTTACGAAGTTAACCCTAAGTTCCACAAGATTTTCACTGACTATCATAAGACACACAACCAGGCAGTATTTGATGCATATACAGACGAGATGAAGGTTGCACGTCATACTCATATCGTTACAGGTCTTCCCGATACTTACGGTCGTGGACGTATCGTAGGCGACTACAGAAGAGTTGCTCTTTACGGTATCGACTTCCTGATTGAGAAGAAGAAAGAGGATAAGAAGAACTGCGGTAACGGTACCATGACCGAAGAAGTTATCCGTCTGAGAGAAGAAATTGCTGAGCAGATCAAGGCTCTGCAGGGAATGAAGGAAATGGCTAAGATTTACGGCTACGATATTTCCGGTCCCGCTACCAACGCTAAGGAAGCTGTTCAGTGGTTATACTTCGGTTATTTAGCAGCTATCAAGACCCAGAACGGTGCAGCTATGTCCGTTGGACGTATCTCCACATTCCTGGATATTTATATCGAAAGAGACTTAAAGGAAGGTACTCTGACTGAGAAAGAAGCTCAGGAGTTAATCGACCATATGACCATGAAGTTCCGTATGGTTAAGTTCGCTCGTATTCCTTCTTACAACCAGTT
>FR880827.1:0-2539 GCA_000434615.1 Clostridium sp. CAG:510
ACCTTAAGGAATTTACACACAAATATGGACTTGACTTGGCATTGGGAATAAGGTTACGCGGATATACGCAAAAGATCGGAAATACACGTAATTTTCAAGACCGGTTTACGCGGATTTCTGCGAAAGTTCCAGTATCCGCGTAAAGAGAGAAAAAAATTTACGCGGATTTCAGCAAAAATATCGAACCGCGCGTAATGCAGGCAAAATACTTACGCGGATTTCAGCAAAAATGCTTGTCCGCACGTAAAAAGAAAAAGACGTATGAATTTTTTCATACGCCCTTTCTTATCTATCCGAACCCCTCTTACACGACAAAGTTATGGCACGTGTACAGACGAAAAAGCTGTCGTACTTGACATGTCTGCCCTTCGTGACTACAATAAGTATACCCCGTACATCAATGTACGATGCAAGTGCTTTTTGACATTTTTTATAAAATTTTTAATGAGAAAAAAGAAAGGGGAAGTTTTTATGAGTGACTCTTCCAGGAAATACATGTCTATCGGCGAAGTTGCCAAATCTCTCGGTCTGACACGAAGAATTATCTTAAACTATGAAGATAAAGGGCTCATCCAGGCGGACCACCGTGACAGTGCCACCGGCAACCGTTATTATTCCACTGATGTTTTATCCGGTATCCGCGCCATCCGTGTCATGCAGAATTTCGGTCTTTCTCTGGATGATATTTACGCCTACTATCACGGAACCACCGATCTGATGCCGCTGATTGCCCGGTTGGAAAAGCTGCGTGATGAGTTGAATTTAAATATTGAAAAACTAAAAGAACGTGTAAAAAGTGAAAATGACTTTGAAATCCAGACCGTGACCATTCCGGCGCAGACTGTTTTCTGCAAAACCCTGCGTGCCGATACCGTGGAAGGCAGGAAGGAAGACCTCCGCAGCATCATTCCCGCTGCCCTGCGGCAGTATGGTTCCGACACCACCAAGCGGATGTTTTTTATTTCCTATTCCCTGGACGACCCGAACCTCATTTCCTACTGTGTTGCCGTTCCCTCCGGCAGTCAGGGCGAAGATGTGAAAATCTTGCCGGAAGAAAAGGCTCTCTGCATCTTTTATCACGGCAGCTATGAGTCCATTCCCTGCATCCGCGACCACATCGTTTCCTATGCCAAAGAAAAAGGACTTTCCTTAAAGGGCACCTGCCAGCACATTTATCTGGAGGGACCACCCCACCACACGGACCCTGAAAAATTTATCACGCAGGTAGTACTGCCGCTGGCGTAAATTTTAAAAATCAGCGTAAGTAATTTATCGTTACATTGTTATTTTACAGCCCCGATAATGTTCTCATTACCAGGTCCACATCCTTATTTTCAAGTTCCTGAATAATATGCAGATATGTTTTTTGTGTTGTTGTCATGCTGGCATGCCCCAATCTTCTTGCCACGCTGGCGATTGACACACCGGCAAACAAAAGCAGCGACGCATGTGTATGCCGCAATCCATGAATAGAAATCACAGAAATTCCACAGTCTTTACAATGCCTTGTCAGGACATCGTTGACTGTGGAATTATATATTTTTTCTTCACCCACAAAAATAGGTTCATCTTCCGGCAAATTTTTCACCAGTTCCGAAAATTTTACTACAATCTGCCAGTCTATCTGAATTTTTCTTACTGAGGATTTATTTTTGGTTGGCAAAAATCCACCTTTTCCCTTGTAATCCCATGTTTTGCTCACTGATAATGTCTGCCGTGCGAAATCAAAATCTGCCGGTGTAATAGCCAGGGCCTCTGAAAATCTCATGCCCGTTTTTGCTACTAAAAGAATAAACCAATCCCAGTTGGGTTCCTCTTTTATATCAAGGTGTGCAATCAAGGTATGTAATTCAAACTGGTTCAGATATTTTATCTTTTTCGCCCGTGGTGTCTTTCCCTTAATAATAGCTTTTCGTGTGGGGTCTCTTTCTATCATCCCCTCATCCACGGCATCCAAAACAGCCCCTTTTAACTGATGATGAAAATCAAGTGTGGTCTGCCTTTCATGTTCCTTGGCATAATCATTTAAGAGCTGTTGATATGCTGTTCTGGTCAGCTCCGACACTTTCAACTGAGGCGCAAGCTTTTCCACCCATTTATGTGTCATCTGATATTTTGCCAAAGTTGCTTCTCTTATGGCACCTTTTTTGTAAACATCAATCCATTGTCCGTAATAATTGCAGAATAGTTCTGCACCGTTTCTATCGCTAAGCATATACTTCCTCCGTTTCCTATCGTACTTACGCTGATAGAAACAGTTAAAAGTATTTTTGTGGTTAATGCAATCCGTTAATTATCCAATAATGGTTTTATTTCTTCATCCAGGGTCTTTTTCAGGTCCTCAATCAGCAAATTATAATATTTGAATTTGGGAATTGCTTTTTCGTACGCGTCCTTATATTTGGGGAAATCTGCCGTAACCTTTATTGCCTGTTCATTGGGAATCTTTCCATTTCGATAATGCATGGCTGCGTACATTACATCCTCTTTTGACGCATACCAGGTAATACTAAAGTTAGTAACTACTTTTTCAATGCAT
>FR880827.1:2566-5410 GCA_000434615.1 Clostridium sp. CAG:510
ATGCATTCCTGCTTCATATTCTCCACAATATTAAGAATGGACTGACCCTTATATTTGTTTTCATCTGCTTCAATTTCAAGCACAAGGTTGGACATAATATCCGCCACTTTCGGATTGTCCTTCCTCAAATCCTCAATATACTGCTTAACCTCTTCTATTTGTTTCTGCCTCTGTTCCGGTGAAACTTCCGTATCTTCATCCGGTGAAACGATATTTTGAATCAAATTAATAATGTACTCATAGTCAATTTTGGTGTGACTGTAAGCCATCAATTCATAATCTCCGTCAATCACAGGACCGTCCGTTTCATCCGGGTTATCCTCTGAGTCCTCTTCCAGTTGTGCTTTGGCATTCAGATATTGTCCCACGTAGTCTACATATTCCTCTTCTGTAATACCATATCCCTCAAGCATACTCTCATCATACTGTGAAAAGGATTTGAGTTGCGCAAACAACCTGTCAAAATTCTGGAACATCTTAACAAACACAATCTTTTCCTTTTTTGACATTGTTGGAACTTCTGCCGGTGTTTCCGCCGATACCCTCAATGCTTTCAGGGATTTCCGAAACGCAGCTTCAATCTCCTCCCAATCTGCCAGCATAGATACTTCTGTACTTCCTGCAGAATAGAGTCTGACCGCATTGTCTACACTGTCCTTAAACAACTTCGGCGCCTGGAACGTCACAATTTGACCATATGTCTTATTCTTATCAAAAATACGATTTGTGCGCGAAAACGCCTGTATCAAATCATGAGGTCCCATTGGCAGTCTGTCAATAAATATGGTAGACATGCAGGGAGCATCAAATCCCGTCAGCAGCCTATCCACCACAATAACAATATCCAATTGTTCATTTCTGCTCTTAAATTTAGGTTCCTTTCTTGCAAGACGTTTATTTAAATTTGCATTATATCCCTGTATCTGGGAAAGTTCATATTTTGTCCCGAACATTTCATTATAATCATTCAAAGATGATTGCATCTTTTGTTGATTTACATGAGAACTTTCTTCATTTTCCGTGACCGAATAGGTAATGGCAAACTTAGGAAAATCAGGTAAAACCTGCTTAATTTTCTCATCAATCTGCAATTCGGTTTCCCCGTTTTTTACCCGTTTTAACAAATCATAATATTTTTGTGCGGACTGAATGGAGCTTGTGGTCAGCAAACCTTCATAAGTCTGGCCTTTCCCGTTCTGAAATCCTAACTTATAAAACGATTTATTCAGGATAATGTCCAAAACCCGAAGCATATGTGTTTCATTGTCATAGATGCTGCTATCCGTTTCATCCGTTATGTTTTTGGGACCATTATGTTCTACCTGAAATCCCAGTACAGCATTATCATGAATAGCATTCTGAATCGTATACTTATGCAGACGTTCTCCATACAGTTCATCCGTAGTACGCGGTAAATCTCCCATTTGCGGATAAGGGTTTTCTGCAAATCGAGGTGTTCCGGTGAAACCATACCAAAGAGAATTTCCAAAAAATCTTTCCAGTTCCCTCTTTGTTCCCGGTGTAACTGCTCTATGGCATTCGTCTACCACAAAGGCAATCTTCAGATTTTTTATCTTTTCATAATCCGATGTCCCTTCTTCCAATTTTTTAGTGATAAGTCTCTGTAATTTCTGAATGGTTGTTACAATCACCTGACGGTCCGCGGATTTTAACTTTTTCTTCAGGTCAAAAACATTGTCTGTTTCATCCACATCTATAAGGTCATTGTTGGCGTAGGCCTGAAATGCCATCGTTGTCTGCGTATCCAGGTCTTTTCTGTCAATCAAGAAAATGGCTTTATCAATAGAAGGAATATCCATCAAAAGATTTCTGGTTGCCTTATAGGAAGTCAGTGTCTTTCCGGAACCCGTTGTATGCCACACATAACCGGATTTTCCTGTCTTGGATGCCTCACGAATAGCTTCAATCGCATGTATCTGATATGGTCTTAATAAGATTAGCTGTTTTTTCTCCTCATCCAGCACCGTATATCTTGCTATCATCTCATGCGCTTCCGGAATCCGAAGTACACTCTTGGCAAAATCCAGATAATTAGGCACTGGATTATTTTCCCTATCCAGCCATCCACTAATAAACTTGGGATTTAACTCCATATCGCCGGCTGCGGAGAAATACTTGGTATCTACTCCATTGCTGATAACAAACATCTGAACTGCAGAAAAAACGCCTGTAAATTTACCTTCTCCAATGTACTTTTTAATCTGCCAAAATCCATCCATATAAGAATGTTGTTTATTTTTTAATTCTATATGTATCATAGGCAGTCCGTTAATCATGAGCGTAACATCAAACCTACGATCCTGTACTTTTGTCTCGCTGTCTTCATCTGCCAACGCCCTATACTGGTTAATTACTTCATAAACACTGCTGCCGCCTGCAATGTGCTCATGATTCATTACCACCAGATGTAATTTCTCCGTATCTCGCTGAACATGAACCATAACCTTTCCGTTTTCACCGACAAGCCATTCTCCTGCCTTGTAAAAAGAAGAAAACTGTAATTGGTTCTTTACCTGCTCAAATTCCGCATCGGATAAGCGCTCACCGTTTAATCTGTCCTTGTTGTTTTGTTCCAATATGTAACGGAAATTCTTCCAAAGGTCTTCTTCCGTTTTCAAATCTGCCCTATATGTCCATTGGGACTCTCCGTAAACTAACTGGTCAATCAGTTTTTGTTCGATTAACGACTCTAATTCTGCCATAGAATTCTCCTTTTCCGTACATTTTTATTTATATTATCGAAAATATGCGTATTTTTTGCCAATTTTTACTTTTGCTGGTGAAGAGTGATGAGGCGGTCTAAGCTTTGAAAATACTCACCAA
>FR880828.1 GCA_000434615.1 Clostridium sp. CAG:510
GCAATCAAGGGGCGACAGCAAGGAGTGCTGCCGCCCCGCACTATTATCAGAGAGGGGGAATTTCCATGACCGAAGATGAAGCCTACAAAGTGCATATCCAGTACACCTTTAACGCCTTTTGCAAGGTTGTCATTCGTCACGCCGCCATAGATGAAATTTTGAAGCTGCGCCGGAGGTGGGAACGGGAAGTTTCCCTTGACTATTTGATGAATGAGAAGTTTGTCCAGCTTTCCGAGCCGGAGCAGCTTGAAGAGTACCTTTTTACCGCCTGCGGCCAGACCGCCGTTCTGTACCATGCGGAACTTGCCGCTGCCCTTGCCCTTTTGCCGGAGCAGGCACAGGAAGAAATTTTCCGCTATTACTTCCTGCGCCAGCCGCAGAGAGTGATCGGCGTACATATCGGCCGGACACGCAGCACAGCGGGGCGGCATATCCAGCTTGCCTTGCAACGGCTTCGGAAGGAAATGGAGGTGAGCCGGCATGAATAAACTTCTCCCCTATGAAACAATCGTCAAGGCGCATGAGGGCGACCCGGACGCAATCGACACCGTTCTTTCCCACTACGCCGGATATATCCGCTACTGTTCCAAAGTACACGGGAAAATCAACACCGAGGTTGAGGAATATGTGAAGCAGAAGTTAATTACCGCGCTGTTCAAGTTTCGCTTTGACCGATAGTAAACAGAAAATTAAGGAGGCAAGAGGTTTTATGAAAAATCAGCTTTTAACAGTGACGGAAGTTGTAGTTAGAAGTGCCTTTTACATCATCACAAACTATGTATTTGTTAGCATGGGACTGTCGTTTCATACTCATTGGATTGCAATTCTATTTTTACTTTCAATGGTATGGGCTACTATTGACTACGGCAAGTCTGTAAACAAAATAACCGGGAAAAAGGTTATTGCTGAAATACTATGTATATGCTGTATTGCGATAAGTATAGCGATTGCATATTTTGTGGGATATATTCAAGGAGCAATCGTTTCCTTTTGAAAACATAACGTAATAACTCTCCGTTTATCATACCAATATGAAATGAGTTTTCAAAACTGAATACCAGCCGCCACCGGCGCGGCCAGTGAAAGCAGTAAGTCTGAAAAAGATTTGCTGCTTTTTTTGTTGTCCGGCTCCATTTCCGGCCATTTTGCCCTGTTCAGATTGTAGTAGTAAGTGAGAGGGAAATTTTTCTGCTCCGGCGTTTGGCATTTTTGATTTTTGTCCGTAGTAAGAAGCAAAGAGAAAATTTCCCGTTTCGTTTGGCAAATTTCAAAACGCGGTGGTGTAGAGAGTGAAAGGAAAAATTCTCTGCCCCGCCGGTTGCCAAAAT
>FR880829.1:0-36438 GCA_000434615.1 Clostridium sp. CAG:510
GCCGCACGCGCTCGAGGCGGTAGCCGCCGGCGCAGAGCAGCTTTAAGTCGCGGGCGAGGGTGGCGGAGTCACAGCTCACGTAGACGATGCGGAAAGGCGCCATTTTTAACATGGTGTCCAGGCACTTTTCATCACAGCCCTTGCGGGGCGGATCCACCACGATGACGTCCGGGTGACTCTCCTCTTTTTCGTAGGCGGCAGGAAGTACTTCCTCGGCTTTTCCCACGAAAAATTCCGCATTGGAAATGTGGTTGCGGACGGCATTCTGCCGGGCATCGTCAATGGCCTGCGGAATGATTTCCACGCCGTACACCTCTTTGGCACGCAGTGCCATAAATAAGGAAATGGTGCCGATGCCGCAGTACAAATCCCAGACACTTTCCTTTCCGGTAAGACCGGCATACTCTAATGCCAGACTGTAAAGTTTCTCCGTCTGCATGGGATTTACCTGATAAAAAGATAAGGGAGAAATGGAGAACGTCAGCTCCTCTCCGGTATAGGGCATATCCTCTTTTCCGGTATCGCGTACCCTGATTTTATCCGTAATGGTATCACTGCCCCAGATGGTGTGGATTTCTTTTCCCATAATGACATTGGTTCTTTCCGTATTGATGCTCACTGACACGCTTGTCATACCATTGATAAGCGCCAGCTTTTCCAGAAGCTTATCCTGTTCCGGCAGATAGTGGGCTTCTCCTGTCGCAAGCTTACCCCTGCCTGTTTTTGTATTCTTCCCTTCTGAAGCGCTGCGGGCTGCTTCCTTTTCTTCCTTATAGTTAATCACAAGGCACACCATGATTTCTCCGGTATAAAAGCCGGTGCGGATAAGGGCATGGCGGATGAGTCCTTTCCCGGTTTCCTCGTCGTAGGCATTTACATGATATTCCTTCATGTAGTCCAGAATAACTTGCAGGATTTCCCTGTTTTCTTCCCTGCCCAGATAACATTCCGTATTGGGAATAATGGAATGGGTGCGTCCGGCATAAAAACCGGTAATGGGGTTGCCCTGCCTGTCCGTGCCGAAGGGATACTGTGCCTTGTTGCGGTAACGCAACGGATTTTCCATGCCGACCACGGGCTCCATCACCCGGTCCACTTCCGCCTCGGAAAAGCCGCCGATGCGCAGCAGATTGTTTCTTACCTTGTCCTGTTTGAAGGCAAGCTGTCTGTCATAAGAAAGCGCCTGAATCTGGCAGCCGCCGCACTGTCTGTGGCTTTTGCAGGGCGGCTCTACACGAAAAGGAGAAGGTGTTACCACCTTCTCGACTCTCGCATATGCATAATTCTTTTTGCTTTTGATAATTTTGGCTTCTACGGTATCACCCACAACGGCGTCCTTGATAAACAGGGGAAATCCATCGATTTTACCGATTCCTTCTCCTTCCATGCCTACATCTTCAATGGTCACCGTCACCATATCGTTCTTTTCATATGCCATCGTAATTTTGCCCTTTCCTATTCCATCCTTGTGCCGCGCAGGTTGCTTTCAAAGACTCTATTGAAGCCCAGCCAGTTGGTATCGGAAACGTTGCCGAAAATTTCGGTCATCATTTCCATCTTGGCGTCCGTGTTGTCCGCCATATTTAAGGCAACCGCCTCAAAGAGAGCGGGCTTCTTGGGAGAACCGTACTCATACTCACCGTGGTGCGCCAGAATGCAGTGTTTCAGTTCGGAAGCCAGTACGGGCGGGAAATCGGGAATTTCCCTGATTTTTTCCGTCAGCATTTCGCAGCCCATCACAATGTGGCCCAGAAGCTGTCCGTCATCGGTGTAATCGTTTTCCGGGAACAGGGAAATTTCTTTTACCTTGCCGATGTCATGGAACAGTGCGGCAGTAATTAACAAATCCCTTTTCAGAAGGGGATAGCAGCCGCACAGATAATCGCACATCTTTGCCACACTTAAGGAATGCTCCAAAAGACCGCCTACAAAGCCGTGGTGCATGGTCTTGGCAGCGGAGGAACGGCGGAATTTTTTGATAAACTTCTCGTCTTCCACGAAAAATGCCTGTAAAAGCTGCTTCAGGTAAGTATTTTCCACACTGTCCACCAGTCCTAAAAGATCCTGGTACATTTTGTTGTTATCTTTTTTGCTGACCGGGAGATAATCTGCCGGGTCAAATTCGCCATCCTTGCAGACACGGATGCGCTTCACGTTTACCTGCAGGGCGCCCTGAAAATTATTCACATCCCCATAAACTTCTATGTAATCCAGGGTATCGTAGTCTTCGATACCGGCACTGTTCGGCTCCCAGACCTTTGCGTCAATGGTGCCGGTTTTATCCTGTAAAATCACGGTTTCGTACGGCTTTCCGTTCTTTGTTACGGCAGACTGCTTGTGCTTACATAAATAAATGTCAAAAACTCTGTCGCCCTCTTTGTAATCCTTAATATACTTCATAAAATTGCCCAAACCTTTCTATCGATATTTTAATTATTTCTTTGCGGCGTTGACGGTGATTTCCGTTTCCATTTCCCTGTACTCGCCCTGCGCCGAGCGCATGAACTTCACCTTCAGGGTATCGCCGGGCGTGCTGCGCAGTAAAATCGCCGTATAATCGGAGAACTTTGTCACTGCCTCTCCGTTGATTTCCACAATGACATCCCCCTTCTGGACACCTGCCAGCATGGCAGGGGACTCCATGGCTGTTTCCCGCACATAGGCACCAAAGGGTACTGCCATTTCCTCATGGGCTTCTGTAGTAACATCAATTCCGCTGATGCCCACGTAAACGGCATCCTTGCCGTTTGACATGTTTTCAATAAGCTTGCGGAGCTCCGAGATACCGATGGCGGAAATCATGTTTTTACTGTCCGGGCTGTAACGGTCCGTGGTGATGATGCCCACAATCTGTCCCTGCAGATTGAAAAGCACTCCGATGCCGCTTGCACTGCCGGTAATGTCCGTGGCAAATATCTTGTAATTGGCATCCACCTTACTTAATGTAATGCCGGAGGAAGCAATCATGCCGTATCCCATGGAGCCCGATATTCCAAGAGGGCTTCCCATGGCAACTACCGGCGTACCGGCAGCCTGCCGGAAATTGGACGAGCCTAAGGTTGCTATCTTAATGTCATCCTTTTTATCATCGGAAATGTCGTCCATGGACACTGACAGTACAGTCAGATTTGTCTGAACGTCCGACTGCTTACGCTCCGCCTTGGCCTGCACGCCGTCATGGAAGGTAACCCGGATGATGCCTGCCTGCTTCACGGTATTTCTATCTGTTAAAATAAGATATTCTCTCCCGTTGTTGGCAATGACTACACCGTAGGTTTTACCTTCTTTTTCATAAGTATCGCTGAGCCAGTCCTCGTTGGAAGAAACAGCCGTCACCTCCACCATGTATTCGCTTAAAATCGTGGAATACTCATAAAGGGCATTGTAAAGCTGGGCATAATTGTTTTTGTCAAGAACGATTTCGTCCAGAATCTTCTGGATTTGTTCATCCTCTAAAATAACCGATTCCACCGCTTCCTGAATGGAGGGCGTGGGGGCATCCTCCACCAGCATATCCTCAGGGCTGATTTCTTCCTGTTCCTCCGGAAAAATAACCGCATCCGGCTTTTCTTCCGGATATAGAAGATTGCTGATGACCGGTTCCAGTGTCAGAAAGGTAACGCAGGCAATCATGCCGAAAATAACTGCCATGGCAACAGTGGTCACCGTCCTGCGCAATAACTTCTTCTTATTGACCGGGCGTTCTTTTATTTTTTCCATCATAAAGTCGGACTGGGGATTTTTTTCCGGTTCTGCCATATACAAACCATGCCTTTCCGTGCGGGTGCTATTTCACACCGTTTACTCAAAAATGCAGGACTTTCATCCTGCATTTTTAATATTTGCATTTACTATTTGTCCGTTACCGGATTTTCTTTATTCTGCAGCGCTTTCCTCTGTGGAAACAGGAGTTGTTTCGCCATCCGCATCGGTTGCAGGAGTTGTCTCGCTGTCCTCGGTCGTTGCGGGAGTGGTTTCACTGTCGGCTGCTGCCTGCTTCTTTAAGTAAGCCAGATGTCCCTTCGGGTCGGACACTTCATAACCGGACTTTAACTCAGTTAAGTAAGTGGTCATTGCCTCAGTAGTCAGGGTCTCGGAAATTTTAACCTGCCATTCGGGACGACCGTCGCCCACATAATAAAGCACGTAATTACTTCCGTTGTCTGTCAGTGCGGTGGTGTCTCCTGCCTTGTGTCCTGCAAAAATCCATTCGGAAAGATTGCTGTCCAGAGAGGAGCTCTTCAGTTCTTTGTAAAGACCGCCGTCGTTGTTGCTGTAGGTATCTTCGCTGTATTTGTCAACCAGGGCAATAAAGGCATCCTCGGTTGCACCGGCCTCTTCGTATTCCTTCAGGATATCTTCACCGGCTACTGTAGTGCTCATGATAACACGGATGTTTGCCGTGGTGGTATCTGCCAGATATCTGCCGTCAAACTGCAGCGCATAGTACTTGTTGTTGTCGGTGTCTTCGATGACGGTTGTGTCACCTTCTGTTCTGTCTGCATCAAACAGCCAGTCGCCGAGTCTGGTTAAAACGGAAGATTTCAGCTTTCCGGTATAAGCTTCGCCGTCCGTACCGATGGTCTCCAGTGCAGCATCCGCCCTGGTCTTTGCCTCTGCCATGGCGGCGGCAATTTCTTCATCGGTAGCGGCTACGGCATTGCCGTCCGCATCGGTGGAGGACGGGATATCCGCTGCGATTTCCGTCATATGATAATCTACACTGTCATAGGTATCCTTGTTTTCTTCATAATAGGTCTGGATTTCGTCTTCCGCAGGTGCCTTTTCATCGGACTGCTTTTTATAATAAGCGTTTGCATAATAACCGTCTTCTACAAAGGACTTGATGCGGGCAAAGGTTGCGTAGGAACCGAAGGTTGCCTTATAATAACGCGCCATGCTGACATCACTGTTGGAAGCGGCTTCCTTTGCAGAGCTTTCAAAGGCTGCCACATCCTTGGCGGTATCATAGGTAAAGCCCTCTGCTTCCGCTGTGTCAATCAGCGCTTTGTTCTGCTTGATGGTTTCCAGTGCCAGGGAGCTGAAGTAATCCTTCCAGGTCATGGTATCACTGTAATCCTGCTTTGCAAAATCCTTGGTGGTATCCAGTCCCATGTAGGAAAGATAGCTGCTGTAGGTGTTCAGATAATCGTTCTTTGCCAGGTTGTAGTAGTAGTCAAACTCTACCCTGGTAATGTCGTGTCCGCCTACCGTAAGGTATGTGGAATGTACTGCCGTGTAGGATTTCACGGGAATCATGGCAAGTGCGATTACAATGGCTGCGGCAATCACAATGCCTATTATTTTTTCTGTCTTAGCCTGCTTTTTGGCTCTTTCGGCTTCTTCTTTTCTTTTCTGTACCTTTTTATCGTACCGGGTCATCACCTTTTCGGATGACTGCTCTTTTTTTACGTCTTTTTGTGACATGTGGATATCTCCTTCCTTTTCGCATACCCAACATTATAATCTATCTTTTTCAGAAAAGGTAGTCTTTTCACGCAATTTTCACAAAATAATCAGCGATAATCATGAATAACGGCATTGTTTTCCTGAAGCTTCAGGCTGTCCGCATCCACAAAATACCGGCTCATATCGGAAGGATCCACATAAACGGTAACAAAACTGCCTATATAATTATGGGGATTTAACCATGTCGGCTCAGAAGAGAACAGATATACCTGTCCGTATCCGGTATCCTCGTAACGGCATTCTATCGCAAAAGGGTGTCTGTTGTTGACGGTATAATTGTAGCAGACACGACCGCCGGTCACCTCCGCCTGCATCTTTCTGCCGTTGTTCCTAAGCCATTTCTCTTTCTTCTTTTTCCGCGCATACAGAACGGACATAATAATACCGATGACAGCAAATATAAAACCAACCGGCCCGAAAATCAGCACAAAGAGCCAGCTTGTTGCTGCCGCCCTTATCTCTCTCGGATTGTCTCTGCTTACCAGGACTTCAATGGTTTTTCCTTCATACCAGCTGCTGACGTAAGATTCCAGTACCGCCTCATAGGTCTGTCCGTCTGCTTCATAAGAAATATAGACATTGTGGTGGCTGTCCCCCTGACCGTCGCGGTAGCTTTCTATCCGGGTAATCACCGCATTTGTCTCCTCCGCCCCTTTTTCAAACTGTACCTGAAATACGGCAAAGCATACCGCTACAATGACAAAAACACTTCCGATGATGGAAAACACCAGTCCTAAAATAAAATCGACCGATGCTGCATTTCCTTTTCTTTTGCTCATTTCCTTCTCCTCATAATTAAGCTTTTCAGGCAACCCGAATTGAAAGTTCTGCCCTGCCTGCCGTTATTTCATGTTATTCATCTGGCCCATAAAGAGTATCATTCCGGTGCCCGCTTCCTCTATGACGTAAAAGAACGGCCTGTCTGCGATAAAGGTAATTTCCGGTTCAGGCTCAAACAGTTCCGTCATTTCCACCATGGCTCCTGTTACGGCTGCTGCCTTTGTTCCCTGTTCATCCACAATCACCTTTGCCTTGTGGATAACGGTGGAAAGAGCCACATCGTCCGCAATTTTGGAGAAATCCGCTCCGTCCGTATAGGCAGACCGTATACCCATATCCTGTAAAATGCCGTCCAGACCTTCCAGTTCTTCTTCGTCGGTAAATTTCGGCATCTCCAGCCGGGCAATGTCCTCATAGGAGCCGTTGTCCAGGGAGTCTAAGAGCTCCTGTTTTTCTTCCGCAGACAAATTCTTCAGCAAATCCCCGATGTAGGCATTTTCGTCCGATGGCAGGAAAATTTTCATCTGCACACTGCCACCTTCGTAGGGTATGCTGATGCCTTTGATGCTGCCGTTGTCCATATACCGGAATCTTTCACCGTACATGCGCATCATATCCGCGGTGCTGTCCGCATCTTTACCATGAAAGGTACCTTCATAGGTATCGTCCTTGTCAAAGGGAAGCTCCCATTTTCCTTCAAAGTAAACGGCATTTAAAAGCATCAGAACCGTATCTTCCGGAATGTACGATACTATTTTTTCAATCATGCCTTCTGTTTTTTCACTTGTCCACTGATTGATTTCCTTTACTACCGATTCCGGCTGGGAAGCAAAATCCGCTTCGTAGACTTCGCCCTTATAATACCTCTTGACAGGTGTAGCAAAATCCTGCTCCATGTTTTCCGCCCAGATGCCGTCCTTTGCCATCCACAGGGAATTTGCCGTTGTGACAAACGTGTCATCTGTCCAGTTTTTGGATAAATACGCCTGCATTTCTTTATTCCATTCCTCAAAATCCGTAATGCCCAGCGTCTCTTCTATTTCTTTTTTTGTTTCTCCGTCTGCACCCACATTCAGCATGGCAAGTGCACTGCAGAGACTGTAGGGAGAATAAAAGCGGTTGCCATCCCCGGGCAGGGCATCGTACAGACGGAACGCAAAGCCGTTCATGCCGTTCTTAAGCTGTGCCATTTCCTCTGCCGTGATTTCTTTTTCTCCGCTCATTTCCTCTTCCCCTATTTCCGTTCCGATTGGTGCCACCGGAAGCACATTGCGTTCCGGGTCATCACCGGCATTTGTTCCCTCTATGGGCTGCACATCCGTGCCGCAGGCTGCCAGTGCAGCCACCATACCTATACAGAGCAAACTCGTCAACATTCTTTTCTTCATAACAAAACCTCCCTTGCGCATATTCTATCATTCTTTACAATAGATACGCAACAAGGAAGGTTTTTTATGGAAAAAATTATCTGCCTAAGAATTCTTTTACAGACTTGCAGACGCCCTTGGCATCCAGACCGTACTTTTCAATCAGAGCGGCTGCGGGGCCGGACTCGCCGAATACATCCTGCATACCGATTTTGCATACGGGAACCGGGTAGGACTTACAGAGGGCATCGCATACGGCGCTGCCTAACCCACCGATTACGGAATGCTCTTCTACGGTAACGACCTTACCGGTCTTCTTTGCACTCTTTACAATAAGCTCTTCATCCAGAGGCTTGATAGTGCAGATGTTTACCACTTCCGCATCAATGCCATCTGCCTTCAAAAGCTCAGCGGCGCCCAGTGCGGAATCCACGCAGATACCGGTTGCCACGATGGTAACGTCCTTACCTTCCTTTACAACGTCACCCTTGCCGATTTCAAAATGGTATTCGGGTCTGTCGTTGATTACGGGAACGGCTGCACGGCCGAAACGGATATATACGGGGCCTTCATATTCCAGCGCCGCACGAACGGCTGCCTTTGCTTCCACATCATCGGAAGGACACATAACAACCATTCCGGGAATGGTGCGCATCAGCGCCAGGTCTTCGTTACACTGATGGGTTGCACCGTCTTCGCCGACGGAAATACCGGCATGTGTTGCACCGATTTTTACATTCAGATGCGGGTAACCGATGGAGTTGCGTACCTGTTCAAAAGCACGTCCTGCTGCGAACATGGCAAAGGAGCTGGCGAAAGGAATTTTGCCTACGGTAGCAAGTCCTGCCGCAATGCCCATCATGTTGCTTTCCGCAATACCGCAGTCAATGTGTCTGTCGGGATATGCTTTCTTGAAAATACCGGTCTTGGTAGCGGCTGCCAGGTCGGCATCCAGAACTACTAAGTTGGGAAATTCTTCCGCAAGTTCTTTTAAGGCGTTGCCATAACTTTCTCTGGTTGCAATCTTCTTTACATCTGCCATTACTGTTCACCTGCTTTCTCAAGTTCTTCGCCAATCTTCTCTAAATCTGCCATAGCTACCGCATACTCTTCGTCGTTCGGAGCCTTGCCGTGCCAGTCTGCATTGTTTTCCATGAAGGATACACCCTTGCCCTTTACACTGTGCATGATAATGCAGGTCGGCTTGCCCTTCATTTCTTTTGCTTCCTTCATGGCGCTTCTTATCTGGTCAAAATCATGGGCATCAATGTTGATGACATAGAAATTGAAGGCTTCAAATTTCTTGTCAATGGGATAAGGAGAGCAGACCTCATCAACAGGTCCGTCAATCTGCAGGTTGTTGTTGTCAACGATGACGCAGAGGTTGTCAAGTTTTCTGTGTCCTGCAAACATAGCTGCTTCCCATACCTGTCCTTCCTGAATTTCTCCGTCGCCCAAAAGTGTGTATACACGGAAATCCTTATTGTCCAGCTTTGCGCCGAGCGCCATACCGACTGCTGCGGAAATGCCCTGTCCGAGAGATCCGGAGGACATGTCCACACCGGGAATGTGGATGCAGGGATGTCCCTGTAAATAAGAACCTAAATGACGCAGTGTGGGGAGGTCTTCCACCGGGAAAAATCCTCTCTCTGCCAGTGTCGCGTAAAGACCGGGAGCGGTGTGTCCCTTAGACAGTACAAATCTGTCTCTGTTTTCCATATCAGGATTTGCAGGATCAATGTTCATTTCTTCAAAATAAAGATAGGTGAACATGTCTGCGGCTGACAATGATCCGCCCGGATGTCCTGCTTTTGCAGCATGAACTGCGGTGATAATACCTTTACGGACTTCATTTGCCATTTTTTGCAGTTCTAAATTATTCATGTTTTTACCCATGCCTTTCTGTGGATTTACTTTAATAATCGCTTATACTTTACCATACTTTTTTTCTTTCTTCAACAGGAACTGACCTCATGAATTCTATGAATTACGGGGAAATATTCTGCATCCTTCAATTTCAGGAAGAGAAGTGGTATACGGCATATTCTTTTTCATATATTGAATAGACACTGTTTTTACATATAGGAAATGATATGTTACATAGATTGTCCCTTAAAAAAATTTTTCCCCTTCTTCTCATTCCCGCCCTGCTTCTGTCCGTCTTTCTCCTCTTTTCATCCGGAAAGGATCAGAAGCGCTTCGATGCCTTTTCCAAAGAAATGTTTGAAAAGGAAATGACGGCGAACACCTTAAATATGCACTATACGGTTGCCGTGCCGGAAAACTACGGCATTTCGGAATACACACCCGTCCTGTCCTGTTATTCGCAGGCATCGGAGGAAGAAGCCCGCAGGGATTTGGACCGGTATCTGGCTGTGCTTTCCTCCGTTTCCCCGGAAAAGCTGGACGAAGACTCCGCCTATGCTTGTCTTCTGCTTTCCCGGTCGCTGTCCCTGTCCCGGAAGGGCTATGACTTTCCCTACTATGCGGAGCCCCTCTCCCCTTCCTCCGGCATGCAGTCGGAGCTGCCCATTCTGTTAGCGGAATACACCTTCCGCGACAAACGGGACGTGGAGGATTACCTTTCCCTGCTTTCCCAGACCGGCGCTTATTTTTCTTCCCTGCTCACCTACGAAACGGAGAAAAAAGAAGCCGGTTTTCCCCAGGCGGATGCTTCCCTCTTAAAAGTGGCAGAGCAGTGCAATACCATCTTATCGGAAGAAGCGCTTGCTGACGGCAGTCATTTTCTGCAGACCACCTTTGAAGAACGGGTGGCAGCCTTAGCTTCCGCCGGCATCCTGTCGGATGAGGAGGCCGTGCGTTACATAAAGGAAAACAACGAACTGTTATCCACCGTCATGCTGCCCGCCTACCGCAATTTATCCACAGGTCTTGCCGGACTTGTCACCGAACGGGAAACCATTCCCACCGGTTTGTATTATCTGCCGCAGGGCACCGGTTATTATACCTGGCTTTTTGAAAAAAACACCGGCTCCTCCCTCAGCATGACGGAGGTGAAAGCCCTTCTGTATACCCGCTTTGAAACCTCTTACCTGGAAATGCAGAACCTGCTTAAGGAACGGGACAACGCCGCCGTCCTCTGGCTGTCCGCCCGTAAGGAGAATGCTTTTCCCTTAAAGGATGCGGATGCCATGCTTGCCGATTTACGGAAAAGGATGCAGGAGGATTTTCCCGCTTTTCCCTCCACAAAGGTATCTTCCCTTTTCGGAGGCTCTGCCGCCCTGCCCGGTGCGGCGGTCAAAACCGTTTCCCCGGCATTAGAAGACTATTGTGCGCCTGCCTTTTACCTGACGCCGCCTCTGGATGATACGGAAAACAATGTGATTTACATCAATGAAAAAAGTACGCCCAAGGGGCTGGAGCTTTACACCACCCTTGCCCACGAAGGCTACCCGGGACACCTTTACCAATCCGTCTACAGCACCCGTTACCGACAGCCGTCGGATACCGCTCCGGTGCGCCGACTCCTTTGGTACGGCGGTTATCAGGAGGGCTGGGCGGTCTATGTGGAAATGAAAGGCTACGATTATGCAGCGGAACTGTATACCGAAAACGGGGCAGAGGACCTTGCCTACGGCTGCCGGATTGAAAAAGCCAACCGGGAAATGCAGCTCTGCCTTTCTGCCCTGTTAGACTTTTCCATTCACTATGAGGGCGCCTCCTTAGAGCAGGTGGCACATGTGCTTTCTTCCCTCGGCATTTCGGATGCCGTTACTGCCCGGAACGTGTACGAATACATTGCGGAGGAGCCTGCCAACTACATGAAATACTACATCGGCTATCTGGAAATCCTGCGCCTGCAGGACACCGCCCGGGAACTGTGGCAGGAGGAATATTCCGATTTACGCTTCCACAAATTCTTTTTGGAAACCGGTCCCGCCGACTTTACCACCCTGCGGGAGCTGCTGTTTCGTTGACAAACCTCGGATTTCCCTCTATACTCTCCATGGAGGAGAGAGCTATGGAAAATCTGATTTTCAGTCTGAATGCAACGGTACCTGTTTTTTTAATGATGGTTTTGGGCTATGTGCTGCGCCGGCTTAAGGTAGTGGATGAGCCCTTCGTAAAAACCCTGAACAGCTTCAACTATAAGATAACCCTACCCGTCCTTTTATTCCGTGACATTGCAGAGTCGGATTTCTACAAGGTCTGGGACACCACATATGTGCTCTACTGTTTCCTTGCCACCCTCTCCTGTATCGTGATAATCTGGGTTGTTTCCCACTTTTTCTGTAAAAATAAAGATACCATGGGCGAATTTATCCAGGCATCCTACCGCGGCAGCGCCGCCGTGCTGGGAGTTGCTTATATCCAGAACATCTACGGCAATGCCGGAATGGCGCCCCTCATGATTATCGGCACCGTTCCGCTTTACAACATTGCGGCGGTGCTTGTCCTTTCATTTACCGGTCCGTCCTCCGGCGGACTTAACAAAAAATCCTTGCAGAAGTCCGTCAGGGGCATTCTCACCAATCCCATTATCATCGGCATCGCCCTGGGCATGCTGGCATCCCTGATACGGCTTCCCATTCCCTCCATGCTCGGCAAAACCTTAAGTAATATTTCCGTTCTTGCCACGCCGCTCGCCCTTATCGGTCTGGGCGCCGGTTTTGAGGGAAAAAAAGCCATAAAGCAAATCCGTCCCACCATTGTTTCTTCCTTAATAAAGCTGATTATCCAGCCCGCCCTTCTGCTTCCCATAGCGGCGGCGCTCGGTTTCCGGGACGAAAAAATGGTAGCCGTTCTCATTATGCTGGGAGCGCCTACCACCGTAAGCTGTTATATTATGGCTAAAAACATGGGGCATGACGGTACGTTAACCTCCAGTGTGGTGGTTTCCACCACCTTCTTAAGTTCTTTTTCCATTACCGTCTGGCTGTTCCTTTTAAGAACCTACGGACTCATCTAAGCGGGACATCTGCCCCGCTTTTTCAGTATCTTCCGCTTTCAGCATATCCAGCCCGTGAGAATGACGCTGGCTATGAGTCCCACGAAGGACGAAAATAAGGCGCCGGCAAGCGTATACCGTGTTTTGGTTACCTTTGCCGCCAGAAAATACACGGACATGGTGTAAAAAATCGTTTCCGTGCAGCTCATCAGAATGGAAGTGAGCATGCCGATGTAAGAATCCGTGCCGTGGGTCTTGAAAATATCCAGCACCAGTCCGGTTGCCGCCGAAGAAGAAAACATCTTCACCAGTACAAGGGGCACAATGTCCGCCGGAATGCCGTTANAAGGGGCACAATGTCCGCCGGAGTGCCGATATGCTCCGTCACGCCGCCAAGCAGCCTGCCAAGCGCCCCCATAAAGCCGGAAGCACGCAGCACCCCGACACCTGCCATCAGCCCCACCAGAGTGGGTAAAATCTGAACCACTGTTTTCAACCCGTCCTTAGCTCCTTCTATAAATTCTTCATATACTTTGATTTTCGAGAAAATCCCCTGTGCAACTATGTAAAAAATAACAACCGGTATAATAATGCCGGAAAAATTTGCAAAGACATTTGCCATGGTTATCTCCTTTTCTGCCGTCTGCCGGAAAACAGGCAGAACACAATCGCCGCTGCGGTACTGACAAGGGTAGCCAGAATAGCCGGTGCAATAACGGCGGCGGGACTGGCGCTGCCGTACTGGGTGCGGTACACAATCATATTCACCGGAATGAGCTGTAGGGACGAAGTGTTCAAAATAAGAAACGTGCACATTTCCCGGCTCGCCACACGCTCCCCGCTGCATCCTGTTTCCAGCCCCGAAGCGGTGCTTCTTTCTCCCGCATATCCGGCGCTGCTGCTCCGGTTTCCGAAGCCGGGCATGCCGCGCTCTTCTTCCAGCTTTGCCAGCGCCTCCATGGCTTTCAGGCCCGCCGGGGTGCATGCCCAGCCAAGCCCTAATATATTGGCAATGAAATTGGTGGCAATATACTGCCTTGCCTCATGTTTTTTCGGAATATCCGGAAAAAGAAAGGACAATAAGGGCTGTATTCCGGTGGTAAGCCGGGCAATCAGCCCCGATTTTTCCGCAATTTTCATCAGTCCCATCCACAATGCCATTACCCCTGCCATGGTAATGCACAGTGAAACCGCTTCTCCGGCGGAGGAAAGCGCCGCATCCGTCACGGCTGCCATATTGCCGGTAAACGCCGCATAGACTATCCCCACCAAAATCATAAAAGCCCAGATATAATTTAACATGCCATACCCTGCAAACACACTGTCTATACATATGTATGATGTTTCAGGGCAAAAAAATACCGGGCAGAATGCCCGGTATTTTTTTACGGTTCCTGTGTCACAGGCACTTCCCTGTGGTGACAGTATTTGATGGCATACATAATATCGTCCGCTTTTTTCATAAAGTAGTCCAGCATATGGTTGCCTACGTGGTTGGTATAGGTACCGATGCTCGCCTGCAGCTCGTACCCCTTGTCAGGGTGCTGCAGATTGTGCTGCCGGATACCCTCTCTCACCGTGTTGGCAATCGCCTCTGCGCGCTCCGATGTACTCTCCCCGGTCATCACAATTAAAAATTCATCTCCACCGATGCGGGCAGCCAGTTCCTGTCCGACGCTGTTCTTCACAATATTTCCCAGAGTCTGTAGTGCATAATCCCCTTCCATGTGTCCGAAGTTATCGTTGATCATTTTCAGGTGGTCCATATCCATCATGATAACACTCATTTCCAGATCGGAGGAATTTACCATCAGTGTTTCTACCACATGGTAAAAGCCTGTTCTGTTGTAGAGTCCGGTCAGCGGATCCTTCTGGTAGGTATCCAGCATCATGCGATATGTATTCCGCATTTCCTGCAGATGGCGGAAACTCACCAGAAAAGTAGCATAGGCGGTTGCCCAAAATTTTTCTATATCGAAGTTCAGCACTGTATAACCGGTAGTTTTCCCCTCCATATGCATGGTCATGACCAGCAGGTAATCCGTCGTCTGCAGGTAAGTATCCAGATCCGGTATCAGCTCCCCGAAATCCATGTCAATGCTTTTTTCGCCGCCGGTTCCCTCTGTTTCCGAACAGTGGTAATGCATAACTTTCATTTTTGTGGCGTAATTGGTGTCCTCTGCTTTAAATGCAAGAACATTCATGCAATACCAGAAATCCTTATACCGTATGTCCTTAATATACTGGGGCATTTCCAGGAAAACTCTGGTTGCGCTCTCCGTGTTGGCAAAATTGGTAACCATCTGACCCATGGTTCCCTGGAATTTAATCTCCGAATCCATGGCCTGTTTTAACTGTACCATTTCAAAGGCAGCGTGCTCCGGCAGGACACCGTCACAGCCGCAGGATCTTCCCAGCTGCATTTTGTTGTAAATCGTCCAGTCCTTCGGACAGTCCTCTTTCTGTAGCTCCTCATCAATAATATGAAAAAATGTGTTAATAAAGCCTTCCAGATTGTATATTCCCGTCGTCAGTCGGGGAACACAGTATTTCTCCATGCGGATACCGTCAAAACCGCTGACCGCAATATCTTCCGGAATACGGTAGCCGTGCTCCATCAGGTAATTGCCCGCCACAATCGCCATAATATCATTAGCGCAGATTATGGCATCTATATCATCGAAACCCTTTTTTTCCATCTCATCCAAGGCCTGCAGGGTCGGATCACTCCAGAATTCACCGTAATAAACCCGCTCCGGGTCATACGGAATGCCGTTTCGTTCCAGCACCTCCCGGTAAACCGCAAGACGATCGTCTGAAAAAGTGTTATTCCGGAAACCGGCAATAAAATTCACTTTCCGGTAACCGTGGTATTCTATCATATGCTCCACAATCTCCCGGAAAACGCTTTTATAATCAAAGTGGATATTGATGCAGCCTGTCAGCTCCTTGTCCACACTGATAACCGGCACTCCTGCCTCCTGCGCCTTCTTTACCATACGCAGGTAGTCCTCATCCTGCTTGAAAGACTCTGCCATCAGTACAACCGCATCGTACCTCTCCACGGACACTGCATCAAAAATCTTCTTTTCTCCCATATCCGTCAGGTCATGATTGTAAAAATCGGACAAAGTAGAATAAAACACAACCTTGCAGTTATGCTTTCCGCATTCCCTTGCTACCGCCCGTATCATATCCATGCGCTCGTCATTGTGAAAAAAAGCAACGATAAACGCAATAACCTTATAATCTTTTCCCTCTGAATATTTCCCCATATTTATTTTCCTTTTCCGATCCCCATACTAACTGTTTTACTTTAAGACGAGCTGCAGACCGTATATGACAACCGCAGATATTACAATCTGCAGGATGGCAAACCGGAATACAGTCTGCGTATTGGACCAGCCTTTCTTTTTTCTTACGTGATCATGAAGCGGTGTTAATGTATTTCTTAAAATATGAATCTTAAAGACACGGATCAGGGAAACCTTAAGCAGCCCCAGTCCGCCGTCCGCAATCAGCATAAATGCAGCCGGAATGTACAGGAACGGACTTCCCGTCTTTAAGGCGGCAATACTGATAAAAACACCCATGGCCCTGGAACCCGCATCCCCCATCAAAAGCCGGCTGGGTGTTGCGTTGTACCACAGGTATCCCAAAATACATGCTATGAATAAAAGTATGGAAAAATACAGATCATTTCCCATATTCAATAATTTTCCGATCAGATAAATCGTCGTGAGAGTCACAATGGTAAGCGTACCGGAGAGCCCGTCCACGCCGTCGGCGCAGTTCGTCACATTGATGGACACCCATACCAGAATGATGGCGCAAATCATAAATATCGCCGGATGAAGGGTAAAATTCATACCGAAGAAGGTAATGCCGCAGCCGTTGTAATAAATGTAGGTAGCGGAAACCGCCACTGCCACCAATAAATCCAGAATACCTTTTTTCCACTCTCCCCATGGTTTTTCCGCCGTATCATCAAAAAAGCCGGTCAGCATTTCGATAACGGTCAGTATCAGGTAAATGCAGAGCTCAAGGCTGATATCGGAAAACAAAAGTGTGCACACCGCAAATACCAGTACAAAGATAATGCCCGCTCCTCTCGGTTTGCCGGCGGATTTTTTGCCGTCCACGGCGAATTCCCTACCCTGATCCTTTGGCAGAAATCCCGCAAACTTACTGATAAAAATACAAGTAGCCGCAAAGGTAAAAAGAATGCCCGCAAACGCAATAACCGGAAGTTTATCCGGGAAAAAATATGGAAGCATACGTATTCATCCTCTCTTTTCATTAACTTAAAAATTATAACACACCAAAAAAAATCTTCCAATAGCTTTTGCAAAATCACCTGAAAGATGTGCAAAAATGAATTTATTTTTCTTGACAAATACCCCGTGGGGGTATATCTTTTAGATACCCCGGCAGGGTATACAGCACCATTCAGGAGGAGTCAGGATTATTATGAGCGAAAATAACAGACACTGTTGTTGCAGCGATAAAAATACCATGCGGACGGAGGAGCAGAAAAAAAAGCTTTTAAACCGTCTGAAAAGAATAGAAGGACAAATCCGTGGCATCCAGTCCATGATCGAGGACGATGCGTACTGCAACGATATCTTAACCCAGTCCGCTGCCGTCAGCGCCGCCGTCAATGCCTTTAATAAAGAACTCCTTGCCAGCCACATCCACACCTGTGTTGCCAGGGATATCCGTGACGGCAAGGATGAAGTGATTGACGAACTGGTTACAACGCTGCAGAAGCTGATGCGGTAGCCGGTCAGCTTATTTACGGAAATGACCTATTTTATAGAAAAGGAAGGATACTATATGGAACAATATCATGTAAGCGGCATGCACTGTGCAGCCTGCAGTGCCCGCGTGGAAAAAGCGGTTTCCAAGGTACCGGGTGTTACGACCTGCGCCGTCAATCTGCTGACCAATTCCATGGGAGTGGAAGGAACTGCCTCTCCCAAAGATATCATGGCAGCCGTAAAGGCAGCCGGATACAAGGCTTCCTTAGATAAAAAGAATGCTTCCGTTTCCGAGGAAGCCGATGAATTAAAGGATACGGAAACGCCTGCTCTCAGGAAGCGTTTTATCGCCTCCCTGATTTTTCTGTTAATTCTCATGTACTTTTCCATGGGACATATGATGTGGGGATGGCCGCTGCCGTCCTTCCTCGCAGACAACCACATGGCAATGGGACTCATCGAGCTTCTGCTTGCCGGCATTATCATGGTGATTAACCAGCGGTTTTTCATCAGCGGCTTTCAGGGACTCCTGCACCGTGCTCCCAACATGGACACGCTGGTTGCCTTAGGCTCCTCCGCTTCCTTTATCTGGAGCGTAGCTGCCCTGTTTATGATGTCGGATGCCTATGTAAAAATGGACATGGACCGCATCATGGTGCTGATGGACGAATTCTATTTTGAGTCCGCCGCCATGATTTTAACCCTGATTACTTTGGGTAAAATGCTGGAAGCCCATTCCAAAGGCAGGACCACCTCCGCCTTAAAGAGCCTTATGAAGCTGGCTCCTAAGACCGCCGTACTCCTCCGGGACGGCAGGGAAGTGACGGTTCCCATTGAGCAGGTTAAGAAAGGTGACATTTTTGTGGTGCGTCCCGGCGAGAGCATTCCCGTGGACGGCATCGTGACGAACGGCAGCGGAGCCGTAAACGAAGCGGCTCTCACCGGGGAAAGCGTTCCCGTGGACAAGGTAACGGGCGACATGGTTTCTGCCGCCACCATAAACCAGTCCGGATTTTTAACATGCAAAGCTTCCCGTGTCGGGGAGGACACCACCCTTTCCCAGATTATCAAAATGGTGAAGGATGCTTCCGCCACCAAGGCTCCCATTGCGAAAATTGCGGATAAGGTTTCCGGTGTTTTTGTGCCGGTGGTTATGACCATTTCTCTGATTACCCTGATTGTTTGGCTGCTTATCGGGCAGACCTTCCCCTATGCGCTTGCCCGCGCCATCTCCGTTCTGGTTATAAGCTGCCCCTGTGCGCTGGGACTTGCCACTCCCGTCGCCATTATGGTTGGCAACGGTCTGGGCGCCAAAAACGGTATTCTCTTTAAAACTGCCGTTTCCCTGGAAGAAGCCGGCAAGGTCAAAATCATTGCCCTGGATAAAACCGGCACCATCACCAAAGGAGAACCGAAGGTCACCGATATCTGCCCGGCTGACGGTGTTTCCGAAGAAGAGCTTTTACAGACCGCTTTCTCTTTGGAGCAGAAAAGTGAGCATCCTCTGGCAAAAGCCGTCTGTGATTACGGCACAGAGCATGCTCTCAAAGCGGACGATGTTTCCGATTTCACCGCTCTCCCCGGTAACGGTCTGACCGCTTCCCTGCAGGGTGAAACCCTCTGCGGCGGCAGCGTGAAATTTTTGGAAAGCCGGACCTCTGTTTCCGAGGCAGACAAAAAGAAAGCAGACGAGCTTGCCTCAGCGGGCAAAACACCTCTTGCCTTCTTAAAAGGCAGCCGCTTCTTAGGATTTATCGCTGTTGCGGACGCCATCCGTGAGGACAGTCCCGCTGCTATTAAAAGACTGCAGAGCATGGGTATCCATGTGGTTATGCTGACCGGCGACAACGAAAGAAGTGCGAAAGCTATCGGTATCGAAGCCGGTGTGGACGAAGTCATTGCCGGTGTTCTGCCGGACGGCAAGGAAGCCGTTATCCGCGACCTTAAGAAAAAAGGCAAGGTTGCCATGGTGGGTGACGGCATCAACGATGCACCCGCTCTTACCTCTGCCGATATCGGCATTGCCATCGGCGCCGGTACAGATGTAGCCATTGACGCAGCGGATGTGGTACTGATGAAGAGCACCCTCGCGGATGTGCCCGCAGCAATCAAATTAAGCCGCTCCGCTCTCCGCAACATCCATGAGAACCTGTTCTGGGCATTTATTTACAATATCATCGGTATCCCTCTGGCAGCCGGCGTATTTGTAAGTCTGGGGCTTACCTTAAATCCCATGTTCGGCGCCGCAGCCATGAGCCTTTCCAGCTTCTGTGTGGTATCCAATGCCCTGCGGTTAAATTTCTGTAAGTTATATCAATAACCATATAGTAAAAATAAAAAAGGAGAAAAAACTATGACAAAGACAACATTAAAAATTGACGGTATGATGTGCGGGATGTGTGAATCCCATGTAAACGATGCGATTCGCCAGGCATTCAAGGTAAAGAAGGTAAATTCTTCCCATTCCAAGGGCGAATGCGAGATTATCAGCGAAGAGCCTTTAGACGAAGCAAAACTGCAGGAAGTAATGGAACCCACCGGTTACAAGCTTCTTTCCGTAGAGGCAGAGCCCTACGAAAAGAAAGGCTTATTCGGATTTGGTAAATAAACTCTATTTCTTCTTATTAAAAATCAGGACCTTACGCAGCACATAGTTGATAATGGTAACTAAAACTGCGGAAATGAAAATCTTGGCAATCCAGTAATCCATGTGAAGCACGTTGACCGTTACTTCCATGATGACGATATCAAGCAGCCAGGTGGATACGGTGGAACCGGCAAACTGTAAAAACTCCTTTACCACATGGGGATTGGTGCTCTTGAACACCAATTTCCGGTTCAGCGGATAGGAAAACAGTACGCCGGCAAGCCAGCCGCCGGTGTTGATTACAAAATTCTGCCAGGTGACAGTGGGGTCAAGCGGGAGCTTCAGCAAAAAGCATACCACCCAGGAAACGATGGTGGTGAGCACACCCACAATGAGGTAAACCAGAATTTCCCGGTACTTTATCATCAATTCTTTGCACTTATTTATCATATTCATCCTCTTTCTTTTCTGTCGGTATCTACGCGTTCACTATATTGCGCGGCTCTCCGTTCAAAAATGCCTTCGCATTTAAGTATGCTTCGTTCACGCAGCGGAAACGGGCTTCCACACTTGCCCATGCCAGATGCGGCGTAATGATTAACCGGTTGCTGTCCTTAATTTTACTCAAAGGATTGGAAAGCTGCAGCGGCTCCTTTTCCAGTACGTCTAAGCCTGCCGCCATGATTTCCCCATTCATCAGAGCATCGTACAAATCGGCATTGTTCACCACGGGGCCTCTTGCCACGTTCACAAGCACTGCGGTTTTTTTCATTTTCCGGAGCGCTTCTTTGTCAATAAAATCCCGGGTTAAATCGCTCAGCGGGCAGTGCAGGGAAAGGAAATCGCTTTCTCTTAACAGAGTATCCTTGTCCACCTGTTCGTATTCTGTGACGGTACTCTTGCCGGTTACGGAATGGAAAATCACGCGGCAGCCGAAGGCAGTGGCAATCTGCGCCACCTTTTTGCCGATATGTCCCATGCCCACGATGCCCCAGGTCTTGCCGGTCAGCTCCGTAAATGGCTCATCAAAATTGGAAAAACGGTCCTGCGCTGCATAGGCACCGGATTTTACATATTCATCATAATGGGGAAGCTTCTGCAAAAGGGTAAGCATCAGGGTAAATGTATGCTGTGCTACCATATCCGTGCAGTAGTCCGCCACATTGGCAACCTTGATACCACGGCTGTTGCAATAAGTAAGATCGCAGTTGTCAAAACCGGTGGCAAATTCGCAGATAAGCTTTACATTGGGGGATTCCCTTAAGGACTCCTCATTCAGGCGCGCCTTATTTGCCACTATAATATCCGCATCCTTCGTGCGCTCTCTTACTTCCTCTGCCGTGGTGGTGTTGGGATAGCAGGTAACCTCGCCCAGCTCTTCAAAGCAGTCTACCGGTGTGTCCACACCGACACTGTTCCTTTCTAATATGACAATCTTTACTTTATCCATAAGATTTATTCCTTTCTCTATTCTATTGTCAAATCAGGTGTTTAGGCCAATTCAACGAAATTTCCTATAGTGCAATAAAACGCAGATGCCGAGGCACCTGCGTTTTATTATAATGCATTTTTTTTAAATTGTATAGCTTATAATCTGGGAAGAAGTTCTGCCCTGCGTTCTTCGTAGCCGGGCTTTCCGAGCAGTGCGAACATGTTCTTCTTGTAGCTTTCCACACCGGGCTGATCGAAAGGATTTACACCGTTTAAGTATCCGCTGACACCGCATGCAAACTCGAAGAAATAGAACAACTGTCCTAAGTAGAATTCGTTGATTTCGGGGATGTTTACGATGAAGTTGGGAACCTGGCCGTCGGTATGTGCCAAAATGGTACCGTTCATGGCGCTCTTGTTTACGAAATCAACCGTCTTGCCTGCCAAGTAGTTCAGACCGTCCAGATCAACCGGCTCTTCGTTGATGGTAAGCTCTTCCTTCGGGGTTTCTACGTTCATAACGGTTTCAAACATAATGCGGGAACCGTCCTGGATGAACTGTCCCATGGAGTGCAGGTCTGTGGTAAGGTCCACACTTGCGGGGAAGATACCCTTCTGATCCTTGCCTTCGCTTTCGCCGAACAGCTGCTTCCACCATTCGGAAACATAGTGCAGGCAGGGTTCATAGTTTGCCAGGATTTCAACCTTCTTGCCTTTTCTTAATAAAATGTTGCGGAGTGCCGCATATTTCAGAGAATCATTTTCTTCAAAATCATTTTCCAGAGCAAGCTTTCTGCCGCTTGCAGCACCTTCCATCAGCTTGTCGATATCGGCGCCGCTGACTGCGATAGGAAGAAGACCTACTGCGGTCAGAACGGAGAAACGTCCGCCTACATCATCGGGAACAACAAAGGTTTCGTAACCTTCTTCATCCGCTACATGCTTCAGGGCTCCCTTCGCCTTGTCGGTGGTTGCGTAAATACGCTTTGCAGCCTCTTCCTTGCCGTATTTCTTTTCCAAAATTTCCTTGAATACACGGAACGCGATAGCGGGCTCTGTGGTGGTACCGGACTTGGAAATCATGTTGATGGAGAAATCTCTGTCTCCCACTACATCCATAAGGTGCTTAATATAGGTAGAGCTGATGGAGTTTCCTACATAATAAATTTCCGGTGTCTTGCGGATGCTCTTGTCTACCATGTTGTAGAAGCTGTGTCTTAACGATTCGATGGCTGCGCGTGCTCCTAAGTAGGAACCGCCGATACCGATTACTAAAAGGACATCGGAATCAGCCTGGATTCTCTTTGCTGCTTCTTTGATTCTTGCAAACTCTTCCTTGTCATAATTAACGGGCAGGTCAATCCAGCCTAAAAAGTCGTTGCCTGCACCGCTTTTAGAAAGCAGAACCTCCTTTGCATCCAGAGTCTGCTTCTTTATCTTTTCAATCTCTCCTGCAGAAATGAAAGGACTTGTCTTACCATAGTCAAATGTAACTTTTGTACTCATATCATTACTTCCTTTCCCTTGTTCAAAAGGCGTTCCTAAATTAACCAAACCCAAGTGTAGCAGAATTATATGCAAAATTCAAGGTAAAGTTGCGCAAAAATGAGAGAAAATTGCGCAAAATAAGAGTAGAAATGCAAGAAATTGATATCCGATTATGGCGCAAATACATACTTCCGTCCTATTATGCTTTCTACAGCGTGAGAAACTCCTTTAAAAGCTCCTCCAGCTCCTTTTCGTTCATGGAAGAAAATGCCTCCTGCGGCTCCGGTTCTTCCTCTCTTGCGACAGCCGTTGTCTTAGGTTTTACTCTTCCCTCCGCTTTCTGTGTCGTCCGGATATCCTGCGCCTCTTCCGCCTCCTCCGTAAGCTCCGCTTCCGCAAGCTGCATGGACATATGGTTTTCTAAGAAATCCACAAGATTAATTTTCAACACCCGGCGCCTGCCCCGGATGTCCATGACCGCCGATACGGCAAAATGCAGATACAATCCCAGAAAACTGACTATATAATAAGGAAGAACGGCAAACAGACCGGCGCTTTTCGTGATGCTGCGGCAGACCGCAATTCCGGCGCAGAGCACCGACAGAAGCATGGTCTGTCCGCACAGATGATAAAAGGTATTCACGGAAACCGGCCCTATTTTCATCTGGTTTAGGTACTTGTCCACAAAAACCGGCACGTTTGCCACGCCGTGGTTTAAGCGGTAACAGTTCACAAATTTTAATTTGCACTGTTTCAGCCTTTTATTCTTCGTGGCACGCATATTTTCCGTCTCTTTAATCATATTCTGATAGAGGACTCCCAACATAATTTTACCCAGTATGCTGCATACTAAAAAAACAAACATCAGACTGCTTAACAGCAGTTCTTTTTGAAATGTAGCTAACATAATTCCCTCCTTAAACACATTTTCTACATTTTATCTCTTTTATAGGGAAGTAACAATATGTTGTGTACGGAAATTCGTTGACAATATTCCTGCAGGTTCCACAAATATTTTGATTTTTATACATATTTCTGCTATAATTTTATTTTAGATTAAAATTTGTTCCATTTGGGAGGTCATGATTATGAAATATAAGACAAGCGGCACCTGTTCTTCTGCCATTGATATAGAAATCAAGGATGGAATTATCGATTCCGTAAGCTTTACGGGAGGCTGCAACGGCAATCTGCAGGGCATTTCCCGTCTGGTGGAGGGCATGAAGCCCGAAGACGCCATCAAAAAGTTAAAGGGTATTCGCTGCGGTTACAAGTCCACATCCTGCCCCGACCAGCTTGCAAGAGCGCTGGAATCCATGCAGCAGCAGTAAAAGATTTCAAACAAGGCAGCGTTTCAGATGAATTTAGGCGAAACCTGTCATTCGGGAAGGGAAGGATTATTATGAAGAAAATCGTACTGACAGGCGGGGGCACCGCCGGACACGTTACACCGAATTTAGCTCTTCTGCCTCATCTGCAGGCAGCGGGTTTTGAAGTATATTATATGGGCTCCTATGATGGAATTGAGAAAAAGCTCATTGCCGACTTCGGCATACCGTATTACGGCATTTCCACCGGAAAGTTCCGCCGTTACATGGACCCCAAGAATTTTACCGACCCCTTCCGTGTCATGAAGGGCTTTGCCCAGGCACATAAAATTCTGAAGGAGCTCAAGCCCGATGTGGTATTTTCCAAGGGAGGCTTTGTCAGTGTGCCCGTGGTACGTGCTGCCCATACCCTGCATATTCCCTGTATCCTGCATGAGTCCGACATGACGCCGGGACTTGCCAACAAGCTCTGCTTAGGTGCAGCTACCAAAATCTGCTGCAACTTTCCGGAAACCGTTAAGCTACTGCCGGAGAAAAAAGCCGTTCTTACCGGTTCCCCCGTGCGCGAGGAGCTTTTTACCGGTGATAAAGTCAGAGCACTCGACATGTGCGGTTTTACTGCCAACAAGC
This sequence comes from Clostridium sp. CAG:510, assembly GCA_000434615.1. Lineage (GTDB taxonomy): Bacteria > Bacillota > Clostridia > Lachnospirales > Lachnospiraceae > Acetatifactor. The sequence continues at coordinate 24,750 of FR880829.1, forward strand.
CGGTTATTATGGTTATCGGCGGCAGTCAGGGCGCTGCCAGCGTCAACAAAGCCGTCCGGGATGCCCTGCCCGCTCTCTTAAAGGATTTTCAGGTCGTTCACCTTTGCGGCAAGGACAAAATGGACAATCTTTTATTGAACACACCCGGCTACAAGCAGTTTGAATACCTGAAAGCCGAGTTAAAGGATGTTTTCGCCATGGCGGACCTGGTGATTTCCCGTGCAGGCGCCAATGCCATCTGCGAGCTTTTGGCTCTCGGCAAACCCAATATTTTAATTCCTCTGCCCTCTTCCAAGAGCAGGGGCGACCAGTTACTCAATGCACGTTCCTTTGAAGCACAGGGATTTTCCATGGTAGTTGACGAAGACGACCTCACGGATACTCTTTTAGTGGAAAAAGTGCAGGAGCTGTATTGCAACAGACAGAGCTATATCAGCGCCATGAAGCAGAGCCACCAGCTCAGCGCCATTTCCACCATCATGGACCTGATTAACGATATGGTAAAGGAAAAAGATGAACAATAAAGCATTACACACTCTTGAATTTGACAAGATAATCCACCGGCTTATCGAAAAAGCCGACTCCGAACCGGGAAAGGCATGCTGCCGCAGCCTTGTTCCCGACACGGATATACATGCCATCCGCACCGCCCAGCAGGAAACGGCGGATGCGCTCTCAAGGCTGCTGCGCTTCGGAAGTACTTCCTTCGGCGGCAACAGGGATTTGGGATATTCCTTAAAATCCCTTGATATCGGCAGCTCCCTAACAGCTCCCGAGCTGATTAAAATTGCTGATTTTTTAGAAAATACCGCCCGTATCAAGGCATATGGCAGAGAGGACAAGGACACTGAGAAAAGAGATTCCCTGTCTTCTTATTTTGATGCCCTCTCCCCCCTCACACCGGTTTCCGAAGAAATCCGCCGATGCCTGTTATCCGAGGAGGAAGTGGCAGATGATGCCAGCCCCGCGCTCAAGCGTATCCGTAGGGAGATTGCCCTTACCGGCGAGAAAATTCATTCCCAGTTAAATTCCATGGTAAACGGCTCCCTGCGCACCTACCTGCAGGACGCTGTCATCACCATGCGTGACAACCGTTACTGTCTGCCGGTCAAGGCAGAGTACAAGGGACAGGTTTCCGGTATGGTCCACGACCAGTCCTCCACCGGCTCCACATTCTTTATCGAGCCAGCCGCCGTTGTGGAATTAAACAACAAGCTGCGCCAGCTCGGCATCGAAGAGCAGAAGGAAATCGAGAAAATTTTAGCGGAGCTTTCCGCTATGGCAGGCGAGCATACCGCCGAAATGGCGGCAGGGCAGAAGGTCATGACCACCTTGGATTTTATTTTCGCCAAGGGCAAGCTCGCTCTGGATTACAACGGCACCATGCCGCTGTTTGAAGAAGACCATGCCATCCGGATACGGAAGGGCAGACACCCGCTGCTTGACAAAAAGAAAGTCGTCCCCATTGACATTACCCTGGGAAAGGATTTTGATCTGCTGATCATCACCGGTCCCAATACCGGTGGTAAAACGGTTTCCTTAAAAACCGTGGGACTGTTTACCCTCATGGGACAGGCCGGGCTTCATATTCCCGCTGCCGACCGCTCCGTGCTTTCCGTTTTCCGGGAGGTTTACGCGGATATCGGCGATGAACAGAGTATCGAACAGAGCCTTTCCACCTTCTCTTCCCACATGGTGACCATCGTGGACATCTTAGCACATGCGGATGAAGATTCCCTGTGCCTGTTTGATGAGCTGGGCGCCGGCACGGACCCTACGGAGGGTGCGGCTCTTGCCATTGCCATCTTAAATCATCTGCACGATGCAGGCATCCGGACCATGGCGACCACCCACTACAGCGAGCTGAAGCTCTATGCGCTTTCCACTCCTTTTGTGGAAAATGCCTGCTGTGAGTTTGACGTGGAGTCCCTGCGTCCCACCTATAAGCTGTTAATCGGCATTCCCGGCAAAAGCAACGCCTTTGCCATTTCTTCCAAGTTAGGGCTTTCCGACGACATTATCAATGCCGCAAAGGAACAGATCAGCAAAGAGGACGAGAGCTTCGAGGATGTCATTGCCAATCTGGAAAACAGCCGGAAGAACATCGAAAAAGAAAAAGAAGAAATCACTGCCTACAAGGAACGCATCAAGACCTTAGAGCAGCAGTTAAAAGCAAAAAACGAGAAAATCGACCAGGCAAAGGACCGCATTTTACGGGAAGCCAACGAAAAAGCCCGCAATATCCTGCAGGAAGCCAAGGACGTGGCAGACGAAACCATTTCCAGTTTCAACAAGGCCAATGCCGGTACCGATATCAAGCAGCTGGAAACCAGGCGTCAGAACCTGCGCAAGAAAATTGATGAAAAGAACGACCGTCTTTCCTTAAAGACGCCGCCGAAGCAGAGCGCTCCGAAGTTAGACCCGAAAAAGCTGAAAAAGGGCGACTCCGTCAAGGTCATTTCCTTAGGCTTAAGGGGAACCGTAAGCACCCTGCCCGATGCCAAGGGCAATCTTTTCGTGCAGTGCGGCATTATGCGTTCTTCCGTGAACGTCAATGACCTGATGCTGCTTGCGGATGACGATACGGCAACCCAGTCCTCCAAATCCTTAAAGCCCCAGAGCTTCGGCAAGGGAAACGGCAGGTCCGGTCTTTCCAAGTCCATGACGATTTCTCCCGAAATCAACCTGCTCGGCATGACCTGCGATGAAGCGGTTGCAGCACTGGATAAATATTTAGACGACGCCTACCTGTCCCACTTAAACACTGTCCGCGTGGTGCACGGCAAAGGCACCGGCGCTCTCAGAAGCGCCGTTCAGAACCACTTGAAGCGGTTAAAATATGTAAAAGAATACCGCTTAGGCGAATACGGTGAAGGTGACGCAGGTGTCACAATCGTAACCTTCAAGTAACTCATAAACAGAATTTGAAAAGGAGGCTTCTATGGTAAGCAAACAGAAAATTTTAATCGTGGATGACGATGAAAATATTGCGGAGCTGATTTCCCTGTATCTCACAAAAGAATGCTTTGAAACCATGATTGTGGGGGACGGTGAATCCGCCCTTTCTGCCGTAAATACCTTTGAGCCCAACCTGATTTTATTAGACCTCATGCTTCCCGGTATCGACGGTTATCAGGTCTGCCGTGAAGTACGCGCCAAAAACCAGGTTCCCATTATTATCCTCTCCGCCAAGGGCGAAGTCTTTGATAAGGTGCTGGGACTGGAAATGGGTGCGGACGATTTCATGGAAAAGCCCTTTGACTCCAAGGAACTGGTTGCCCGCGTAAAGGCAGTTCTGCGCCGTTACAAACCGGCTGCTCCCGCCAAACCCGCTGTCAGCGAAAAATGCGTGGAATATCCGGATTTAATCATCAACCAGACCAATTACTCCGTTATTTATATGGGTCACACAGTGGACATGCCCCCCAAGGAGCTGGAGCTTCTGTACTTCTTAGCGTCCTCTCCCAACCATGTTTTCACCAGAGAGCAGCTCCTGGACCAGATCTGGGGCTATGAATATATCGGCGACACCCGCACCGTTGACGTACATATCAAAAGGCTGCGGGAAAAAATCAAGGACCACGACTCCTGGAAAATTTCCACCATATGGGGCATCGGTTATAAATTCGAGGTAAAGGGAAATTAAGCAATGAAAAAAACGCTGTATTTAAAATTCCTGCTTGCCTATGTCATCTTCGGCATATTCGGGTTTATTATTATTTCCGTTTTTGTGCCGAAGCTGACGGTAGAACAGCTTACCAGAGAAAAAGCGAATACACTCTATTCTGAGGCTACACTGATTGCAGACAGGTACGGCTCCGGTCTGTATACCAGTGATACTTCCTTAGAGTCTGTAAAAAACCAGCTGGATGCCCTGTCCGTTTATTTAGACTCCGACATCTGGATTATTAACCCGTCCGGCCGTATGGTACTTACCACGGAGTATCCTCTCAACGTGGATGAAGTGGTGATTATCGAAAATTTCGACCCGACGCTCACCGCGAATTCTTACTACAATGTCAGCAATTTTTTCAATTATTATGACGAAGCCATGCTCAATGTCATTGCGCCCATTACCACCAATTACAAGGTAAACGGCTATGTGGTCATCCATGCTTCCATGGCATCCGTTTATGAGTCTTCCAACAGCCTGCTGACAATTTCCTACATCACCATGTGCATTCTGTTTTTCCTGTCCATGATTATCCTGATTTTCTTTACGGAGATTGTATACAAACCGCTGCGAAAGATTACCTATGCTACCGAGCAGTACGCTTCCGGCAATATGCATTATGAATTTCAGGTGGAAAGCGAGGACGAAATGGGCTATCTGGCTGCCTGCCTGAACTACATGGCAAGCGAAATTGCCCGTTCCGAGGACGACCAGAAAAAGTTTGTTGCCAACGTTTCCCACGACTTCCGCTCCCCGCTTACTTCCATCAAGGGCTACCTGGAAGCCATGATTGACGGCACCATTCCGCCGGAGCTGCATGAAAAATATCTGCAGATTGTGATGAACGAAACAGACCGTCTGACAAAGCTCACAAACAGTCTGCTTACTCTGAATAACTTAAATACCAAGGGAATGCTTTTGGACAAGACCGACTTTGACATCAACAAAGTCATCCGGAATACGGCTGCCTCCTTTGAGGGCACCTGCCGAAAAAAGAAACTTGCCATTGAGCTTATCCTCACCGGCAATACCATGTATGTAAATGCGGATATGGGCAAAATCCAACAGGTTCTGTATAACCTTCTGGACAATGCCATCAAGTTCAGCCATTCCGATTCCGTCATCCGCATTGAAACCTCCGAAAAGAAAAACAAGCTGCTCGTGTCCGTAAAAGACAGCGGCATCGGCATTCCCAAGGATGACTTAAAACTCATCTGGGAGCGTTTTTACAAATCGGACTCCTCCCGCGGCAAAGACAAAAAGGGAACCGGTCTGGGACTTTCCATCGTAAAAGAAATCATCGCCTCCCATGGAGAACATATCAATGTCATCAGCACGGAAGGCGTCGGTACGGAATTTATCTTTTCCCTGCCCTGCTCTAAAATAGAAGAAGAGGAGGATTAAGGAACGGGAGCTCCCGCTTCGCGGATAAGACAGTACTGCTTCAAGTCAAAGTGCTTGTTGAGCACGCCGTAGGTTTTGAACCCAAACTGCTGGTAAAATGCCACGTTTTCCGGGTTATGGGTTTCTAAGGAAAGCATCATTTTATGCTCTTCCGCATAGTGGATGGTTTCCTCAATCAGCTTTGCCGCAATGCCGTGGTGCTGCATTTCGGGGTCCACCGCCAGGTAAATGATATGTATCCTGTTTTTTACGTGAAGCTGCTCCGTCCAACTGGAATTCAGGTAATCCCTTCCCAAAATAAAATTGAACAGTGTTTTCAGGGAATGGTCTTCCTTCAAAAGATAGCCTTCCGTCCTAAGGGAAGCCATTGCCTCGCTGAAATAATATTTCAGCACATTGTAAGGCTCTGCTTCATCAGACACCACCAGCACGCCATTTAATTCTTCGCTGTCCGCAAAGATTTCACAGGTTTCGTAAAATTCCGTCATATCGCACTTAAAAAGCTCCGGTGTCAGACGCTTGCGCACCTCCTCGTCCGGTATCAGGGTTTCATAGAGGGGGTCCTTTGAGAAACATTTGTTAAGGAGAACCTCCAGTTTGGGAAGGTCCTCAAATTTTACCTTATATAAATTATCACTTTCCATAGTCTGTCAGAATTCTTTTAAAATTCCTGCTATCTCCTCTGTTTTATTTTTCATTTCGGTTATCTCGTTTCGGAACAGTTCCACCTGGCGCTCATAGGCTTCCTGCAAAAATGCAATTTCTTTGCTGCAGTCGGCATCTGTTTTTCCAATCAGCGCTTCCACCACATCAAACAAATCTTCGTGTCCGATAATTCTGCCGTAGCCCCATTTCAGTCTGTCCTTGGGCTGATTTAAGCTGTTTCTTGTGAAATACTCGTACACCTCTTTATCAAATGAAAAGGCATAAGAATTGTTATCTATCTCATAAAGTTTACGAAGGGCTGCGGAAATTTTGCCCTCCTTCAGGTTTCCGATGGCACCGTCCAGTAAAGTCAGATGCTCCTGCAGAATTTCCTGCGGGAACAATACCATGCCGTGCCAGTCAATCCGTACAAAGGTATCCTGCACCTTCTGGAATGTCCGGAGCAATGCCTTTTCCAGATTGCGGTTGTGTTCGTAAAGCGCATCTGCTTTGGCAGCCGGATTTTCCTCTTTGTCCCCGGCATCGTTCTGTAAGGCTGCACTATATCGTGCATATTCCCTGTTTGCTTCTAAGACTTTCTCATAAGCCTTATCTCCTGCTTTTGCCGCCTTCCGCAGCGCTTTCACAAAACCGTCCCTGTCCGCTCCGCATTTTTCGCACCATTCATCGCTTATGCATTCCTCCGCTTTTTTCATAACGCCCGCAAAGGAAAGCGGAACCACCGCCGTTTTGTCAATCGCCATCAGAAGCAGTCCGAACAGTTCGTGATGCATCCGGTACACATCTTCGTCATAGTAACCGTCGTTGTCAAACTGGGAATGATAATTGGTCTGCATGAAGCTGCCGCCCGTGAAATCATCCACCATGGAGGGAATACCGGAAATCGCAATGGAAAAATCATCCGACCAGGTTTCTATCGGCGCCGTTACTCTTGTTTCCTCCGGATACGCCCGGGTAAGAGTGGGCAAATCCTTCAGAAATTCCTCTAAAAACGGAACGTATTCATACGTGCTGCGTATCCGCGCTCTCGTTCCGTGTGCCAGCGCCGGCAGTTCAAAATTTAAGTCTGCAATCACGCTGCCCCGCCACTCGGGATGCACGGTAAATACCTGTTCATAGGCTCCCGTCGACCAGTCAAACTGGGTGTCGGAAATGCCCCATTCCTCCGCTGCCATGGCACAGAAGGTCAGTGTATTTTCCGGCTGATAGCCAATCTGAAGCAGCGTTTTTCCGATGCAGAGCATCATGGCTATGGCTGTGTTATCATCCTGAAATCCGTCAAAATAGGAGTCGTAATGGGCGGAAAGCATAATCCGCCTCTCCGGATGTTTTCCGGGAATTTCGCCCACAATATTATAGGTTGTCCGGTCTTTTTCCACCTTGGATACCGCATCCAGGGTAACCGTTATTTCTTTGTTTTCTCCCAGAGCATGCTTGATGTGCTCCGCATCCTTCCGGGATATGGAAAAGGCAGGGGCATCGGCGGGTCCCGCAATATCCTGCGCATTGAGCGCCGCATCATCCACTTCTCCGTAACCGCCCGTCTGCACAGCAATGACGGCTGCCGCCCCTTTCAGGTGTGCCTGGTAAACCGGGAAATTTATCCACCATTCATCGCGCTGGTTAATGTCCACCAGCACCAGTTTTCCTTTTACGTCTATGCCTTCATAGTCCTGTCTGGTTCCCTTCCCCACATAGGCAAGGGTAAAATTCTGCTCACCCTCTGTCACAAAATGGGTCTGGTAAGCTCCGAGCTGTACCTTTCTTGTCTTTCCGTGTCTGTCTTCAAAAGTAAGCTCCGCTTTGTTGAACTCCCATGCATCCACTTTTATGGCATCCTTATATACCTTGGGGAAACCAATCTTCCACATGGTTTCCGCCAGCATGTCGCCGGTTTTCAGCTCCGCCTCGGAGCCTGATGTCCGGTATCCTAACTTGGGATTGGAACAGATTTTTTCCATCTTCTTGGCATGGTTGTATGACCACCTGATGTCAAGCGCATTTATGTAATTCTCCTGCATTCTCATCTGACTTATCATACCCTTTCCTTGCCGGCGCCGCCTTCCGCACCGACCTCTCTACGCTACCGAAATCATACCACCATATGGGGGATTTGGCAATTTCAAAAATCCGTCAGAACGGCTCTTACTTCTTCCAAATCCTTATCGATAGCCGCCGCTATCTGCTCTGCTGTGAAGCCGTTCTTGTGCATGTTCATCGTACTGCGCTTCTTTCCTGGAAGCGCTTACTGCAATCTTCAGTTCTCTAATCACGTTTTCCTCCTTAGATAAATTTTATTGTTCATTGGGTTCTAAGCAGGAATTCTTGAATTTTTAGACACCGGCGAGCGCCGGCAAAAGAAAATTAGAAAAAAGAAGTATCTGCTTATGGATGTAGTATATCGTAAAGTTATAGACTATGCAAGGTTTATTTTGTTTAATTAAAGCCTGCATACCAATAAATTAAAATGTCAAAGGTAAAGGTTCCTTAAGCTATCCGGTTTAAGACTTTACCTCTGACACTTCTGTTTTGTTTAAGGAATATATGGCTCCCAAATCTGAGTGATTACTCCCTCATTTTCTATAAAATAATAGAAAATGTTTTTTTCCCTTGTAAGATGTTCTTGAAAACGTTCCCATGTTACAGATGTACTTGCAAAATTCCCATCCAATATAATGTACTGCGCATCTTGTGATATAGTATACTCTGTCTCTTTCTCAGAAACATTGGTAAATTCTATATAGGTATCCTTATCTACTTCTTCTGCTTTGTATAGGGATACTCTTCCTTCCTCGCAAGATGCAATTTTACCACATATTTTATTTCCCTTTTGGAATTCCGGTTCTACATAACAATCAGATGTAGGTGTAAATAAAAATCCATAGATATATCCTAATTCTTCTTCTGACTTTCCGTCCGACACAACGATAGAAAATACCTTGACCTTTTCGCCATATCTTTCTTCTTCTCTCTCTTTCGGAGATTGTAATTCTATATTTTCCGGCTGCATTGCCATGTGAAAGAAATACTGATATCCGTTTACATCCAGAATTGCATTATATCCTTCATGTTCCCCTGTTACCAGAGAATAATCTGTAAGTGGTTTTTTATTATCCTCCGGTTCTGACTCGCTATTTAAAATCTCTCCTCCTGATTTTTCCGTATTCCCATCTTGATTTCCGCTTTCACTTTCTATAGTATTGCTTTCTTCTGTGTTTTTCACAGGTTTATCATTTTCTATTCCACATCCTGCTATGATGGTAGCACAAACACACAATATACATAAAGTGATTTTCTTCATAATAACCTCCTTACACTATTTAGAAAATGGCATATAACCGCCTGCCGCCAGACTACTATAAGTCCACTTCGTTGTTTGCGCGTGTCCTGGTGTTTGTTCATACATCAAACAATAGTTCTCACTACTTACATTATTAGCAACAAACATTGCATGTCCGGATTTAACCACTGCGTCGCCTGCCGTTAATTTTGAGTATGAACTAAGTAAGTCATTTTGTTTTAAATTATTTGGGTCATATGACCCAATCTTTTTATATGTCCCACTCTTAATACCATTAACGAACTGAGCTGTAGTTTGCCTGGGTATTTCATAAGCAAAACTCAAAAAACCCGAACAATCATTTCCATATCTTGGCATTTTTCCTGAACTATTTGTATATGTACTATAAAAATCACTTTTTGTTAGCGCTCCTTGAAAGGCTGCTAAATTCGTCTGATTCGGGCTTTGTGTATATGGAATACCACTATATGTAGTTCCTGCCTTAAATACATAATTCCCCTTCCAACCAGTCAAATTCTGTGTAGGGGTCCACTTATAATTAACCATACTATTAGCATTTTGAACATAACGTAATCTTTGTTCATTGGTCATGTTTTGCAAATCAAATGTACCCGCTAAAATTGTTTCATAATTTACATGCTCTTTTACACTAACTTGTATCTGCTGCTTATACTCACCATATGAAACAGTGACAATTGCATTTCCTACATTCTCAGCTAAAATTCTCCCCCTATCCGCATAAACAACATTACTATCGCTACTTTCCCATACTGCATATTCACTTAAAAAATATGTTTTGCCATCTGTATCTATGCCAATTGCATCTACAAACTCTGACTCACCTGAATACTGAATTATTATTTCATCTTTAGTAACAATAAGCCTATTAACAGCATATGGCATTTGCCCTATAACATTATTCTCTGTATCATATTTCTCTATAGCCATTGTTTTGAGCTCTCTATTCATATCTACATTTTCTTTTGCATTTGTTAACAAGGGATAACCCAATATGACTATAGCCCCAAGAACCAAAAATACTTTTTTATATAATGTTTTCATTAAAATCCCTCCTCTATTTATTCCTTTTTTCTTCCTTTTCCACCTAGTTTCTTACAGCTTCTGTCTCTACATTCTGATAATAGTTCCACAGCGAAGCCTTTACAACTACCTTTTTGCTGCATATTCCGCAGCCTTAATACATACTTAAGCAATTTCTTTTCTCATTGTTTTTCACCTCCTTTTCTTCATATTACTGCCAAAATATTAATCCCTCCATTCTTTTGCTCATAGCATATATAACTTTACCGGCTGTCATGAAGACTACCACCTCCCCATGTTTTGCCAGTAAAATATATCCATCATGTTACATTTTTTATTCAGGTAAATATTGTTTTCTCTTGTTTTGTATCAAACTACCTATCTTATTCATAATAAATTCACATAATTCCTGCAACATTCTATAATATACTACATAGAATATGCAAAGTTAGTATATTATTCTCTTGTAATATTATTGTTCTTGTACGGAGCATTGTTGTCAGGTATTGCAATACATTGAGCAAATATTAAAGTTGTATTGCAATGTTAAATGCATGTATGTGATGACAAAACTGTCTCGTAAGAAATATTTGAAGAAAACGGAAAATTCTGCGTTCATATTTATTTTCCAGTATTATAAAAGCAGATAGAGGCATCGCCTCCGGCTCCTTCATCTTCTTTTTATAACATACTCACCTTTATTTTTCTCTATCCATTAGCACATTTATCAGGAAACGACTACCTCTCATTCAGATAAAGCTGTACACGGTTCTGGAGTTTTTCAGCCGCCTCTTCTGCCGAAATGTCACCGGCAAAATACGGTTCCAGTTCTTCTTCCACCATACCCTCAAGCTGGTTTATATAGGCATTCCGGGGTTCTGCATGGTCGATTATATAATAAATCTGCTCTACCATGTCCTCCGTATAAGGCAGTTCCCCCAGATATCTGACATTATCCGCATCCCGTTCCTCTGCCGCACGTATCATTCCTTCATAGGCGCTTTTCACCACGGGAAAGGCTCCTTCCTTTGCCAGCATGGTTGTGGACATGCCGTCATCCTGTGACTGGGCAAAATTGTAGGACGCATATTTTTCCTGTTCTTCTTCCGAAATAAGAAACCGCAGAAATTCTTTCGCCCCTTCTGCTGCTTCCGAACCTGCCCTGAGGTAAATACTGTCTGTGGACACATAAATACCATTGCCGTTTTCCTTCGGATAACCGATAAGTGAGGCCTTGCCGTCAAAGTAGCTGAAAATTTCCTTAACCCGGCGCAGTTCATCAAATCCCATAAAGGTCATATAGGCAAATGCATCTTTTTCTGCCCTTCCGGTATCTGCATATTTCTTTGCAAACTCCAGGATTTTCAGGAAGTCCGGTGAGGACAGGTCACACTTCCCGTTCTTCCAGTCTATGTAATCGGTATTTTTTTCGTCAGCCAGCACATAGTTTAAGATAATACCGGTGCCGCTTACATTCTCCTGTACGATTTCCGCACCGGACCTTTCCACAAGTCCCACAAAATCCGGTAAGGAAAGAGTCTGTCTGTCCCCCACAGTATCTTTGCTGTAAGCCACCAGGTCAAAGGAACAGTCGTAAGGAATGT
>FR880829.1:36448-89793 GCA_000434615.1 Clostridium sp. CAG:510
GGAACAGTCGTAAGGAATGCCGTACAGAATTCCGTTCACCCTGCAGGTATCCAGTGCCCCGTTCACATAAAGAGAGGACTCTCCCACGATGTCCCCCACTTCCGTCAGGTAACCCTTTTCCACATATCCATCAATATCCGTAAGAAGTGCGTTCCCTATTAAATCCGGTCCTTTCCCGGTTCCCAGGGCAATCTGTACCTCCTGGCTGAAAGATGCCCTGTCGTCAATACTTTCCGGCAGCTGCAGGGTAATATGGTATTTTTCGCTCCGCCTGTTGAACCGTGCTATGGATTTTGCAAGAGCAGCATTTCCCACAAGGTCCGCATAGATAATTTCCTGCTTTTCGGGAAGGAAATCCACCTCCGTCATAGAAAGTCTGGTAATACAGTTATCCATTTCCACCAGCAGGGAAAGGCTCCCCTCTTCCGTCTGTCCCATGTCATACATGAAGCTCATAATGTACCCGTTTTTCACAAAACCAAATACCTTCCTGAGAATGCCGTCCGTCAGCCGGAACAGGTTCTGTGTGTCTGCAAGATAAACGGTTCCGTCCCCCGCCATAACTGCTTTATAATCCGAAGCCAGTTCTTCCAGGTTGTCCTCTGCCGTTATTTCTCCTGTGCTCAGGCTGCCGATTACGGGTCTGAGTTTCAGATTGGTACCATACCAGTAAACATCTTCTCCGGCGTTTCCCTGCATAATGCCATAAACTGTTCCGGGCACCTCCACTGTCCGGGAAAGTGTTCCTTCCGCATCATAGCACCGTACTGTTTTCTCCTCTGCCGAATACAGGTACAGTCTTTTCTCCTTATCAAGAAACCATTCATAATCCCCGCCTATTTCCTGCTCTATTTCCGGAATGGCATACAGAATATGCCGGAAACCGTTTTGGTCTGTTTCGCACAGATAGCCCTCCATATCCGGAATATACGCATTGGTATATAGCTTATCGTCAAGAGAGCGGTACACATTCTGCATGCCGTAATAAGTTACCCCGTCAACCTCTGCCTTATAATTGTTGTTTGTGGCGTCAAAGGTAACCCACTCATCTGCAGTACTGTCGTAAATCTGGGTATAGAAGTACCAGTTCTCATAATTGCCACTGTACCCCCGGTCGCTGCACGCTACCATATCTCCTGCCTGAAAGGCATCATAATACCAGCACTTTTCCCCTTCCCTGAGGTCAATCTGGGAAATCGGGTCCGGAAATGCCACCTCTTCCACCGAATAAAGTACTTCCGGTTCGTCCGTCTTCCCATCCTGTCCGGCTGCATGTCCTGCGTCTTCCGTACTTCCCTCTTCTGCCGTCTGTCCCTCCGTTGCTCCCACGGACTGTTCCGTCATTCTGTCATTTGTACTTTTCAATCCGGTACATCCGCCAAGAAGCAAAGAAACAAGTACCAGGGTTGTAACAATCTTTCTAAACTTCATGTTTGCCGGTCTCCTTATTGTTTTGGTTTACGCATGATATTCCTTGTGGTGTTAAGGTTATGATATATGATATAAAGTACTGTTGTCAAGTAATATAATATATATTCTTATCTGTTGGGGTTATAAAAGGAGCCGGAGGCATCGCCTCCGGCTCCTTCATCTTCTTTTTATATCATACTCACTTTTATCTTTTGCATGACTTTATGCACGGGATGGTACAACACCAGCATGACAAAGAAATTGGAAATGCCATGCAGGATATCGTAGGGAATGCCTGCCACCCACCAGTTGAATGCCATGATAAGACCGCTTTTGATGCCGCCTCCCACAGTGCCGATTACAATATAGGGCAGGGAACAATATGCCCCAAACAAAAGACCGTAAAACCCGGACAAAATGGCAAACACCAGCATGGAGTCCTTCTTTTTAAAGAGCAGCACCAGCAGTGCCAGTGTGGGCCAGATATACAAATACATAATGACCCACACATTCACACCGTAGATACTCACTTCAATCAGGATAAACACCAGTATGGAATAAATCACCTTCGGTCCAAAAAACAGACTGAACATGATAATCCAGAAGGTAACAAGCTCCACGTTGGGCACTGCTGCCAGCGCCAGCTTGCTGACCTCGATTACTGCCGTCATCATACCAATCAATGCAATATCCCGTACACTAACCTGAAATGGATTTTTTTTCTTTTCCATTTAATGAGAAATCCTATTCTGTATATTTCTCATACTGAAGAGTATAGGTATCACCGTCTGCAACAGGCTGGCTGTCCACGCCGTAATTACCATAGTCACCGTTTACATAAATGCTCCAGTATGCACCGTCGGTGTTGTAATCTGCAGTCAGACCGTTTACGGTTTCCAGATACAGGCCGTAGTCGCTCTCGCTGCCTGAGAAAGTAAGACCATCAGCTTCTTCCATTGCCTGCTTTAAGTACTCCGCATCGGTGTTCAGATTATAAGTTGTCTTGGTTCCCTGGTCATCTACCACTTCAATGGTAATTGCCTTTGCACCCTTGGTGGGCTTTTCACCGAATACAAAGAATACTACTGCTAAAACCGCAATTACGGCTACCAGTGCTACGATTCCGATAATAAGACCCTTTTTTGATTTGTTATTTTGTTCTGCCATTTTCTTCTCCTCCTTGGCGTTTTTACGAATACAGAATGACAAAAAACCCTTCATGCATAAGCAGAAGGGATTGGAGAATTTAGTGTACCTGACCAATTCCTCGTGGTTATTTCGTACCAAATCCCAGGCAGGTCTCCTGACTCTAAGCTCATCGCCCCGCATCCGTCTTCCCAGGCTTTCGCCCAGTGACTTTGCATGCTGTATCCGGGTGGAAAATCTCCCGGATACCTGCTATGCCCGTGCAGAACTCCCTTAATACAGTGACGAGTTCGTGCAGGCCTCTCACCTGCTTCCCTTTTCACCGGATCCGAAGTTTGCCGTTTCCGCCATCTGTTCCCTTACGGCGAAACCGCTTCCGCTCCTATCCGACACCTGAAACCGTCTATATTCGTGTTATTTTTTGTACCGTGCAAGTGTAGCACACCTTTCTTAAAAATGCAAACCTTTGGTTTACTCTCCGGAAACTTTATGATAGAGTAAAAATAAAAACGTTACCATTATCTACCTACTATAAACAGGAAAGAGAGGATATTTTATGCGCTATCAAAATCCCATCATCAAAGGCTTCTATCCCGACCCGAGCGTCTGCGCGGCAAACGGACATTTTTACCTTGTCAGCAGTTCCTTCCAGTTCTTCCCGGGCGTTCCCCTGTTTGAAAGTGACGATCTGGTAAACTGGACGCAGATCGGACATGTTCTCACCCGGAAAGGTCAGGTTATGCTGGAGGACATCAACAGCTCCGGCGGCGTGTTTGCCCCCACCATCCGTTTCTACATGGGCCGTTTCTACATGGTAACCAACAACAATACCACCCAGGAAAATTTCTATGTATATACCGATGACATTCACGGAGAATGGTCCGACCCCATCGTAGTAGATCAGGGCGGCATTGACCCCTCTCTCTATTTTGAAGATAACCGCTGCTTCTTTATCAGCAACGGCAATGACGAAAATGGCAAGGGCTGTGTCATGCAGTGTGAAATTGAAGTTGCCACCGGCAGAAAATTAAGTGAATCCCGTCCCATCTGGTCCGGCAGCGGCGGCCGTTACTTAGAAAGCCCCCATATGTATAAAATCGGAGACTATTACTATCTTATGGCAGCCGAAGGAGGCACCGAATACGGACATATGGTAACCTATGCAAGAGCAGAAAATATATGGGGACCTTTTGAAAATTATCCGCAAAATCCGGTACTCACCAACCGTAACAAGGCTCCTTTCATCATCCAGGGCATCGGTCACGGTGATCTGATACAAAATCATGACGGTAACTGGTATATAGTAACCCTTGGCTTCCGCCAGATTGGCGTATGGCAGCCTTATCATCATCTGGGCAGGGAAGTCTTTTTAACCCCCATAACTTTCCATGAGGACGGCTGGTTCACCGCCGGCAATGACGGTACAACAGACGAATCCTATGAAATTCCCGGCAGTTTTACCCAGCATGAAAAGAAACGCTACACATTTGACAATACGGACTGGAATTTAGACTGGTGCTATTTACGGCATCCGCATATGGAAAACTATGATTTCCCGGAAAACGGACTTACCCTGAGGGGCACCTCCACCACCTTAAATGAAACCAAATCTCCCACCTTTATCGGTTTACGACAGCGTGATTTTATTATGAACCTTTCCGTAGAGGTGGATCTGAAAGAAGGGGAAGCCGGCATCACTCTCTATATGGATGAAAACGAGCATTATGAGCTGGCGCTCTGCCGGACGGAAAAAGGGCTGGAGGCTATGCTCCGGTTAAATATCGGCGGCATTCACCATGTGGAAACCATGCTGCCTGTATACGGTGACAAATTTACTCTTTCCGTGGAAGCGGATGCACTGGAATACCGCTTCTATGTGATTACGGACGATGCCACCGTTTACCTTGGCAAAGGCTTCACCAAATATCTTTCAAGCGAAGTTGCCAGCGGCTTTACCGGCGTAGTGATGGGACTTTATGCTGTAGCCGGCGAGGCAGCCTTCCGCGAATTCAGCTGTATTTACGGATAAGATTTATGGATAAGGAAGAAATTATGAGACTGGTCTTTATTGACATTGACAATACCCTGCTTGATTTTGATGCCTACGTGAAGCAGACCATGCAGACCGGCTTTGCCCACTTTGGATTAAAGCCTTATGAACCATACATGTTTGAAGTCTTTACAGAGGAAAACAACAGACTGTGGCATCAGATTGAACAGGGTACCCTTACTTTTGATGAACTGCATAACATACGCTGGTGCAATATTTTTCATTCCCTGCACATTTCTTTTGACGGTATTGTCTTTGAAGACTATTTCCGGAAAGCTATCTATGACAGTGCGATTCCGATAGACGGTGCTTATGACATGCTTTCTTATCTTAAGGAGAAGTATGTGCTATGTGCCGCAAGCAACGGCCCATATGCCCAGCAGCTCCACCGTCTGGAGATAGCGGATATGCGAAAATACTTTTCCTACATCTTTGTTTCCGAAAAGGTCGGTGTTTCCAAGCCGGCCACCGGATTTTTTGACTATGCTTTCCGGGAAGTCAATCAGTCAGAAAACGGCTTGTCTTCCTCTCATCCTCTGACTGCTTCCGATGCTGTCATCATCGGCGATTCCTTAACTTCTGACATGGAGGGAGGACTTCGTTACGGCATGAAGACCTGCTTCTATCGCCGAAATCCGGGGATAAAGGTACCGGACAGTATTGACTGGGTCATCGATAATCTGCGGGATGTGCGGAAGATATTATAAAGAAGAGCCCTGAAACTTCCTGTATAAAGACTGTAAGGGATTTGCTTTTAAATCTCATGCACTGTGCTTCTCCATAGATTGTTCTTTGAGCCAAAATCAAAGGCAGCTCTTTCCAGATCAGGAATAATCCCAAAAGGAGTATAGGACAAAATGTATAGCCATTAACAGAAATCTTCTCGGATAAAAGAATTATAGTTTCAAACGTCAAAAAAGACTGTCAGCACTGCTATTTTTCCTGCTTCATTTAAGAGGCAGGATAAACTATATAGTATAAGTGCTGATTTCTTTTCGTCATTTTTATCTATCTTCAGTTTTGACATAAGAAGCGAGACTAAGAAGTTGTTTGCCCTATCCCACAATAAAAATACGTGCAAATATATTCCCTCCCAAGCTGATAAATAAACAATGTTATAGAGTAATCTTTATAATCTTGATTATTTCTTTATAATTTGTTAAAATCATCATCAAGAAATGTACATGGGGTAACTCTATGCAAAACGTCCTAATCGTAGAAGATGATCTTATACAGCTTAATATGTTATGTGAATGTATAAAAAAAGAATATCCGGGCTGGATTGTGCAGTCCGCCTGCAGTTATCATGCTGCAGAGCATCTACTTAACGAGTCTGTTTCCTTAAACATCCCTTTTACATTATTGTTGCTTGATGTCCAACTGTCTGGCGGAAGTACGGATCGCGGAGGTTTTTTTCTTGCAAAAACAGCCCGTAGATTCCCCTGCTATTATCGTGTCCCCATCCTTTTTCTTACTGCACTTTCCCATGAAGAATCCTTTGCTCTCTCTGAATTCCACTGCTACAACTATATTTCAAAGCCTTATACAGACAACGATATTCTCTTTCAGCTGGAGCAGATGCTTCTTACCGGTTATTTGAATCAGACTCTCGAACTGACCGATACCAATCGAATTCTTCACAGAATATCTCCAGAGGATATTTACTATATCGAGTCACAAGCTCATACCCTTCTTGTTTTTACCACAAAGGGTAAAATCAATACCAGGCAATATACCTTGGTACAGTTAGCTTCCATACTGGATTCCAACTTTATAAGATGCCATAAAAAATACATTATTAACAGAGACTACGTGCAATCCTACGATCGTATCTCACAGTATGTGCGAATAAATGGCACATCCATTTCCATAGGAAGAACCTATATAAAAAAAGTAGATGAGTGCCTGTTGTGCATGAAAGGGGAATAGATTATGTTTATTTCATATATTACATCATTTTTAGAATTCATATGTTATTATATTTTCATGAAGGCATATGTCTCTAAATCCCACATTCCCACAAAAACTGATCTTTTTGCGGCCATTATAATTCCTCTTATTCTAAGCATCATACCGGAAGACTATGCCGTCGCTTCCTTAATAATCGGACAAATTGTATACATTTTTTATTTCTTTTGCGCCAATCGTAACAGCAAAGGTCTTAACAACCTTTTTCTATATATTCTCACTTACGATACCCTTCTCGCCATACAGTTTTTTGCGGCACTCCTTTTATCCTTATTTCCCGCTGTTATAAATTCTCCATACCATGGAATCTGGGGGAATTTTCTTGTGATGTGCCTTTCACTGCCTCTGTGCTTATGTAAACCTGCTAAGATATTCTCATTTATTTCAGAAGCTGCTGTACCATTTCGCTTTGTATTATTGAATACTCACTTAATTCTGGTTAGTATTCTCCTCTTTCTCAAGACAAACCCAAACAGGCTTTACACAAATATAAGCGCCATCATAATTACTACTTTTATACTCATTGTTTCCAATGCCATTGTCCTGTATTACGACCAGAAAATGAATCTGCAAAGGCACGAGCTCTCATCATATCAAAAAAACTTACCTATTTACGAGTCTTTAATAAACGAAATCCGCAACAGCCAGCATGAATATTCCAACCGTCTGCAAAATCTTCAGACTCTGTCAAGTACCTGCACCAATTATGATGAATTAAAAAAATGCATCCAAACTTATACATATGAATACAGCAAACCCCTGCACGCCTATCCTCTCTTACAGATTGACAAACCTCTTTTAGCTGCGACCTTGTATAATCTTTCCTGTCAAGCTGAGAAGAAAGATATCGGCATACAGTTTGATGTAGTATCTGACAAATTAGAAAGCCATGCCAGTGAAGTTGACCTCTCAGACTATTTAAGCATTTTAATGCAGAATGCTATTGAAGCATGTTCACCAGGAGATAAAATTTATGTTCATTTATCCTCTGCCGATGGTCAAACTCAGTTTGAAATCAGAAACCCGGTACCGAAGTTTATCAGTTCTGATGAAATAACAAATTTCTTTAAAAACGGTTACACAACAAAAGCACTTATTGAAAAAAGGGATAACGTTCCACATGGTGCAGGGTTAAACAACTTGTTAAAGTCTGTCACCAGAAAAAAGGGTACCGTAGGAGCAGACTGCATAGAACACGCCGGTAACTATTGGATGATTTTTAACCTACAGATATAATAGCTTCTTCTATCATCCTGACAATTATCCGTAAAGCTTATCTCTCATTCAGATAAAGCTGCACCCGGTTCTGGAGATGCTCCGCTGCTTCCTTGGCGGAAATGCTTCCGTCAAAATAGGGGGTCAGTTCATCCAGAAGGATCCGGTAAACTGCATATATATGGGGATTGTCCGGTTTGGCATGGTCACGTATAAAATAAATCCAGTCTGTCATTTCATCCGTATAAGGTATCTGCGTGCCGTAAAAATCATTCTGATAGGACTCCCTCACTTCCTTGGTCACTTTCTTTTGGTAAGCATCCTTCCGTACCGGAAATTCTCCGAGAGTTACACTGCCGTAGCCATCCTTTATCATATCCCGGCTGCTGTACATGCCATACCGTTTCTGTTCCCTCTCGGATATGAGAAAACGCAGAAAAGTATCCACACCCCCCGGATTCTTCGTGGCTGCATTTTTATACACGGCGTTTGTGCTTACATAAATACCGTTCCCGTCTTTGCAGGGAAAACCTATCAGAGAAGCGTTGCCGCGGAAACTGCTGTAGATCGTTTTTATGGTAGAAATATCTGTCATAGAGCTGCTCATGGCAAATGCTTTTTTGTCCGTGTTGTCACGATCCGCATATTTTTCTGCGAACTCCAGCATCCTTAAAAATTCCTCACTGTCTAAATGGCTTTTTCCTTCCTCCCAGTCAATATAGGTGGTATCGTCGTTGTCATACAGGATATAATATACCAGCAGATCCACTCCGCCCATGTTTTCTTCTATGATATCCGCATCCGAGTTTTCCACCAGCTCCGTAAATTCCGGCAGGGTAATGGCGGTTCTGTCCCCCAAATCTTCCATGCGGTAGCTGCTTAAGAAAAAGCTGCATTCGTAAGGGATCCCATATAAGGTGTCCCCTATTTTCTGGTCCTCCAGTACTCCGCTTCCAAACTGCTCCGGGTCATCCACCAGTTCGTCCACAGGCTTCAGATACCCTTTTTCCGCATAATCTTCCACATCCAGAAGCAGTCCGCTTGTAAACATGTCCGGTCCGTTCCCATTACTCAGTTCCAGATTGATGACCTGCTGGAAGTCTGCCCATTCCTGGCCTTCATCCGGTACCCGGCAGGTCACATAATATTCCCTGCTCTGTCTGTTAAACCGGGCTATCAGCTTCTGCAGCTGGACTGTGGGAGAGTAATCCGCCAGCACGATTTCTTTTTTTTCGGGAAGGGAATCTGCCTGATGCAGGGTAAGCAGCACCAGCTCCGAGTCCATATCTGTCAGAAGCTCCACATCTCCCTGCTCCGTACATTCCATGCCGTAAATTTCCGAAAGCAGGTAGTCATTCTGTACAAAGGCAAATACCTTCTGCAGGGTTCCGTCCGTATATTTCCACATATTCTGGGTATCGGCAAAATAAAGGCTTCCGTCTTCTGCCATGGCTGCCCGGTATTCCGTCCCGATGCCTTCTATATTCTCCGCCACGGTCTTCCCGTCCGTCACCCTCTTCACAACCGGATTTTTTCTGGCATCCAGGCCGTACCAGCAGACATCCTCTCCTTCTTTCCCCTGCAGGATTCCGTAAACCATCCCCGGCACCGCCACCTCGTCTGCCGGCTTCATGTTCGCATCATAACAGTACAGACGCAGGTTATCGTTATCCGCCAGATAAAATCTTCCTTCCCGGTCCGCATATTTATAGGATTCCGCCTGTATACACAGAGTTTCCTCTTTGTCGGTAAGTTCCCCCGCAATCCTCTGGATTTTCTCTCCGTTTATTTCAGCCAGATAGGATTTTTCCTCCCCGTACACCACCTGGTACATTCTTCCGTCAAGTCCTCCGAAGGGCGGGGTATGGGCTGCTATCCGGTACGACTCCCCTTCGTAAAAGACGGAATCTCCCTTCTCATCAAAGAGTCCCCAGTTTTTCTGCTGCCTGTCATAGACCTGCAGGTAACTATACAGTCCGCTATTGTCTGCATTCAACACCCAGGAAAAATAGGATACATAGTCTTTTGTCAGAAAAGCCCGTTCCCTGTCACAGAATTCTCCTGCTTCAAGGGGCAGAAAATCCTCCGGCTCAAAGAAGCTTTCTTCTTCCACCGAATAATAAATACCCAGATTCTCCGCGTCTGCTCCCTGTTGGGAATTACCGCTGCTTCCGTTTTCTTTCCCTCCGCAGCCCGCAAGCAGCAGACCCGTTGCCGTAAGCAGGGAAACCGTTACTTTAAGATTGCTTTTCATCCTTTTCATTTTCGTTCTCCTATGATACGATTTTTTTGTGCAAACGGATTCGAAAATGTTACATTTCGAATCCGTTTATATCATTTATTGCATGTCTCTAATTACTGCACACTGTGGGATACTTCTGATTGTGTATGAGAGTTAAGCACAATTCCGCAAATCTTACATTTTGTTTCATATTTATAATTGTATACCGTAATCGTACATGTTCTATACAGAATTACATTTCCGTTACTATCCTTAATCCACGGATGCTGGTGTGTTCCCGCATTGGATGCCGATATAACGGTTCTGTTAGTAGAACCTTGTACATGAGGCGGACAGACTGTCTCTGCATTAGCAGGAAGTGCCACCGCAAACATCATTGCTGCTGCCATAACAATAGGGGCTAATTTTTTGGTTACTTTTCTCATAGTGTGTTCTCCTTTTTCATCTGGTTTTCTTGTTTCTGTAATTCGTCCTTTAAGCACTGTGGCATTGCAACTTCTCCCCACAGCAGCGAGCATGCACTGTCCTTTGCAATTAAATGTGCCATGCTTTCTAACATATTAGAGATTGTTTCACATGCGTCCATAATACCCTCCTTCATTCTTTTGTACAGCAATACAGGCCCGTTAAATTGCTTATTTTTTTTATAAACTAATTTCATATCTCAGGCAATACACCCTTATCAAAACAACACAAACAGCATATATAACGACATGAACAACATTTTCTTCTTCCAAAACATTTCCACATAAAAAACACATACTGAAAATAATATTCCATATAATGTAGGATTAAACATTTTGTTAAAGTCTGTCACCAGAAAAATTTTGTTTATTGGCAGGAATTCTTGAATTTTAGACACCGGTAATACCGGCAAAGAAAGTTAGGAAAAAAGTATTTGCTTATGAATGCATACTTTTATCGTTTGCATGTTTCCAGAATCGTTTTTACTTCTTCCAGATTCTTGTCTGTGGCTGCTGCTATTTGCTCCGCAGTGAAACCGTTTTTATGCATATTTTGAATAAGCCCTGTTTCTCCGATTGCAATACCATCTTCTTTGATTCCCTGGCTTAAGTTACACATTTCGCTCACATCCTCTCTCAGATTATCGTCTTCTGTTATATCGTATTCCTCTTTTAAAATCCCTATCTTATCTTTTCTGCCAAGCTCCTTTGAAAACAAGGTTCCCAGAAGCCTGTGAAGTTCATAGATTTCGTTATGCTCCGGCAGTGTTTTCCCGATTCCTATCATAATGATATGGAGCAAATCCAGGTTGCCGCCCCACTGTTTATTCCCGATGATATCCTCTTTGGTCAGGTGAATATGGCACAAACTGTTCTCCTCCATATTCATGCAGATCCAGATGGAATACACACTCTTGATATCGTCATAATGGGATTTTACAAAGTCCCTTTCCTTCTGGGAAGAAACCTGACGGCTCGCATAAAAGATTTCCGGGGTTTCTTTCTTCTGTTGTCTTGTCACGTTTTCCTCCTTAGATTATTTTGTTGTTTCTTGGGTTCTAAGCAGGAATTCTTGAATTTTTAGACACCGGCGGTGCCGGCAAAGAAAGTTAGAAAAAAGAAGTATCTGCTTATGGACGTATTATACCGTATATTTATAAACCATGCAAGGTTTATTTGTCCTGTTTTATATTTTCAAAGTAAAAGGACCGTATCGTAAGGTAACCCATCAAAGTCTGACTATGAGGGGCACCTCGCGATACGGTCCTTCTTATTTTCCGGCAAAACAGCGTTATTTACTGTTTTCCGCTGCGGTACTGCATGGGAGTGCAGCCGTAGGTTTTCTTGAAGAGACGGTTAAAATGCTCTACATTTTCGTAACCTACTTCCGTTGCAATCGCCTCCACGGTCTGGGTAGTTTCCTTTAATAGAAGGCGTGCCTTTCCGAAGCGGATATCCTTTACGGTATCCTGGAAGGTTTTACCGGATTTTTCCTTGATGTACTTGGAAAGATACGGTGTGGAGAGGCTGAACTTGTCAGCTAATTCGTCCAGTGTTACGGTCTGGTAATGCATCTGGATATAGTTGAGAATATCCACAATTCTTTCTTCCCTGCCGCTTACCGCATGCTTGCTCTCGGCAATCTGGTTGCTTGCGGTTACCAGTGCGGCAATGGAGCTCTTGATAATATCTTCGTCAATGCCGACGCCCCAGTAGGTTCTGCCGTCGCAGACCAGTCCTACGAAGGCTGCTGCCTTGGAAGAAGAACCCTTGGAAATCGCATGTTCTTCGTAATAAGTAAGTTCGTAGTCAATTCCGAAGTAAACCTTGATGGCATTGCTTACCGCATCCAGACGGCCGTTACCAGAGGTTTCGATAACACGTTTCTCCTTGTTCTGCTCGATGGTAATTTCCGCATGGATACCGTCCGCCTGCTCGAACCGGCAGAGAGGAATATCAAAAACAGGCTTTCTGGTCACATAATTATCTTCAAACAACTGATAAATCTCTGCGGGAGAAAGCTCCTTGTGGTTTTCATCGGAAGCATGTTTTACTAAGTAACGTACCTCGTCCTTCATCTTCTCGGGTAAGGAAATACCAAAGTTCTGCTTTAAGATAAAGGCAATGCCGCCCTTTCCGGACTGGCTGTTGATACGGATAACATCGGACTCGTATTCGCGGCCCAGATCCACCGGATCGATGGGCAGATACGGAACGGTCCACTTCTTGCCGCTCTTGCCCTCGTTTCTCCACGCCATACCCTTGGAAATCGCATCCTGATGGGAGCCGGAGAAAGCGGTAAATACCAAATCGCCGGAATACGGAGATCTTTCCGGTACCTTCATGCCGGTAAGCATTTCGTAGGTTTCCCTTGTCTTCATGATATGGGAGAAATCCAGTCCCGGATTGACGCCGTGGCAGACCATGTTAAGCGCTACGGTAACAATGTCCACATTACCGGTTCTTTCACCATTTCCGAACAGGGTACCTTCCACACGGTCGGCGCCGGCTAAAATACCGAATTCCGCGTCGCTGACACCGCAGCCTCTGTCGTTATGGGGATGTACGCTTAAGGAAACGGCATCCCTGTACTTTAAGTTCTTGTGAATATATTCTACCTGGCAGGCAAATACATGAGGCATTGCCACCTGTACGGTAGTAGGGATATTGATGATAACCTTGTGGTCCTTGGTCGGCTTCCATACATCCAGAACGGCGTTGCAGACCTCCACAGCATAATCAACCTCTGTCTGGGAGAAGCTTTCCGGGCTGTATTCAAAGGTAAAATTGCCATCGGTTTCATCGGCAAGGTCTTTCAAAAGCTTTGCACCGTCAATGGCAATCTGCTTGATTTCTTCTTTTCCCTTCCTGAATACCTGCTCTCTCTGTGCCACTGAGGTGGAATTGTAAAGATGGATCACCGCATGGGGTGCACCCTGTACCGCCTCAAAGGTCTTACGGATGATATGCTCTCTTGCCTGTGTCAGTACCTGGATGGTAACGTCATCCGGTATCATTTTTCTCTCGATCAGCTCTCTTACAAAGTTATATTCGGTTTCGGAAGCAGCGGGGAAGCCCACTTCAATTTCCTTAAATCCGATATCTACAAGCATCTTAAAGAATTCCAGCTTTTCCTGTAAGCCCATGGGCTCAATCAGCGCCTGGTTGCCGTCTCGCAGATCCACGCTGCACCAGATTGGCGCTTTTTCAATGCTGTCCTTCTTTACCCAGTCGTAGGTTACGACAGGGGGCATAAAGTAAGATTTCTCATACTTTTCCTTAATGCTTTCTGTTGTCATTTCTTTGTCCTCCTTTTTTACAAATAAAAAATCTCTGCGAAAATGCTTCTGCACTTTCGTAGAGACGTAAATTTACGCGGTACCACTCTACTTCATGGTTTTCCATGCCCTCTTTGGCACATCCTAATGTCTGCCTGCCTCCTTATACGGTAGGCTCCCGTCCGGCCCTACACAAAAAATCATCTGCTGTCTTACTGACAGCGGCTTTCCGATTTTCCTTCAACCGGCAGCTCCGGGGCCAGTTCTCTGTCTGCTTCGACTGCCTCACACCAACCGGCAGCTCTCTGTATCCCACTCGCAGATACTCCTCCCTTTCAACGCCTTTGCTTTTAATTATTCATTTAATCTGTCCATTTGACCTATTTTATCCGTTCTTGTTGGAACTAAGCACAATAGTAGCACATCCGCCATCTATGTGCAAGGGGTAATTTTAATCAAAGGTATTGATTTTATTTAATATGCTTGATTTTACACCACAAAATGATATTTCGCCTCATTCCATGGAATACGCCCATAAATTTTTAATCTGCGGATACAGGGTTTGAAACGTCCATTCCTCTTCGCTTCGCAGCCTGCTGTTGGGGTCATGCACCAGAAAGCCTTCTTCATCATAACCGTAAATCACGATAAAATGTCCTTCCGTGGTGAAATCCCCCGGACGCATGGAGGCTATGATGGGATGTCCTTCGTCCAGCTGTGCCTTCATGGTATTTTCATCCAGCGGCGTTTCCGTCCCCTGCACGGAGTATTTGCTGCCCGCATCCGTAAGAAAACTCCACAGGGTTCCCTTTCCCTGCACATAATAGTTATGCCGCATGGCATAGTCTGCCAGCGCATCCGGTGTCGCCGTCTCGTCCCTTGTAAGGGAAAAAATCACCATGGACAGGCAGGTGGGTGCGCAGCCGCTGATTCCGATGCAACTGTCCCCGTAGGACGCATAGCCCCATCTTTCATCCCATTGTAAAAAAAGCGGACTGTCTTCTTTCTTTTCTTCTTCGTCAATTCCGCCTGTGACACTACCGTCAGAATTTTCATAACCGTCCACAAAATCCTGCATCTCCGGATTATTCTCCAAAAGCTCCTCCAGCCTTGTCTGTATGGCTTCCTTCGTTTCCTGCTGCACCGGCACGGCAAAAATTTCACTGTGCTTCATCTCCGGATAACATGCCATAAGTCCTGCTGCCGCACAGGCTCCCAAAATCACGATGATGATTTTCTTCCATATTTTCTGAAACAGATTTCTCTTTTTGCAAACTACCCTCATGGTTTTTCTCCCATTCCGCACTGTGGTGGCATCCGCCTGCTATCTCCCGTGCTTTTGTTCTGTAAACACAGTATAAACGGCAATTTTTCACATTCCCGGTAGTTTTCTTTAAGAATTCATTAAGAAGCGTTTGCGGTTTTCTGAATGTCACTATATAATGATGTCGGGGGCAAAATCCCCTCTTTGATGCAGATATCTTGCCATAAAAGGAGAACACAAATGAAAAAAAAGAAACACAGACTTTTTTCCCGGTCTTATACCTGTCTTTGCATCGGCGTCTTACTGCTGTCCCTGCTGTTTGGCTCAGTATCTCTTGCAGCGGAAAATTACACCGGTAAAGAAGCCGATATTTTATTTTTGCATGACACCCATTCCCACTTAAACAGCTTTCTCACCGTAGAAGACGGACAGGCTGCCGAGGTGGGCGGTTTTGCCAGCATCAAAACCCTGATTAATGAGACCCGGGAGAAAAATCCCGATACCCTTGTTCTGGATGCGGGCGATTTTTCCATGGGTACTCTGGTGCAGACCATTTACGATTCCGAGGCCGCAGAGCTGCGTATGCTCGGTGCCCTCGGATGTGAGGTGACCACCCTCGGAAACCATGAATTTGACTACCGCTCCGCCGGTCTTGCCGGCACCCTGCAGGCGGCAAAGGAAAGCGGCGACCCCATTCCCGCCATGGTCTTAAGCAATCTGGACTGGGACACCATGGAAGCCGAAGGCCTCACCGAAGAGCAGCAGCTCTTAAAAGATGCTTTCGATGATTACGGTATGAAAAATTATGTGGTACTTACCAAAGGAGACGTAAAAATTGCCGTATTCGGCATCTTCGGCGTAGACTCCTTAGCCTGCGCTCCCACCTGTGTTCTGAAATTTCGGGATGCTTCGGAGGCGGCAAAAGAAACCGTAGCGGACATCAAGGCCAATGAAGATGTGGACATGATTGTATGCATTTCCCACAGCGGCACCAATGAAAACGAAAGCAAGTCCGAGGACGAAATTTTAGCGAAAAATGTGCCCGACATCGACCTGATTGTCAGCGGACACACCCACACCACCCTGGAAGAGCCCATTCAGCACGGCAATACCTATATTGTTTCCTGCGGGGAATACGGCAAGCGGCTGGGGAGCCTTTCCATGGTGCAGAAAGCGGACGGCCGCTGGGAAATGATTGATTACAAGCTGCGTGCCATTACCCCCGCCATCCCCATTGATGAAACGACCCAGGCTAAAATCGACACCTTCATGGATATGGTAGATGCTTCTTACCTTGAGCAATTCGGTTACACCCGTACCCAGGTGCTGGCGGAAAATGATGTAGTTTTCTCCACCTCACCTGATTTGTATTCCATTCACACCGACCACAACCTGGGAAATCTGTTATCGGACTCCTTCCTGTATGCGGTAAATTCCGCCGACACCGGCGATGACCACCCTGCGGATGTGGCAGTCGTTCCCGCCGGCTGTGTCCGGGATACTTTTGCACAGGGCGATATTACCGTAGAGGACGTCTTTAACGCCTATTCCCTGGGTATCGGGCTGGACGGCGTGCCCGGTTATCCCTTAATCAGCGTATATCTGACCGGCGCCGAACTGAAGACCGCTGCGGAAATCGATGCTTCCGTATCCGATTTCATGCCCTCAGCCAGATTATACATGAGCGGTCTGAACTTTTCCTTCAACCCGCACCGAATTATTTTAAATAAGGTAACAAAGGTAAAAATCGTCGATGCCTCCGGAAACGAAGCCGACTTACAGGATGACAAACTGTACCGCGTGGTCTGCGACCTTTACAGTGGCCAGATGCTGGGCGCCGTTACGGATGTTTCCTACGGCATTCTTTCCATCCAGCCCAAATTTGCAGACGGAACCCCCATTGAAAACATTGAGGATGCCATCATCACCACGGCGGACGGCAGAGAATTAAAGGCATGGGCTGCCATTGCCGGATATCTGGACTCCCTGCCCGATACCGACGGCGACGGCATCAGCAATGTGCCGGAGAGTTACAAAAATGCCCAGAACCGCAAAGAGGTCCTGGACAGTAAAAACATTGTGGATTTGGTGAAAAATCCCAATAAATATGCGGTTATCATCGTGCTAATTGTAATTG
Source organism: Clostridium sp. CAG:510 (assembly GCA_000434615.1). Taxonomy (GTDB): domain Bacteria; phylum Bacillota; class Clostridia; order Lachnospirales; family Lachnospiraceae; genus Acetatifactor. The sequence continues at coordinate 53,623 of FR880829.1, forward strand.
TCATCCTTGTGCTGGTATTCCTGCTGTTCTTCCTGCCCATCCGCGCTATATTGCGATACCGGAAACGGAAGAAAGCCGCAGGCTCAAAATAACAGCTACCATTCCGCAGAGGTATACAGAATGTTGTTGCCCTGCTTTCCGGTCTTCTGTACGCAGCCGACCTCCGCTAAGATATTTAACACTGTCTGTGCCAAAGGACGGCGGATATGCGCCGCTTTCGCAAAATCGGCGGAGGTAAACGGCTCTGTTAAGTCATAGGGAATAAACTGCATATAGTCTTCGGGGCGGTCAACACTAACCTCCTCCACCAGCTCCTTCGGGATTCTGTCATATCGGCAGGATCCCTTTTTTCTGTCCCTGCTCCAGCCGTTTAGCAGCCGGTATTCCTCCATATCCAGAAGCACAAACTTAAAGTGCAGATTGGGTTCCTTCAAGAACATTTTTATTTTATAAAGCTCCTTAAACGCCTGATAGGCGCTGCCCTTTGCAGGGGATTTCCGGGGTGCGGAAAGCTCGCCCGACTCTTCATCTATCCAGATAAGCCACTTATACCGGGGAATGGGGTAGATAATCGTCACCGGATAAAGCGGCAGAAATGCCCGGAGCTTATCCCGCATCCTGTTAAACTGCCTTGTCTGAATCTCGATGATTTCTTTTCCGGTGTAAATATCCGCCACATAATTTTCTATGGGGATTTCGTGCATATCCTCATCCGGCGCATAATAATTTTTCAGAATGGCATGCACCGTCTTTTCCGATAAAGTTCCGATGCCGTGCCTCTCCCTGTCTGTGCCGATTATTTTGTTTTTTGCCGTTTCAAATGCTTCATTCATACTTTTCAGTATAACAAAACAATTCCGTTTTTCAATGAAATTTCCCACAATCTTTGCAGGAGACGTGGTATACTATCTGCATCAACAAAAGAAAGTGAGAAACTTATGAATCCTATGCAGCTTTTTCAGATTAAAAGTATGTGGGACAGGTTCTGTGCCAACCATCCCCGTTTCCCCCGGTTTTTATCCGCTGTTGCAAAGGAAGGAATTGCGGAAGACACCATTATTTCCATCGAGGTAAAAACGCCCGAAGGCAAAACCTACAATGCCAACTTAAAGGTGCAGGCCGGGGATATGGAGTTAGTTAACACCTTAAAGCAGATGAAACTGTAAAAAAACAGGTAAAAATCCACTAAATAGTAGGCTTTTCCCTTTTCCGCTTTCCCTTTACAATGGAAATACAATCGTTGATTTTATAAACTTACCGGGATTGTAAAGGAGGATTACACATTCTATGGAAAAGAAAAAAGGAAACGCTCTGCCGGTTGTACTTTTTGCAGTAGCCGGCATTGCCCTGATTGCTTTGGTAATCATGATTTTAATGGTGCTGAAGGTAGGACCTTTCGCAGAAGGCTCCGCAAAGGAAAAAGAAAGAGTTTTACATACCTCTGCCAACGGCATTGAAACCATGGACAACGGCTATATGCGCAAGGATTTAAGCGCATCCGAACTCACCGTTCTTATGGGCAACGGTATCAACTTAGGAAACACCATGGAAGCTTACGGACGCATCTCTTTAGGTACCGAAGCTCCGGTTTCCAGCTATGAAACCTTCTGGAGTCAGCCAGTTACCACACAGGAGATGATTACCGGTATGAAAAACGCCGGTTTTGACACCCTTCGTATTCCTGTTGCATGGACAAATGCCATGGATTACGAAAGCGGGGATTACACCATCCGCGAGGATTACTTAAACCGTGTGGAAGAAATCATCAACTACGCCCTCAACGAAAACATGTATGTTGTCATAAACGACCATTGGGACGGAAGCTGGTGGGGCATGTTCGGTTCCGCATCCGAGGAAACCAGACAGAAAGCCTGGGATCTATACACCTCCATGTGGACACAGATTGCCGAAAGATACAAAGAATATTCCGATTATCTGATTTTTGAGTCCGCCAACGAAGAGCTGGGCAACCGTCTAAACGATACTGACGTAGCTGCCGACTCCGGCACACTTTCCGCAGATGAATGCTACGAAATGACACTGAAAATCAACCAGAAATTCGTAGACATCGTGCGCGGCACCGGCGGAAACAACGAATCCCGTTTCCTGTTAATTGCCGGTTATAACACTGACGTGGACATGACCACCGACGACCGTTACATCATGCCTACAGACCCTGCAAACGAAGTAAACAAGCTGATCCTTTCCGTTCACTACTACACACCCTGGGGCTATTGCGGCAACGAAAGCCTTTCCCTGTGGGGCACCAAAAGAAACTACGGCGAAATGAACAGCCTGCTAGAATCCCTGACCAAATTTACCGACCAGGGCTACGGCGTCATCATCGGTGAGTACGGTGTACTGGTAAAGAGCGACGGCACCCTGAAAAAGAATGCCGCCCTGTACTACAAGAATTTCTTAGACAACTGCGACCTTTATAATTTCTGTCCTCTTCTCTGGGACTGCAACAACTTATACAACAGACAGGACTGCAAGATTATCGACGATGAAATTGCCGCTCTGTATAAAGAAAGAGCTTACGCAAACGAAGCTGCCATGACCGATGAGGAAAAAGCAGCAAGACCTGACAAGATTAAAGCGGAAATGGACCAGGCATATGCGGATGCGCCTGCTGCCTTTGATGACGGTGCCATTGATCTGGATGACTCCACTTCCGTTGCATGGATTATGATTAACAGCAGCGACTGGAATGTTATGTACAGTGTCGGCGACGTATACGACCCCGGCGCCAAAACAGACGGTCTGGTTGCTACCGATGTGGAAATCACCGGCGAAGGCACCTACACCGTATCCCTTGACTTTACCGGTGTTCCGGGCGGCTATGCAAACGGTATGGCATTCTCCGCACTGGCTATCGGCAACGGTGAGCTTCTCTATCCCGGCTATACGGTAAACATTACCGAAGTACTGGTAAACGGCGAGCCTTATACCCTGACAGCAAAGCCTTACACCACATCCGACGATGCAAGATGTACCCGTGTAAACCTTTACAACGAATGGGTTACACAGGTTCCGGGCGATGCACGTACCCCGGATGGCGACACCACCGGCATCTCTCCGGTTATCGTTGACAATGCAGACCTGACCCATATGGAAACCCTTTCCATTACCTTTGAGTATGCACCCGGCAAATAATCTCAATTATAAATAAACGAAAGAGCTATGATACCATTCCGTATCATAGCTCTTCTTTTTATACAGGCTTTTCCTTTCGCAGACCGTCTTTCTTTGCTCTGCCTGCTTTGCAGCATTCCCCTTCCTTACACCAGCCGCTTCACTTCGCAGTTGCCCTGCAGGTTTTTCCAGAAATCCGCGAGCGGAGTGTTCTCATACTGTGCAATGATGCTGCAGTTCAGACCGCCGTGCGCCACCAGAAGAACATTTTTCTCCTGCACAAACTCCGGTGTCAGCACCTCCCTGATAAAAGAACCGCTTCTTGCAAAAAGCTCTGACAGGCTTTCCGCTCCGCCAGTTGCTTTATAGTGCGCCGGGTCATGAAACAGCCCGTAAACCGGACAATCCGGGTTCTCCAGCACTCCCTCCATGCCCTCAAAGCTTCCGAAGCTCATTTCCCGCAGTCTATCGTCTACCTGAATGGGTGTATTCCGTCCCGCCAGAAAAATTTCCGCTGTTTCCCGTGCCCTCTGCAACGGAGAACAGAAGCAGATATCAAAGGAAAGGTCCTTGTACTTTTCCCGTGCTTCCGCAGCCATCTTCCTGCCCTCGTCATTCAAAGGAATGTCCTCACTGCCCTGCAGCCTGTGCACGGCATTCCAATCCGTTTTTCCGTGTCTCATAATATATAACATAATGACTCCAATCCTTCCTTATTCTTTTATGTCATTTTACAGCAATAAAACTCCGTAAGCTGCCCCGCTTACACATGCTTTGTCTGTTTTTCAAAAGCATGTACCCAGTCGGATTTTACCAGGAACAAAGCAAATACTATGGAACTCAACGACCAGGTCAGCGGATATGCCCAGGAAATTACGGAGAATCTGGGCACAAGATGCAGAGTCATGGTCACATAGATAATTCTGACGCCGCACCAGAACGCCAGCATGGTAATCATGGGCACAATGGATTTGCCGCAGCCGCGCAGCACACCCGCCGCACAGTGGGAAAATGCCAGCAGTCCGAAGAACAGACAGATAATCCGGGCATGTCCCTGTCCGATGGTAATAGCTTCCTTCACGTTCACAAAGAAACGGAGAAGCTGCGGTGCCCATATGTAAACAATAAGACCAATCACTTCCGCCAGAGCTACCCCGGATATAATACCAAATGCCGCGCCCTTCTTGGCTCTGTCGTATTTTTTTGCCCCAAGGTTCTGACTGATAAAGGTGGGCAGGGAAATGGACATGCTGGTAATCGGCAGGAACGCAAAGCCCTCGATTTTACTGTAAGCGCCCACTCCGGACATAGCATAGGAGCCGAAAGAGTTAATGTTGGTCTGCACCACCATATTGCCGATACTGATAACCGAATTCTGGATGCCGTTGGGAAGCCCCTGCACAATAACCTCACCCATGAAGTCCGGATAATACCGGATGGATCTCCATCTCAATCTGCCCACATCCTGCATACGGCACATTTTTATAATACACAGAACGGCACTGACACCTTGGGAAATTACGGTTGCCACACCGGCGCCTGCCACGCCGTAGCCGAGTTTTGCCACAAAAAGCAGATCCAGCACCACATTCAGAACAGAAGAAAGCATCAGATAATATAGCGGGTGGATGCTGTCGCCCAGAGCCCGCATGATTGCCATGCCGATGTTATACATAATAATAGTAGAAACGCCGCCGAAATAAATCTGCAGATACATCAGGGCATCCGGCATAACCTCTTCCGGTGTCTTCATGACCCGGAGCAGCCAGGGAGCCAAAAGCAGTCCAAGTACGGTTGCAACCACCGAAGCAATGATGCCGAACAGGAAATTGGTGTGCACCGCCTTATCTACGGCATCCATATTCTTAGCGCCGAAATATTTGGAAATCACCACCCCGCCGCCGGTAGCCACGCCACTGAAAAAACCGATAATCAGGAAAATCATGCTGCCCGTGGAGCTGACCGCCGCAAAGGCGTTGTTGTTGGCAAAATTTCCTACAACCCAGGCATCCGCCACATTATAAAGCTGCTGCAAAAGTTGGCCTAAAAAAAGCGGGATTGCAAATGCAAGCAGCCCCCTTCCAATCGGCCCCGTCGTCAGGTCCTTACTATTTTGACTTTTACTTATCTTACGCATTTTATACCTCATTTCTATTATCCATTGTAAGCCATTTCCGCCTTTTTCACAAGTGTATTTGAAAACCTGCCAAAAACCGCAAACAGGATTTGACTTTTACGCATAAATCCTCTATTCTAAAGTTTGGATATTACTACTGAACGGAGGACGCAAAATGGAAAAAATTGCGAGTTTCACGATTGACCATATAAAGCTGCAGCCCGGTGTTTATGTGTCCCGTAAGGATAAAGTCGGTGTGGAAACCATCACCACCTTTGACATCCGTATGACCAGCCCCAACGAAGAGCCTGTCATGAATACAGCGGAAGTTCACACCATCGAGCATCTGGCAGCTACCTTTCTTAGAAACCATAAAAGCTATAAGGACAAAACCATTTATTTCGGTCCCATGGGCTGTCGCACCGGTTTTTACCTGCTGCTTGCCGGGGATTACAAATCATCCGATATCGTTCCCCTTATGATTGAAATGTTTGAATTCATGAGAGACTATAAAGGCGAAGTACCCGGTGCCTCTCCCAAGGACTGCGGCAACTACCTGGATATGAACCTGCCCATGGCAAATTTCCTGTCCGGACGCTTTCTTGACAACGTACTTTACAAGATTGACAACAGCCGTCTTGTATACCCGGAATAACCATAGAAAGGAATTTACCACATGAAAAGAATTGGAATTATCGGTGCCATGGACTTAGAGGTTGAGCACCTGAAGGGCGAAATGCAGATCAGCCGTATCGTAGACAAAGCCGGCATGGAATTTTACACCGGCACCTTAAAGGGTGTGGATGTCGTCATTGTCCGCTCCGGCATCGGCAAAGTAAATGCCGGACTCTGCGCACAGATTTTAGCGGATGTTTTTCAGGTAACACACATCATCAATACCGGTGTGGCAGGTTCCTTAAATGCCAAATTAGATATCGGCGATATCCTTATTTCCAGGGATGCACTATATCATGACGTGGATGTCAGAATTTTCGGCTATCAGTTGGGCGAAGTTCCCCAGATGGGCTGCCGTGAATTCAAGGCAGACAAAGCCATGATTGAAGCCGCCGTATCTTCCTGCAAAGAAGTCAATCCCGATATTCACGTAGAGGTCGGCCGTATTTTAAGCGGTGACCAGTTTATTTCCGACAAAGCAAAAAAAGAAACCCTGATTGCGGATTTTCAGGGCGACTGCACCGAAATGGAAGGCGCTGCCATTGCGCACAGCGCTTACTTAAATAAAATTCCCTTTGTCATCATCCGTGCCATTTCCGACAAGGCAGATGACAGCGCAGAAATGGATTACCCCACTTTTGAAAGAGAAGCAGCAAAGCATTCCGCAAAATTAGTGGAGCACATGATTACATTATTATAAATGGAGGAATAAAACATGCCTAAATTAAACGAAAACTACTTAAACCTGAAGCAGAGCTACCTGTTTTCCGAGATTGCACACCGTGTAGCGGCTTATCAGGAAAAAAATCCCGACAAGAAAATTATCCGCCTCGGCATCGGTGATGTAACCCGCCCCATCGGCAGCAGCGTCATCAAAGCTCTTCACGAGGGTGTGGATGCCCAGGGCAATGCCGCTACCTTCAAAGGCTACGGTCCCGAACAGGGTTATGATTTCCTGCGCAATGCCGTTGTAAACTATTATGCGGAAAACGGTGTTTCCATTGATGCCGGCGAAGTGTTTATCTCCGACGGTGCCAAGAGCGATACCGGCAACATTACCGATTTGTTTGCCCAGGACAATGTCATTTTAATTCCCGATCCGGTTTATCCCGTTTACGTGGACACCAACATCATGAACGGCAGAAATATTACCTACATCAGCGCCAATGCGGAAAACAACTTCCTGCCCATGCCGGATCCCGCACAGCATGCAGACATCATTTACATCTGCTCCCCCAACAACCCCACCGGCGCCGCTTACAACAAAGAGCAGTTAAAGGTATGGGTTGACTACGCACTTGCCAACGATGCCATCATCCTGTACGACTCCGCATATGAATGCTTTATTACCGATAAGACCCTTCCCCGCAGCATTTTTGCAATTGAAGGAGCCAAAAAATGTGCTATCGAATTCTGTTCCTTAAGTAAAACCGCAGGCTTTACCGGCACCCGCTGCGGCTACACCATCGTTCCCAAGGATTTGAAATTTGCCGCATCAAACGGCACGGAGATGTCCTTAAACGCTATGTGGAACCGCAGACAGACCACCAAATTCAACGGTGTTTCCTATATCGTACAGAAGGGCGCCGCAGAGGTATTCTCCAAGGAAGGTATGGCACAGTGCCGTGCCAATATCGCTTATTATCAGGAAAATGCCCGCATCATCGCAGACTGCATGGAAAAGAACAACATCCGCTACTTCGGCGGTATCAACTCTCCCTATGTATGGTTTGAATGTCCTATGGGAATGGAATCCTGGGAATTCTTCGATTATATGTTAAACAACATCCAGGTAGTCGGTACTCCCGGCGCCGGTTTCGGTGACAACGGCAAATACTTCTTCCGCCTGACGGCCTTCGGCACCAAGGAAAATACCATTGAAGCTATGGAACGCTTCGACAAAATGCTTCAGAAATAACAGACTTCTTATTCAATAGTAAATACATCCAAATAAGAAAACCGGCTACAGTAATATGCTGCAACCGGTTTTCTTTCATTTGCGTTCCTTCTGTTTTCTACATCTGATGACGTACCACCGCATACTCGTCCCCGTTTGTATAGTAAGGACACTCAAATTTGCTACCGCTCAAAAAACGGTACATCTCGTCCTCATCCAGATTGATGGCACAGGTATAGTACTCTTCGTCATCATCGTATTCATAATTTGCACAGGTATCACAGCTTGTCTGCATCTTTTCTCTGTCCTTCCTCGTTCCCTGCCGCGCATCCTGCTGCAGGTTTCGTTTTATTTGCATCGGTCTTCTCATCCGCTTTTATTCAGTCTTCTATTCAGCGCACACATTCAGCCCTTATGCAGGTAATCGTAAATCTCTCTCTTTCCTACGCCGCGGTCCTTTGCCACCTGCTTCATGGCTGACTTGGAGTCTATTCCGGTCTTTTCATAATAAGCCATATGCTCCTCAATGCTCATGTCTTCCCATGCTGCAATCTGCTCCCGCTTCTTTTCCTCCCGGCTTTTTCCTGCAATCACAAGCACATATTCGCCGCGCGGGTCCTCTGTCTCATACTTTTGAAGCGCTTCCGCTATGGTTGTAGGCAAAATCGTTTCAAACTTCTTTGTCAGTTCTCTGCAAAGCGTGATTTTACGGTTTCCCAATGTTTCTGACAGGTCTGTCAGTGTCTTTACCAGATGGTGGGGCGCTTCGTACAATATCATGGTACGGCTTTCTTCCGCCAATTCCGCCAGGATTTCCTTCCTCTCCTTTTTATCCGCAGGCAAAAAACCCTCAAAGCAGAAACGTCTGGTAGGCAGCCCCGACAAAGTCAGCGCCGTAATGCACGCAGCCGGTCCCGGCAGACTGGTAACGTTAATTCCCGCCTCCTGGCATTTCTGCACCAGAACCTCTCCGGGGTCGGAAATAGCAGGCGTTCCGGCATCCGTAATGAGCGCAATATTTTTTCCTGCATGCATCTGTACGATAAGCTGGTCCGCTTTTTCCACCTTATTGTATTCGTGATAACTGGTCATGGGCGTATGAATATCAAACGCAGACAGCAGTTTTATGCTGTTTCTGGTGTCCTCTGCCGCAATCACATCCACATTTTGCAGTGTCTCAATGACTCTGGGCGTCATATCTCCCAGATTGCCGATGGGTGTTGCACATAAATAAAGCATTCCAGCCATAATTCCCAAACCTTTCTGTCTTATCCTTAATACCCGTATATATCGTAAATTTCGCGTGTATACACACCGGGCTTTTCATAAACAATCAGCGGACTTTCCACCGTCATGCGCGGTTTTGCTCCTTTTATCCCCTCTATAAGAACCATGTTCGGCTCCTTATCCACATAAGGGTACACTATCTTCATTCTCTTGGGTTCTATTTTATATTCCTGCATCACGGCAAAAATTTCCGCCAGCCGGAAGGGTCTGTGCACCATGAAAAAATGGCCGCCGGGCTTCAGCACATGCGCTCCCTGCCCAACCACATCCTTAAGCGTACACAAAATTTCATGCCGTGCAATAGCCTTGGGTGCATCTGGATTCTGCAGGCCGTGTTCTTCTATCATATACGGCGGATTAGAAGTAACCACATCAAAAGAAGCAGCCTTAAAAAGACTGCCTGCTTCCTTGATATCACCGGTCACTATATCAATTTTGGAAGAAAGACCGTTTAACGCCACACTCCGTCTTGCCATATCGGCGCTTTCCTCCTGGATTTCCAGTCCGGTCAGATGAGAAGCTTTTGTTTTTGCCTCCAGTAAAATCGGAATAATACCGGTTCCGGTGCCAAGGTCCAGCACCGTCGCACCGGGCTTTACCTTCACAAAACCGGATAACAGCACCGCATCCATACCGAAACAGAACTTCTCCGGGTTCTGTATAATCTGATACCCGTTTCGCTGCAGGGTATCCAGACGCTCCTTATCCTTCAGAATGACTGTTGTCGTTTTGTCTTCCATCTTTCTTTCCATTTCTGTTAAAAGTACGGTTTCTATAGAACTTCTGCTGTTTCTTGAAGTCGTCACTCTTGTTATTCTGCGGTCTTTCATTCTCGGGACGGCTGTTTCTGTCCGCCTTCTGCGGTCTGCTGCCCCTGTCCTGTCCCGGCTTATTGGAAAAATCCCTGTCCTGTCGTTCTCTTCTGTCCGGACGTTCGCCACGTCTCTCAAAGCGCTCAGTGCGTTCCGGACGCTCTGCTCTGTCACCTCTGTCGGTTCTTTCTGCGCGCTCCGCTCTGTCACCTCTGTCGGTTCTTTCTGCGCGCTCCGCTCTGTCGCCTCTGTCGGTTCTTTCTGCGTGCTCCGTTCTGTCACCTCTGTCGGCTCTCTCCGCACGTTCGCTTCTGTCGCCCCTGCCGTTTTCCTGACGGTTCCGGTTGTCCTTGCGGGATCCTCTGTTCTGTCCGTTTCTCCTGTCACGGCGGTTGTCGCTCTTTCCACCGTCTCTGTCTTCCAGATCCGCATTCTCCTCAGCGGTTTCCTTGATTTCTTCCTCCTCAAGCTTCTCCAGTTCCTTTAACTCTTCGGCAGAAAGGTCCAATTTCTCCTTCTTACCGTGCTTTCTCTTAAACTGAAGCTCCTCTACCTTATATTCACGAACTTCCTTCTCATCATTTACATCCACAATCACCTTAACAAGCTGGCGAAGCACGTTGACACTCTGCACTTCTCCCTTGGTGCCGTCATCCGCTGTAACAAAATCCCCCACGTTGGGAAGCTTGCGGTTCAGCTCTTCATAAGTATCTTCCTCATGCTTTAAGCAGCACATCAGTCTGCCGCATACACCGGAAATCTTGGTAGGATTTAAGGAAAGGTTCTGCTCCTTCGCCATTTTAATGGAAACCGGAATAAACTCCGATAAATGGGTATGGCAACACAACGGTCTGCCGCAGATGCCGATACCGCCCACAATCTTGGTCTCGTCACGCACACCAATCTGGCGCAGCTCTATTCTGGTTTTGAAAACACTTGCCAAATCCTTTACCAGCTCACGGAAATCGATACGGCCGTCCGCAGTAAAGTAGAATAAAACCTTATTGTTGTCGAAAGTATATTCCGCATCAATCAGCTTCATTTCCAGACCGTGCTTCTTGATTTTTTCAAGGCAGATGCGGAACGCTTCCTTTTCCTTACGCTTGTTGTCCGCTTCCTGCTCAATATCCTTCTGGGTGGCAATACGGAGCACCGGCTTTAAGGGCTGTATTACCTTGTCGTCCTCTACTTCTCTCGGTGCACTTACTACCGTACCGAATTCAATACCTCTGGCGGTTTCCACAATTACATGGCCGCCTCTCTCTATCTCAAACTGCAGAGGGTCAAAAAAATAAATTTTACCCGCTGTACGAAATCTCACACCTATAACTTTTACCATCTATAAACCTCACTTTCTACAAAACGGCACAAAGCCGTCTTAGAATATAATACTAACCGTTTTCCTTCATGTCAAGCAGCAGCAGTTCCATGGTCAGGTCAAAGTTGACATTTGCCTCCAGACGCTTCTTAGCTTTTTCCAGGGCTTTGATAACCTTCTCAATTCCTTCGTAGGAGGTTCTGCCCGCTACTTTCTTGATGTTCTGGATTTCTTCCCGGAATACCAGGTGATTGGCGTCGTTGGTCGCCTTAAACAGAAGCACATCCCGGTACCAGATGGACAGAATATCCAGGTAGTCGTTCACATCCATCTTGTATTCATTGATTTTCTTAATGGCAGCCACCATTTCATTGACATCCATTTCCTGAATGTACTTCAAAAGGGAAAGCGCTTCCTCTTTCACCTTATCAAAATCTTCGCTCATGGCAAGCTGTCTTGCTTTGCCCACGTTTCCTCTGGCAAACGCTACACAGACCTCCGCCTTATAATCGGGGATCTGCATTTCCTTCATCAGATAATTCTTAATCAGTTCTCCCGGAACCGGCTTCATGTTCAGTACCACGCAGCGGCTTAAAATCGTCTGCAGCATGGCATTCACATTGGTGGTCAGCAGAATAATTACAGCATAAGCGGGCGGTTCTTCCAGTGTTTTCAACAGAGCATTCTGCGCCTGAACCGTCATCTTTTCCGCTTCATTTACAATATATATCTTTCTGGGACCGCTGTACGGTTTAATGGCAATGTCCCCGTTAATCTGGGTACGGATATCATCCACACCGATGGAATTGGGCTTTTCATGGGTCACACGGATGATGTCGGGATGGTTGTCCGAAAGCGCCTGCTTACAGGAATGACACTCGCCGCAAGGCTCTGTTCCGCCCTTTTCACACTGCAGCGCCATGGCAAAAATCTTGGCGATAAATTCTTTTCCCGCAAACCTCTCACCGTTGATAATATACGCATGGGAAATTTTTCCCGACGAAAGAGCCATCTGCAAATGCTCTTTAATCTGCTCCTGTCCAATAATATCCTTAAAATTTGCCATACTTCCCCGTCCTTTCTTTTGTTCTGCTTAACCTCAGGTGAAAATATCCAGCAGAAGTCCCTTGATTTCTCCTATTTTATTCAAAATGGCAAGGTTGTCCTGCTCGTCCTTCACCAGCTCCTGTGCAAGCTCGTCCAGATTTTCATCAATCAGCCGGATAATACCGTATACTCTGTGCCGTCCCCGTTTATCCAGAAAATTCTCTCTGGAAAAAGAATGGGACCTGTAAACAACCTCGTTTAAGAAATCCTTAATCAGACCACGATATCGTTTCATATCCCGTATGTCTCTCTTCTTATATAAACGGTCACCCTGCATGGTAATTTCTTCCATGAGAGATTGTATTCTTGTCTGCAGCTCCGACTCTTCAATCCGGCTTGCCAGTGTAAATTTGAAAGTGCCGTCACTCTGCTGCACATCCTTTGTCGGCTGTGTCTGCTGTACCTGTCCCGTACGGTCTACTTTAATCTCCATACATCACTCCCCCTTCGGTTCTGATGTAATCTGCAATTTCCTTAATGCAGCGTTCCAAATCATCGTTTACAAAAGTACGCTCTATGCGGGCGTCCTTTATTTTTTCATCGGAAAAATCTACTGCATCCGCTAAAAAACGCCGGCACATTTCTTCATACTTCGGCTCATCCTGCTTCCGTTCCCTGTCAAGCGCCCGCTGCAGCCGTTCGCCGTCGTCAAGTGTAATAAGTACAGGTTTTACCTTATCCCCGCCAAAATAATTCCGGATATGTAGGAAGGACTCGATGGTGCCAATGGAAATATAATTGCTTTCCCCGTTATCCGCCTGTCCGTCGTCCACCGTAAAATAACGCCACAACCCGTGAACGGTGCGATACTCCCGGTGCTCCACTACTTTTCCACTTGCCATAAGTCCGGCAAACCCGTCCTCATCCGTGAAATAATACTCCACACCGTCTGTTTCATTCACCCTTATCGGCCGTGTTGTATATGAAACAATACTCTTCAGATGCAGGCTGCTGTCATCCAGCAGCCTTTTGTAAATCGTATCCTTTCCGGTCGAACTTTTCCCCATAATATAAAAGATTTTACCCATTGCTCCGCCCGTTCCGTGTGTTTTTATACTACTTCCACTACATGAATCATATCCGTCTTGCCAGCAATGCCCAGTGGCACACCGGCTGTAATGACAACCGTGTCACCCGGCTTTACCAGACCCGCCTGCTTACTCTTGAATACAGCTTCTTCAAATAAGGAATCCGTTGTGTTTTCCTTTTTAATGAGTACCGGGTTTACACCCCATAATAAGTTAAGCTGTCTGCAAACCTTCTTATCAACAGTACAGCCGATAATCTGGCATCCGGGCTTGTAACGGGCAATCATGTTTGCCGTAAAACCGGACATGGTAACGGTGATAATAGCTGCCGCATTCAGGTCCATGGCTACTGTACAGGTTGCATAGGAAATAGCAGTGGTAATGTCCAGTGTTCTGTCGTCGGTAAGCTGCTGCTTCTGAATTCTGCAGCGGTAGTTGATATCCTGCTCGGTACGCTCCGCAATACGCGCCATGGTCTTAACCGCTTCAACCGGATACAGACCAGCAGCGCTTTCTCCGGAAAGCATGATAGCGGTCGTACCATCGTAAATGGCATTGGCAATATCCGTTGCTTCCGCTCTGGTCGGGCGGGGATTTTTAATCATGGACTCCAGCATCTGGGTAGCGGTAATAACGTGCTTGCCCTGTTCCACTGCCATCTTAATCATCTTCTTCTGCAGTACCGGCACCTCTTCCATGGCAACCTCTACGCCCATATCACCGCGGGCAACCATGATACCGTCGGATACATCAATGATTTCCTTTAAATTGTCAATACCCTGCATATTTTCAATCTTGGCAATAATCTGCATGGGACTGTTATACTCTTTCAGGATTTCACGTACCTGTAAAATATCTTCCTTGGTGCGGGCAAAGGAAGCCGCGATAAAATCAAAGCCGTGCTCAATACCGAAAATAATATCGTCTCTGTCCACGTCGCTGATGTAGGGCATGGATAAAATGGCACCCGGCACATTGACACCCTTATGGTTGGAAACAAAACCGCCGTTTATGACTTTACATACAATATCGTTGCCTGTAATCTCTTCCACAACCATTTCAATCAGTCCGTCGTCAATTAAAATTGTCATACCGACTTCAATATCATTCTTGAGATTTTTATAGGAAATAGTGGCTCTTTCCGCCGTACCCATAATCTCATCCGTTGTCAGTACAAATTTCTGACCTGCCTTCAATTCCACCTTACCGCCTTCAAAATCGCGCAGACGGATTTCGGGTCCCTTGGTGTCCAAAAGGGTAGCTACCGGAAGCTGCAACTCCTCACGTACCTTTAATACGCGGTTGTATTTTGCAAGCTGTTCTTTATGCGTTCCGTGGGAAAAATTGAAACGAGCCACATTCATGCCCGCTAACATCAGCTCCCGTAATTTTTCCTCGCTCTCACTGGCAGGACCAATCGTACAGATAATTTTTGTTTTTCTCATGTTCTGTCTCCTCACTTTTTGTCTTTTTACACGATTGTACTGACATATATGTCATCTTCTATTTCTTTTACACCCTGCACATGAAATCCCTGCTGTCTGTAAGCAGCAATTTCCGTCAGAATGTCTTTTGTAAATATCTCTCCGGGTACTATAATGGGGCTCCCGGGGGGATATAAATTCACATATTCACCTGCGGTTTTTCCTTCCGCATCCTTAAGCAGAACCCACTCTTTCGGTGTATCCCAGGCTCGTCCGATGCCAGTCACCGCCTGCGTCTTTTTCTGTATACAAACCGGGGTGACCGCATCTGCCATTCTGTTTCCCTCTGCGGGTTGTGTGGCTGTAGCTGCTGTCCTGCCTCTCTCCGTGGGCTGTGTGGCTGCATCTGCTGTCCCGTGCGCCCCGGCAGATAAATCGTTGCTTTCCATCAGCTTCTCCTGCGTCCGTTGCTTCCGCTCCGCAGTGATGTACTCATCAATTTCCAATAGCGCTTTTGTCAGCCGCTCGTACCCTTCCTTCGTATCACCAACCGTAAACATGGCAAGCACATACCTGCCAGCCGCCATTTCCGGTTGCAAATGATATTTATGAAGAAGCATTTCGTAGAGCTGCTCTCCGTGCAGAAAACCGGTTTTATCCATGACTGCCAGTTTTCCCGGATCGGAATTTTCCTCTTTCAGAAAAATCAGATTTCGGCATGCAGAAAGGCTCTCTGTCATCCCTTTCCAGTATTCCCAGAAATCCCCAAATAGTTTCTCCCGGTTTGCGCTTGTTGTCGCAATGGCATCTTCCATGGCTGCCATAAAAATATAAGATGGGCTGGAGGTCTGATAAATCCCCAGAAATCTCCGCAGTCTGCACCTGTCCACCAGCTTTCCGTTTACATGCAGGATAGCTGTCTGTGTCGGTGCCGGCAGCGTTTTGTGAAGACTCTGTATCACCAGATCCGCTCCCTGCTTTACACTGCTTTCCGGCCACCTGCCGTCAAATCCCAGATGTGCCCCATGGGCCTCATCCACAATCAGGGGAATATTTCTTTTATGTGCCGCCTCCGCAATACTTTTCACATCCGCAGCAAGCCCTTCGTAAGTGGGGCTTACTATAAAAACAGCCTGCACATCCGGTGTTTGCTGCAAAGCTTCTTCCACTTCTTTTGCCGTAGCCGGCAGATTGCAGCCAAACAATGGATGAACTCCCGGCCACAGATATGCTATCTGCAGGTCCCGCAGATATGCCGCATGGTAGGCGGATTTATGTGCACCACGTACCATCAGTATTTTTCCACCGGGACTGACCGCCGTACTGATTGCCGACAATATCCCTGCGGTGCTGCCGTTTACCAGAAAAAAACTTTCCTCTGCACCGTAAGCCGCCGCTGCTTCTTCCTGTATCCGCTTCAAAATGCCCTGTGCATCATGCAGATTGTCAAAGCCGTCTATTTCCGTAATATCTATCTGAGCAAGCTCCCGCATTGTGTCCGTCTTAAGTCTTCTTTTGTGCCCAGGCATGTGATATGGATAATAATCCGCTGCCCCGTAGGCAGAAAGCTTTTCAAAGAGTTCACTCATTTTCCTGCGTTTTATCCTTTCTCTTGGCTCCATGCCCTTTCAGAATACGGAAAGTTTCCAGAAGTGAACACCATTTATCCGCCGTTGTCACAATCCACGCCTCCCGGCAGGTGGGCGGCAAAACGGTAAGCGGCCACATATGCTTTACAATAATGTCTCTTTCCCGCGGTGTCAGATTGTATTCTTTTTCGGCATTTTCAAGTGCCCTCTGTGGATGTCTGAATCCATGCAGATTGGTAATTCCGACATGTGGATGCTTATGCCAGTCATAAAGGAAATAATCATGTAACAGGGCACCTCGCACCAGCTCATTACGCTTACAGGAAATCCCCATTTTCGCTAATTTGTCACTGATGGCGAGACTGTACTTTGCCACATTCATGCAATGACTGTTGACTGTCATATCTCCGTGCTGTACATGAAACTTCGTCCGGTTAAAATTTTTCGACTGAATAATATCGGAAGCATTCTTTTGGATTTCCCGGTAAAGATTTCGCTGCTTTATGTAATTTTGTTTCCACTTTTCCGCACGGCGTGCGTTTCTCGTCTTTATTTTATCCATAGGCATATTATAGCATTTCTTATCTTAAAAACATAGCTAAATACATCAATCTTTACACAAAAATTACCTGTACAAGAAGCATATAAGCAATGGTTCCCGTGCCGATACTTAGCAGTGTATTCTTTTTCCAAAGATGCAGAACTACCACAAGTGCCACGGCAATCAGCTCCGGCAGTCCGTGGTTACCGGAGAATAATGTCACTCCTTTTAAACAATATACCACTAGTGTTGCCATAATGGCACAGGGCAGCACCCGTCCCAGATACTGTACAATCTCCGGCACCTTTCTTTTTCCAAACACTAAAAAAGGGAAGAAACGGATTGCCATGGTCGTCAATGCGCTTACCGCAATAATTAAAATAGAATGTGTCATGCCTTTGCTTCCTCCTCTTCTCTCGGCTTGTCGTCAGCCTGTTTGCGGAATACAATCAGCAATATGGTACTGCATGCAAGAGCCGGCAGCAGGAAGCTATCCGGTCCTAATAGCGCCAATGCCGGAAGTGCCGTTAAAAATCCTGTCAGAGTGGAGAAATGTTTCTTATTTTCCAGCCACTGGTTTACCACGATTACCACAAACAATGCCGTCATGGAAAAGTCAACTCCGGTGCTGTCAAATGAAAGCCACTGTCCTATCAGCGCCCCCAATACCGAGCCGGTAATCCAGTATATATGGTCAAATAAAGAAATCAAAAAAGATATCTTCTTTTCATTCAACCCTTCCGGTACTTTCAGGCTGCATAAAACGGAATACGTCTCATCCGTCAAAGAAAATGCCATATAAGGGAATGCTTTTCCCATCTCCCTGAATTTTTCAATAAAGGACAGACCGTAAAAAAGATGCCGTCCGTTAATAAACAATGTCATGACAAACGTATTTATCAGACTCTGTGCTCCTGCAAGCAAGGTTACAAGCATAAACTGCATGCTTCCCGCATACACAAAAATACTCATAAAAAAAGCCCAAATAAAATTATATCCGGCATCCTGCAGCATAAGTCCGAAGGCTATTCCGAGAAAAATGTAGCCTAAAAGAATAGGAACGGTCTGTGTAAAAGCAAATAAATATTCATTCGCATATTGATTTTTTTTCATGTTTATTTTTCTCCCAAATCTTATGCAGAGCCATTATACAATAAAATTTCGTGTCCTACAACATGACAAATTTAATCTATTATCAATTTTGGGCAATAAAAAAAGACCTGTTGAGGTCTCTTTTTTTCGTGAAGCACGGGGGATTCGAACCCCCGACAACTTGATTAAAAGTCAGTTTGTGAAAACCGGCCGTTCCAGTGTTTATCTATATCCTCACTTTTCCTGACTACATTTTGACTACATAAAAATTTTTTTATTTTTTTTGAAACAAAATTGCTTTCTGAACACATATATATAGTAGAGGGGAAATATTATATTCTTTTTTCATTCATTATCTCCTGTATGCGTGTGTAAAAGGAAAATCCGGTAGATGCTTGTCACATCTGCCGGATTTTTTCTACTTTTCTTTTTTGAACAGCTCTTCATCCATTAGCGCATAATCTGAAAGAGACGGCTGCTTTACTTTTTGTCCATTAACTTCCAGAGTTTTATGCAAAAAAATTAAAGCCCCCGGAATTCTCCGGGAGCTTATATTTGTTTTTATCTTCAATTTGCTTTCAAACAGCGTCTGGTTGCGGGACCGCACTTTCCATCTACCTGCAGTTTGCAAGATTGCTGGAATGCCTTGATTGCTGCGTCTGTAATAGGCCCTGCCGATCCATCTACTTTAACTGGATTGTACTTCTTCTTATTATACACAAACTCCTTGTCGAAGCCGGCTTCGCGCAATTCCCACTGTACCCAGCGGACACCCGTTCCATTTGTATCCTTGCAGCCTTTTTTGATAGTAGTTGTCGGTTCCGTATACGGATTAGGCTGTCTGTCTTTTCCAGGCACCTTTTCGTCGTATTCATACTTCAGGTCACTGAATGTCAGACCGTATTCCCACTTCGTATCGGCTACCTTGCTTTTAACTGTGCCATAGTTGATTCCTTTTGCTTCCATGCACATGGGTACACCATTTTCCAAACCGATATACACGCCGACGTGTCCGGATTTCCACAACACCGTTCCTACCGCAAATTTCTCAATTTCAGAAATGGGAAGTCGTTTCTTGGCTGTAGCACGAAGCTGGGAGCTACCGATATTCTTTTTTCGATAGCCGGCAATCAGTCCAGAGCAGTCTACATTCACTTTTCCCACCTGCTTTTTGTTCCGCGCTTTTGCCATATAAAGCAGTGTCACAATCTTGGGGTAGCTTTTATGCATTGCTTCCATGTACTTTTCGGTCAATACGTTTAATTTTGCACCGTAAAAATACGGGGTTCCCAGCTTACTTTTCGCATATTCCGCCAATCCTTTACCTGTCTGCATCTTTTCTTCCTCCTTCAATACATATTCTTTGAAAAACTCTTCACCGTATGCTGCCCGCTTGTTTAACACTGCATCTGACTGGTTGGCCGGCCGCTCATACTTTTTAACAACATAGTCAGACGCTTCTTTTACCGATGCAGCATTCTGCAGTACAGTCAGCACGTTCTTGTACGATTTTTGTAATTCGTACAAAATAAAACCTACCTGCATGTCCTCGTTACCTATGGATGTCTGATGCTCCTTTGCGTATGCCAGCAATGCCGCTTTTCTTCCGGATGTAGTCCACTGGCACATTCCATATCCCTTGCAGTCCGTTGCAAATGCAGTATAAGTGCCGTTGTCTACGGCAGCCGTATATTCTTCATCACTCATTCCCAGTTTCCTATTCCCGCTGTTCTGCAGATTATTGGATTTCATGCCGCTTTCTGCTTTCACATTTCCCATAAATCCACAAACGCCATAGGGATTTCCTATGGCGTCCATGAGCTTATCGTAAATTGCTCTACTCATCTTCTGTTTCCTCCGGTTCTTCTGGTGCATCCTGTTTAATGGTGGCCGTGTCCTCAATCTGTGTCTTTATGTATTTCACAATGGGCATCAGGAACGGGGGCATCTTCACCCCGATATCTACCATATTTTCCAGAATAGATATCATTTCATTTACCACCAGCCAGCACGCAACCACTGTGGCAACCACGAAAGGAATAACCAGATTGATTCCTGCTGTATCAATTGCATACTGAATCAGCACATCCATGAAAAAACCAACCAAAATCAGCAACCACATGCATACCTTTTTTATGATCCCACGGATACTTTTGTAACTGCTTATTTTCTTGTCTTTTCGATACTTGGCAGCGCATAATCCGGTCACGTAATCGATGATGTTACAGCCTACAAGCAGGAATACCGGAACTGCCAGTATTCCCAGCCAACTCATCAGTGCAGACATTGTTGCTATAATCATTGTTTTTACTTTTTCCATTGTCTTTTCCTCTTTTCTTTCCACTAAAAAAGCTGAGACCTTTCTCTCAGCTGCCAGTTGTTTCTATTCGTTTTTTGCCCCTGTTGATGCATACATGCCGTTGGCATCCGGCTCTTTGTACTTTGTTGTATACCTGGAATAGTCACCCATCATTTTCTGCATTCCCCGGTCCATATACATTTTGAATCCGGAATAGTCTTCCAGGTTCAGCGCACGCACATTGACTACCCCCCGCCTGACTTCACATACGTCTGTTTGTATGGGGTCTTTTTTGTCGCTGAATTTTACCCACGCCACATCCTCACCTCCTCGTGCTTTCGTTTAGTCTTTATACCTGCTTATAGCTGTGTATCGTAATATTGGCCAGGTTGCTCCATATCCGTCTTTTACCTTGAAGCTTTTTCCGTCATTGGAAAACAGTGCAGATACTTCTGTGGGCATTCCCAATGTATTGTTTGTGTCCTGCCCTACTTTTTGCACTGTGGTTTCAGAAACACGGCTGTCATATACCTGTGTTGTTCTGAATGATCCATCTTTATGATAGATTTCCACTACGATCTGTACAGGTTTGAATCCCAGTGGTATTTCTACGTATTCTTTTCCAATATTGGTCAACACCCCTGTTTTTACTTTTAAGCCTTCACCGCCAATTCCTGCTATTCTTACTGACATACACATCCCCCCTAATAAAATATTTTCCAAACAAAACTCTTTGTTTCGCCCGGTTCAAATACTTTGGGTTTGTCAAATACTTCCCGTGCTATCATATATTCTCCCAAACTGCCACTTATATATAAAGCACATTCATTGGCTGTCAACTGCTCACTGCTTTTATTGGTTACGCTTACAAAAAGCTGTGAATATGAATTTTCGTTTGTAAAATCCTGTGTTCGCTGATATGCGAAAGTTGTATCAACCAGAGTGTCATCCAAGGGTGTTTCTAAAACATAGTCCGTCTTTTTAGGTGGTGTTGTTCCTGTTCCGAGATGTATTTTAGGCGAATTTTTCGTTATATTTGCAGGATTGTACCCATCTCGTGCTGCCTGCCCAGTTATGTTTTTATACATTGCTGTTGTTGCGTTGTCACCTGTACACATACGTTCCAAAAGTGCCTGATAGTTGTTTGTAAACATTGTTTATCCCTCCTCTGTTTTTTCCGCAAAATCTCCGGAAAATGAATAGTCAAATGTTGATGTTTCCAATTCTGTAATGGAACCATATTCTGCCGTTGTCGGCGTCGGTGTCGGCGCCGGAGCATTTCCATCGATGTTTCTGACGCATACATACTGCAGGTTAATGACTGCTGCCGTGGCCGACTCAAACAACAGTGTTACACTGCCGTCTGTTTGTGCCCAGGATGTTCCTGCATCAGACAGAGCCTGCGTGTCATCGTAATTCTTGGGGTAAATTTCCACAATGGATGTTGCCGTAATAGATGCATCTGAAATTTCGTACTGCGCAACACCCGCCGGAATGGTATACGGTCCGAGAAAATATCCGGCCACCTGCAGCATCTGCTTGATAATCATTGCATCTGCCAGGTATCCTGTCATTGTTAATGCCAGAAGATCATCCCTTTTCTTGATGGAAAAATTCTCCCAAGATTTTTCTATGGTTGTAATGGTTTTTTGCAGGTCACTTACCGCCAGCATGGATGCTTTGTACGTTCCCAGCTCTATTTCGTAGATGCCGTTTGTCTCGTTACAGTTTTCATCCTGTACCAGCTCCGGCAGCTCATTCGCCGTCACATACAGCATCTGTATGGGCGCCGTATCATTTGAAAGATCCATGTGAAAATAAATCCGCCCCAGCTTATCCCCTTCTGCCGCCAGTTCCACCGATATGGACTCTTCCTGTACGACAAACTGACGTCCTTTGATGATTCCGCGGCCGGAGCCTATCTTGATTACCCCGCCGCCCATAGCCGTCAGGTCGCATCCGCTGATGATGCCGGATACACCCGTCAGGATTTCGTACATAATTGCATCATCCTTCGGCGTGATGGTACTTCCGTCGAATTGTTTTAACTCAATGCTCAACTTGTTATCCTCCTTTTCAGTTTTTTTGTTAATTCCAGCCGTACCGCACCAAATACCAAAATTGTGGTATCGCTTACCTTTTTCCCGGTAAGCATGGTCTGGTATGCGGTATTGTTCCGAATAATGGTCGCCTGCTGCCCTATCTGCAGCTTTTGCGGTTGTACCAGTCCGTCGTCGTTCATGACCTCAATCTCAATCAGATTGTTATACTCCGGCAGGCTCATCCGGGAATAGGCTCTCTCATAGGCTATATCATGGAATGTCTTGGCATCTTCCTTGGGTTTCTCCGGCTCCTCGTAAGTCACATATTCTGTGCTGAATACCACCGGGGAAAGACGTCCCTCTGCATTGACATCCTCCGATATGGTTCCATCTCCCAGTAGGTAAAAGGTTGCCGTCTGGCTTTCATCTGCATCATTGTAGATTACCATTTTATTTACAGTCTGGTCTGCCTGCTTGATGACGAAGGTGGCACTTAATATATTCAGCATGTCGGATTCTATCACTTTCCGCTCTGCTGTTACCTTTTCAACCATTGCCTGCAACCTTTTTTGCTTCAGATCAATGTCAAAATCGACTACCACTCCGTAACGCAGAAAAGCCATGGATGCCATCTGGTAAATATTTCCGATATTCCCATCGAAATCCAATATAGCATCCTGTGTCTGACTTCCTGCCGTAGCCTCGAAGCCCGTGATATTCTGCTTTTCATCGTCCGAATCCCGGTATGTGGCATTCATGATATCCGCCAACCACTGCTCCAGTGATGTTTTTAATCCGTCCTGTGTCATATGGACATCCACATCCAGCAGTGCAAGCATTGGCTTAAATTGTATCTCGTATCCTTTGTCCGAATCCGTGCAGCCCGTCACTATTCCGATATGCCTGCTGCCGTGGCCGGATATGCGGATGTAGTCCCCCTCAGACGCCCGGATATCCGGCAGGACTACTTTGCTGTTGCTGATAGCCAGATAGTCAATATCTACTTCCGTTTCCGTCGTCTGGTTGGATGAACGATAGGAAAAATCCGGGGTAAAAATTTCGATGTTATACCACTGCATATTCTTCTTGCACCTCCATCGCGACCTGCAGGTCGCCAATTCCTTCATGTATCACTGTTATCCTGTTTTCGCCAAAGCCGGCAAAAAGGAACCGTTCCGTTTCAAAATCACTAAATCCGTACAGATCTCGCACGAAAACGTTTCGATTTGTGTATTCTGCGATACAGAACGGGGTCTGTGTGGTATCGATCACTACTCTATGCCCCGCTTCGATGTCTACCTGCAGTTTTCCGGATGCCACCACCTTGCCGTCTACCCGGTGTACCCACATTGGATTTTTACATGGGCCTAAAATGGACAGCCTTATCGGGCTGTCCTCTGTGCTTTCACATGTCCATTTTAACGTGCCGCGCTCCGTATCCGTATACACGTAGTTGTACGAATATGGGTATTTCTTGCTGTTTGCCGGTTGCTTCGGTTTTTCCAGTGATATTTTTTTATACCAGGTAGTCAGTCCGGCAAAGGTGAGCTCGGTCTGCAGTCCCACCGTTTCCAGCTCTGTCTTGGTTGCTTTTGTGATATATACCTGCATGTAGTAGGTGCCCGCCGGTGTGGTATATTCCAGCACCAGCGGGCTGTGCTGAATGAATTTCGCAAATCGGTTAAATTCTTCGTATCCGCTGAATGCTACCTTACATGTAGGTGCTTTCTGCTTCAGGACGTCCTTCGTTACTTTGAACCGGTTTCCCACCTGAATATAGGTCTGCTTCCGTTCTCCGCCCAGCCCTTTAGGACTGTGAAGGAAGCTGTCCAATTCGTTCATATTCCAGGTATCGCCCCTTGCGTTGATTAGCTTAAATTCCCTCAATGTCCTCGCCTCCTATTCAAATGCTTCGCCCAGCTTTCTGTCTATGGCGCTGGCTATGCCGCTTAAATCTGCCCGGTCTATCGCGTTGTCAATAACTTCCTGCACTGCTTCCGTGACCTTGTCCTGTCCTGCCCGGATACCGGTGGCAATGCTCTCCGGAATTTTGGCGCCCAATGCGGAAAAAACTTCGCTGCTTCCGTCGTCCACAATCACCAGCTTCTTTTCAATGCCCTCGCTTGCGGCATCTATCAGTCCTGCTGCCGCCGTCTGCATTTCCGGCTTTTTCTCATTTACACCGGTCACCATACTGTCGATGCCGTCGGAATTGGTCTCCGCCATTTCTGTCAATTTTGTGGCCAGTGTTTCCTTCAGGTCATCATATGACGTTTCCGTGTCCGTTTTCATCTGACCGTAGGTATCCGACTGCGTTTGTAGAATGTCTGCCATCTGCTCCCCGTATCCGGTTGCAAAATCACCCATAATGTCAGACAGCTCGCCTCTGGCCTCCAGCATCTCCTTGTAGCTGGCTATCACATCCGCATAGGCATCTGCATCATTCTTGGACGCTTCCACCAGTTCATGCAGATAGCTGGCTCCCTGTATGCCAAGGCTCTGAATATCTGCCAGTAGATTCTCGTCCAATAAATCTTCCTGTGCCAGCTTGTTTGCCGCAATCAAATCATCTTTGTACTGTGTGTAGGCATCTGTCTGCGTCTGTAGGTTTTTAGACATCTGCTCCACGGACATGTCCGATTTATTGGACAACTCTTCAAACAATCCTACCTGCTTTTTCAAGGACTCTTCCGCTTCCTCGGATGCCTTGGCATATTCTGTCTGCAGCTTCTGGATGCTCTCCGCCACGTCTCCGGATACGGTGATTGTCTGCCCGCCGTATTCGATCTGTGCCACCGTCACATTCTGCAGTGCTGCTGCCTGTCCTTCCCATACTTCCGTCAGTTCTGCATTCTTTTCCTTTACTTCCCCCACTTTGGCGGCATTTTCTTCATACTGGGCATTCAGCTCTAACAGTGCTTCGTTTTCTTCATACAGCCGGTTTAATTCTTCATCTTCGCCCGCGGATCGTTCCATGCCTTTTTCGCTCAGTTCCACGATACGGGCAAGGGTCTGCTCGTAGTTGGCATCCAACTCCAGCATCTTCTCCCGGATGTTCTGCATGCTGACTTCCGCATCTGCCTGTGCTTCCGTCAGATCGATGCTTTCCTGCTTCGCCTGATTGATGTCTTCCTGTGACTTTGCCGCTTCCGCCTGTTTTAGAAATGCTTCCGTGCTTTCCTCCAGGTATCCGGTTTCTTCATTTATGGCGAGGTTTAAGCTCGGGTACATCTGGTTTAGCAGCGCCACCCGGTTTGCCAGGTCTGTCTTTTCCTCTGCGTTCAGCTTTTCCCGTTTGTTCAGTTCCTCGACGGAGCGGATCAGGACACTGGCACGCTGTGATGTCTGCGTGTATGCGTCGTTTTCCTCGTAAATGGCATCTATCTTGTCTTTGGTAGCCTTTGTCGATTCCTTTATCAGCTCAATTTCTTTCTTGATCTCCGTCTGCTCTGACTGGCTGGATGCAATGTATACCGATACAGCGCCCACCAGTGCTCCCAGTGCCGCCGTGCTGCCAACTACCAGCGGGTTTGTAACCGCCGTGACCGCCTTAAACGCTGCCACGGCTGCTGTTACACCCGCTATTGCCGTTGCGGCCGTTCCCAGTCCCGCCACCACAACAGCCACTGCCTGTACCACCTGCGGATGCTCCTGCACAAATTCTGTTGCCCATGTAAATGCGTCTGTGCCCGTGTTATACAGTTCTTTTAGTGTGGGATTTAATTCGTTGCCTATGGCTATCTGCAGGTTCTGAGATGCAATCTGCATTCGCTTTTCTGCGTATTCGGTGGTATCCGTCATCTTCTGGAATGCTGCCTCTGTGGCTCCGGTGCTGTTCTCCATCTGTTCCAGGACAGAATTAAATTTCTCGGCACCGCTTCCCAGAATGGACAGGGCTCCTACACCGGCTTCCGAGCTGGACCACAGCTCATTAAATGCCGCGCTGTCATTGTTTACCGACTCGCCCAGTATCTCAATCACATCGCCCAGACTAAGTCCCTGCTCCATCAGCTCACCAAACGACATGCCTGTTTCTTCTTTCAGTATCTTGCCTACCGTGCTGCCGCTGTCGCCTAACTCATTCAGCATGCCCTTTATGTATGTGGTAGACTCCGCCGCTTTGATACCATTTGCGGTAAGGATGGCATATGACGAGGAAAGCTGGTCCATATTCACGTTGTAGGCGGCCGCTATGGGAATGACCTTACCCATATTTGCTGCCAGCTCATTTACTGTAACCTTACCAAGGTTCTGCGTGGTTATCAGGGCATCCGCTACGTGCGTGGACTGCTCAGCTTCCATCTTGTAGGCATTCATGGCCGTAGTCAGGATGTCCACGGATGTTGTAGCATCCGTATAACCACCAATAGCCAGCTTCGTGGCATCCGCCACAAAGCCTACTGTATTTGCCGTATCCTGTCCGGCTGATATCGCATTGTATGCCGCATCGGCCAGGTCGTTTGAAGATTGCACCAGCACCGTGGATTGTTCCATGAGTTGTGCCGCCATATCGGACTGCGTCACCTTGGCTTCGTCTGCGATGGTGTAGACCTTTGCCATGTTCGTCTCATAGGCAGCCGCCTCTTTGGAGCACTCCATCAGAGCATCCTTTATTTTGTCAATCTCCGCTGCAATCCCCGAAGCTGCCAGAGCTCCGGCAAGGTTTTCCACAGCCGACACCGTCTTTTCCCCAAATCCCTGTGTTTCTTCGGTTGCTTCCTTTACTTTTTTTCCATACTGGTCTATGGATGTGGCACACCCGTCTGCACTGTCTGCCGCTTCCGCCAGATAGTCTCTGGTATTGTCCAGCTCCCGTTCCATACCCACCAGTTCTGCCTGGGATGTATTCAGGGCAGTGGTGTACTTGGTAACACTGGCGTCCATTTTTTCATACTGCTGCCCCGCCAGCTTTAACTGCGTGGATGCCTTTTCGACTTCTGTCTGCTGCTGTTCCAGTGCCTCCGCTGTCGTATCTGTTGCATTTTTCATGCTTTCCAGCTTCTTTTCCGCATCCTTTAACGATACGGTATACAGCTCTACCTTCCGGCGGGCTTCCGTTCTGGCATCCTCCGCCGCTTTCAGCACCTTTTCCTGTGCCTTTACTTTTTCATTTTGCGCTTCGATCTGCCGGGTGAGAATTTCCTGCTTTGCCCGCAGGGCTTCTGTGCTGTTGGCATTTTCCTTATACGTTTCCGTACACAGTTTCATTTCCGCCCGAAGCTCTGCTTGCTCTGCTTTGATGGACCGTATGGATTCGTTGTATTCTTTTACGCCTTCAATTACAATCTTGCTTCCGATTGTATTTTTTGCCGCCACCGTCTCACCTCCTATAAATCAAAGATGGAGTCCTTTTCCTCGGGCTCCGCATCCTCTGTCTTGTATAGCATTTTCTGTGTGTCAAAATTATGGACCTTTTTATACGTGTCGAATATATCCAGCCACTTGCCCATCGGCAAAAGATAGACCTCGCTTTCCGAATAGCCCATTTTCGCCATACCGATATAAATAATCCAGGCTACGTCTATCGGCTGTTCTTCTTTCTTTTTTTCCGCTCCTGGCTTTATTTTTTTGAAATAAAACACCTCTTATACGCGTTATGGATATAACCGGCAAGGAGGGTAAAAGGCATGTCTGCATCAAGCATCACCTCGTTTACATCAATATCTGCCTTTTCTCCCATTGCCTCCAGCTTCCTTACGCCCTCCCGTATCATTACCGGAAGGGCAAACATAATCGCTTTCATGTCGGGTTCTGTTTTATTAAATTTTCCCGCTTCCGTTTCCTCCACTCCCAGCAGTTTCCGTTCAAACGTGCCGATAGAGCCATATTCCTCCTGAATTTCATTCAGGGCGAAAATATCGCACCACAGCGGCACCTTTTTGCCTGCCAGTGTGATAAATATAGGCTTTTCTACCATTTTCTTAACCTCCGATATATGCCAAAAAGAAAGGAAGCACTTTGCGGGTGCTTCCTTTTATTCCGGTGCTTTGTTCTGTTTAGCCTGTGATGATGTATTCTTCGGCCATCACCGCAGAATCTGCCTTGCCGGTTGCTGTATTGACTGCTTTCAGCATGGTACGTTTACTGATGGCAATGGCTGCGCTGGTTGCCTTGGTTCCGTTTGTTTTGCTTGGCGTTGTGCCGTCGGTAGTGTAATAAATGGTACCGTTGTCACTTGCCGTCAGAACCACGCTCTGGGCTTCCGCATAGGTGCCGCCCTTTACGGATGCCACCGGCTTTGCGGCCTGCTCTGCCACGCCTAACTGCTGCTTGAGCCAGGCGATGGCTTCCTCTTCCGTATCACATACCTTTCGTGTCATCCAGTCTCCATTTTCTTCCGGCATTGCTTTACCGGATACAGTGGGAGTTTTGAATGTCAGATTTTCGCCCTGGGTTTCATAGCTGTTGCTTCCTTCGCTGTAAGTCACACGGTACAGGATGCATGCCACGCACTTATCCACTCCGTCAATGTCCTCATTGGTAAAAAATCCATATCCCACTTCGTTTTCTTTATCCTTGGAATTGCGCAGCTCTTCCCCGTTCTCTTCGTCCACCGTGTGGCCGAACATAACCACTGCTGCTTTCGCCGGCAGGGTTGTGGTGCCCATACTCACATCCGCATACTTCAGCTTCTTGACATTGCGGGCAAGCATGTTGTCACCATATACGGATGATTCGGAATACTGCGGGTTTACTTCGGTTGTCATGGCTTTTCCGCAGACAAAGCCATCACTGTACGTTTTGTATCCGGTTCTTCTTGCGATTACCGGTGTGCTCAAACCAAAATTCATGTTTATTTCCTCCTTGATTCTAAATAATTAACCTCAAACACGGTATGCCGTGTCCGGTCATATCCTGTAATGGCATCCTCAATCCAGCTCCGTATGGATGTCACGCTGAACCCCTGTTCCTCCAGATAATCGCGTATGGTATGCTTATCTTTCATATAGGGATATTCCTTCGGCGTAAAGTACGAAATCTGCAGATATGCAACGTCCGCTTCGACGCCGTTATCTGCTCTTGTGTCCGGTCTCTCATCCTCATATACAAACACTATATATCTGGATGCACTGTTTATTCCGGTATCAGTATATATGCCCTCTTCTACTTCACATCCCACTTTTTTACCCAGTTCTACCATCTTATCCGTCAGATCCATGCTGTGTCTCCTTTCCGTATACTTCCTGCATTTTGGATACCACCGCTTCCTCTGCATTCCCGGTTGCATTTGCCAGGAATGGTCGCGCCGGCTGTTTTCCGGCTATGCCATACTCCTTCCATACGGCTTTTAATGCATTGCTTACTTTTTCCTTCTTTTTCTTTCCGGTTTTCCGGTCATTGTAGCTATGCTCTGATTTGCCTGTCGGCCCTACATTGACTATATAGGCGTCGCCGTCCTTTGTCTTTTTGGGCGTTGTGGCTTTTATGGAATTCACCATGTCGGACTCTCCGGCATGCATGACTGCTGCCCTGGCGGAACGTTTCATGCTCTGTTCCATGATAGGCGCCGCTTCTGAGAGGGCTTTCATGCATATCTCTTCGGCAGATGTGTTTAATAAATCACCTAAAAAATCGTCTGGAAAGTTTACCTCAAAAGACGACATCACTCCACCTCCTGCAGTATCAGCTCTATCTCGTCGTCATCCACCCGGTATGTCCGGTAAATCCGGTACATATCAGTGTCCAGTTCCACCATGGACGGGAATTTTCTCTTTCCGTCCTCTTTCACAACAGCGGCTGCCTTAAAGTCCTCGTAGTTCACGTAAACGGACAGAGCCAGCTTGACGCCTACCCTGTCCGCTTCATAAAACTCACTTCGCTTCACACTTTCAATCCGGGCGAAACACTCGGATTCCTGAATGGTTGTTTCCTGTGCGACTGCGTTCTCACGCCTGATGTCTCTGACTAACAGCGTAATCACATCATTCATTGCCCTCATGATTCAACCTTCCTTCCTGCAGCTTTGCGGATTTCCGCATGGCTTCTATCTGATACACATAGGCTTCCATGCAGGCATCCCTTTTGTCTTCCCGTCCCATTTTAGCCTGGCAGAAAGTTGCCACGGCTTCGGTAACTAACGGATTCGGATTTTCTGCATACACCACAGTCTCAGGAATGCCCACCCGGACCATGTCCAGGCAGGCTGTATTGATTTTCCGGTCTATTTCACTTAGCAGTGTCTGATTTTGGGCGGCTCTTTCGCTTAGTCTTAAGGCACCAATCGCCGCATCCCTGTATTCCTGGCAGACCATTATGCAGTAGCTGCCAGTGTTACGATGACAAAGCCGCCGTCTACGATTACGTTACCTCCGGCCATTACCTCGCCCATGATGGTAAGAAGGCCTTCTGCAAACTTATAGTCACTGGACACTTCCACCGTGTACGGTCCGAAAAGTCCCAATTCGAAGTTCTTAGGATCACCGTAAATCATGGTCGGGATCTTTGACTTTCCCTGTGTGGACTCGGAAAGAGAGGTCAGGCCGGAATGAATAGCATATCTTGTACTTAATCCACCGTCTTTGATTGTGCCGCAGTTAGGATTTGCCTGATCGGGTACAATCTCATATACCGGTTTCTTTTCGTTCGTGCCACGAACCTTACCGAATGCAGCAAGGTCCTTCTTGGTCAGAAGCAGTACTGCATTGCCGCCAAGCTCATCCGAGCCACCGTATGCAAAGATAATGTCGTGTAAAGTATTGGCATCAATGGTGGTGCTGCTGACCGCAAGTTCCTTGCTGATAGCTTCTTTCTTTGTATTTTCTGCAATCTTAATGCCTAAAAAGTCACCGGCATTTCCGTTTACAATCAGGTTGGAAATCTTTCTCCTTAATGCTTTAAGTGCCAATTCTCTCACTTTGGCTTCGTACGCCAGCGGAGACACACGCTTAATATTCTTGGACACATAGGCGGTTGTGCTGATCAGCTTCGGGAGGATTCTTGCCACACCGAATACCGGATCTGATTCAGGGACGGCACTTCCGTCTGTTCTGTCTCCCGCAGTAGACTCTGTCTTTACATATGCCTCTTCGTATGCGGATGCTCCGGTCAAATCAATAACTGTTACCTGGTCAACGATGGTGGGCACCGTTTCCATGGTGTCTCTGATTTCCGATCCGTTTTTTGTAGGTTTTACCAGTGTCTCTGATGCAATGGTGGTGGCTCTTTTCTGTGTCAGTGCATTTCTTGTCTCCTCCGCACTAATCTCCATGTGCCCCGACTCCATGATTTTTCTCGCTCTGGCTTCTGCGTCTTCTCCGGAACCTTCCTCAGGGATCTTCACCTTATTTGTCAGTTTTCCTCTAAGTTCCTCTTCCTTTAAGGCTCTTGCCTCATCGGCTTCCAGATTTCTGATCTCTGCCTCGATTTCTGCCATTCTTTCCTCGGTTACCGGCACCTCTTTGTTCTCTAATTCTGCGAGAAGTGCATTCTTTCTTTCCTGAATTTTTTTCAGTTTCTCATTCATCTTTCTTTTCCTCCATTTTTGTTGATAATTTTACTACTGCCACCAGTCTGCGCCGTTCCAGATCAGCCGCCGCTTCACGTTGTCTTTTTTCCTGAGCATCCGCCTCCAGGATAAAGTTCTTTCTGGCTTCGATTGATGTATCATCGTATGCGGGGATATCTACGGCAGAAACGTCATACAATTTTCTGACCTTTCGTACCGTCCACATATGATTTTCTTTGTCGTATGCTTCCTCCCGGATGGTAAAGCGGAAGCTCATGCGGTCTACATATCCGCCGCTTATTTCGTCGTACATTTTACGACCCTCTTCTGTTCCGTCCAGTCTTGCCCGGATGAACAGCCCATCCTCTCTGACCTCCAGCTGCAGGGTTTTGTTCCTGGTTCTTGCCATAACCTTGCCGCCATGATTATAGTTGAAAATGACGTCCGACATATCGCATTCCTCAAATGCCCTGTCGTCAATCTGTTCCTTATACTCTGTTCCGTCAATTATGAAAAGAACCGTAGGGCTGTTAAACCTTACGGCATATCCTTCCACCCACAATTCCTTTGTCTTGCCGTTTTCGTCCTCCAGGCTTCGTGCCTGTACCCGGAATTCACGGTCAATCCACTTTTTCCTCTGCTCCATTCCCATCTGTTTCTTCTCCCTTCTGATATTTTGACTGGTCTTTTGCTTTTACGAAGTTCAGGGAGACCTGCCTGTCGTCCCCGTCTGCCACCGGCGCAAATCCTAACAGCTCCCGCCTTTCGTTTGTGGTGAGCTCGCCGGTTTCTTTCGTCGCTTCCAGCACCCTGACCCTTGTTTCAATGGATGAACCCATTAAAATACCGCCTGATATAATCAGACGGTTTCCGCATTCTATTTCATGCTTGGAAAAATATGCCGTGGTAAATGCTTCGGCAAGCATCTGCCAGATAGGCTCTATCTTTCCCTCGTACCATGCCATTCCTTCCTGTTCGGTATAGGTGTTTTGCACAATCTTTTCCGATGTACGCAGGTAGGAAAAAATTCGGTTGTTGATTTCCTTCATCTGGGTACTGTTCGCTGCCCACGGTGTCAGGTTTAACTCCTTGAAGTCCTCCATGGAATCCACGGATATAATGCCGCCGTTTTGCGCCGCATTTTCAAATCTTTTGGCAAATTGTTCCTGGTTCTTTTCGACGTCTACCGGATCCAGCATGCTCTTTTTATTCTTTACCATGCCGCGGATTTTGTTTGCAACCGTGAGTGCATTGATAAACCCTTCATCCGATGCTTTGGACATATCCAGCACTTTGTAAATGGGGTCGTTACCGTCACCGGATGCCAGCCGGTCATTGTAAAATTTGCGGATCACCACACAATCCTTCAAGTCAAACGGATGCTCCTGCCCTTCCTGGTCCGTCACCACTATGGCAATGCCGCCGCCCGTTATTTCCCTGAATTCATAACTGGTAAAATCCACCGGGTACACCGCTTCCGGCTGTAAGCCGTCCCACCGTATGTATGCCACAGCCGTTGTCTTGGTCTCCAGTGCGGCTACCATGCGGTACTTGAACTCCGTTGCCGTCATGACATTATTCGGCCGGATGTTCAGCAGTCTCACCATCTTGTCATTTTCAAACGTTTTCTCCACTTTTCCGAACTGATTCAGCTTTACCGCTTTGAACTGTCCTTTTGATGCATGTGTGGCTATGGCATCCACGGTGGCCCGGAACGTATCGTGGTACCATGCTTCCTTGTCAAACGGCGCCGATGTGTTCTGGTACCCGAAGAAGCTGCTCCATTTGACCTTGATTTTCTTGAAAAACTTATCAAAAAGTCCCATTTTTCTCCTTTCTACTTCACATATTTGAGGTATTCCTCTTCATGATTTTTATAACACGTAAACGCGTTGAGTAGGGACACCGTACCGTCTATCCTGCGTGCTGCCGTAACCTTAACCGGCTGCACACTTTCAATACCGTCTTTGTTTAGTGATTTCTTTCCGGTATTTGATAGACACCACCGGAGCATGGGATTGTTTTGGTACCAGATGCGGTGCTCCTCGAACAGTCCCGCCATTTCCTTAAACGGGTATGTCCATGTAAACGGACCCTGTCTGATTTTTTCCATCTCAAATCCGTAATCCTCCATCTCTTCTCTCCAGTATCCGGAAAGAGCCGCATCATATCCAATCCACAATGGCCGGATGTTGTACTCCCGCACCATATGCACAAACCATTCCGTCACTGCGTGGAAATCCACGGTTGCTCCCTCACTGGTCTGCAGCCATCCGTCTTTGCTCCACTTGTCATACGGGGCTTCGCTCTTATCTTTTATCTCTTCCCTTTTCACCTTGGACTCCGGAAGAAAATATTTTTGCAAAATAAAAAACCGGTTGTCCTCCGGTTTCCTGATAAGAAGCGTCGCACAGGTAAGGTCTGTTGTGCTTGATAAATCGCATCCACCTATGGCATAGGAGTTTTTCAAAAACTCCATGTCCACCATACCCTCATTGACTATCATGTTGTAAGGCAGCCATATATCGGCTGAGTTTTCCGGCATATTGAAGTCTTTTGTAAGCAGTGTCGGAAGTATTGTCGGGTCTCTTTTGGCTTTTTCTACCAGTGCTGCCAGCTTCTTTTTGTCCTTTATGGTCCCCAGTCCGGGATTTGCTTTATACCATGCTGCCGGTATCTTCCATTCCTCCCGGTCGTCCAGTTCATAGAGCAGTGGTAACAGCTCATAGTCCTCGAAGCCCGGAGACCACATGGCTACATTGCTGGCATAATCGTATATGGTATCATACAGCCCTTCCCGGACGAATCCGTTTGTGCTTATCAGCCAGGCAAGCGGCTGCTCCCTGGCTGTCACCGACTGAATCATGACATCGTACAGTTTTCTGGTCTTCTGTTCGTGAAACTCATCCAGCGAAAAAAACTGTGTATTGAGACCATCCATGGTTGACGTGTCCGACGCAAGCCCTTTAATAAAACTCATGCTATCCGGAATGAATATGTCCGACTGCCGCTTTTTGGATACCCCCATAAGTGCTTTTGACTGGATACGCATGTTCACGCATTCGTCAAAGATGATCTTCGCCTGGTCTTTTTTGTTTGCCGTGCAATAAATTTCTGCACCTTTCTCGCCATCGTTCAGCGCCATGTCCCATTCCACGGCTGCCGTCTCTGTAGACTTCCCGTTTTTTCTTCCCCGGATATCGTCCACTTCCCGGAAGCGCCGCAGGTTGGTATCCTTGGCCACCCAGCCGAAAACCATCTGCATTTTTGCTTTTTGGAACAGCTCGAACTGTATCAAGCTGCCGCCCACTTTACCTTTAGAATGGCGGCAGAATTTTTCCATAAATCCAATGTGATGCTGGCCTCTTTCCGGGTCGAAGTAATACGGAAAATCTGCCGGCGGGCTGTCCATCCATGCACACTCCCGTTCATATACGGCTCTGATCTTACTGCATGTAATAATGTCGCCCGACTGCATTCCGGCCAGATATTCTTTTGGCCAGTTTGGCGTCAACGCTTAAAGCTCTGCACATACGCCATCAGTGCCTCTGCGCTGTCGTCGTCCACTTCCTGGATGGATACGCCACCATTTTCATTGCACAACTTAATTGTTTTCGGTAGCATGTCCACCAGCTGCTTTGTCACTTTGGTGTATGTGTTCACCATTTTGTCATACGCTTCGACCGCCGCTGACTTTTTTAGTCCCTTCTGGTTCTCGCCGTTCTGATACCGTTCCACCGGTCCGTCCCTGGCTATGATTTTTCGCAGTTCGTCCAGTGTGACAGCCATAAAAGCGGCATCATCTATCAGACTTTCGCACGTACTTTGCGTTTTTTTGTCCATATTTTCCAGAATAATGCTCAACTTTTTCTTCTCTTTGAGGATCAGGCTTTTTCGCTTCTTTTCTGTATAAATCTGCTCAAATTCCACTTTTTATACCTCCTTACCCCCCACCCCTTACGCGCGATTTTTCCGGAGGGTTACATCGATGGGACGCTCTCGGTCTGCGACCCCTCCCAAACTTTGCCCTACCCCCGGGGGGGTTCTATCGGATAACCGTTACTATCAAACACAATGTTTGGTAAATCAACCTGCCCTTTCCGTCTGTGCTCTGCTTTGGTGATGCGCTTATGGCATTCGGAGCACACCGACATAAGGTTTGAAGGATTGAGTGCTATCATTGGATTGTGTACGTTGTCCTCAGTAAGCTCTTTCTTGTGATGCACTTCCGTAGCAAGCGCATGGCATCCGGCACACTGGCATAAATATCTGTCGCGTTTCAAAATGTATTCTCTTTCCTGCTTCCATGCCTTTGAATTGTAGAACGCTTTCGCCCATCCCTGTGCCATTCCTGCTGCCTGCAG
>FR880829.1:89801-103814 GCA_000434615.1 Clostridium sp. CAG:510
TCCCTGTGCTATTCCTGCTGCCTCCAGTGCATACAAAAAGGGCAATACGTTTGAACGTATCGCCCTTATCTCAACTTATCACGCTACTATAATACCACAGGTACGCATGCGAAATCATGCCATTTTGAAAATTTTTTTAATTTTTTTTCATTTCCTCCGCAAATGCACGCATCAGCTCCGTAAGTTTTCCCGCCTGGCTCACTCCTGCTTTTTCACATGCTTCTGCAAATTCTTCCACTACTTCACGCTTCAGCTTGTAGGATTTGCTTATCAGTCCTACCTTTCGTGCATACTTCTCTGTTGCCTTGGTCTGTGCGTTTGGATTTCCTACCGGCATCATAACACCCCCTTGCATATCAATATCACACCTGCTACAGCTCCTACGAGGACTAACACTTTTCCCGTAAGTTTCAGAATGTTTACCGTCAGTTCTTTTACTTCCTTTTTCACTTGTCATTCCTCCTGTTCTGTGTTATATTTTGGGTAAGGAGCCAAGGGGCTTTCGCCCCCCAGCCATGCTCCTACTTAAGTAAAAGAATAATGATAAGTATCCAACCGAGCAAGGATATTATTCTTATCATCAGCTTCTCAATCTGTTCCACCAGTTTGAGAAGCTCTTTTACTGTTTCGGTGGCTTTCCGAATTTTGTCTTTCATCTTCGGTACCTCCTTACAATTATAGTATATCATATGGTGTACCCTATGTCAACAGCTTTTTACAAAAAATCTTATAATTTTATCAAAACACCTTTTCTATGAGTACGGGTCTTCGTTCGTAAAGGTCAGAAATATTCCGATACAGTGCCCGGTTGAACTCCTGCATCATTCCTACTACCTTCTGGTACTCTTCCATGCTCTGATACCTGTTATACATCTGTAGCATGCACTCCATTCCCGCTATCTGTCTTCTTACTTCCTGTAGTCCCTTCTGTGCCGTTTCATTAACAGGAATGTCTACCACCTCCCTGCCGTTCGGGCTCCTGGTCTCACATGCCTGCTGCCTTGTCTGGTTCGCACGGAAGTAAAAGTCAACCAGATAGTCGTATACTTCCCATGCTTTATCCGTATTCAGGCTCTTAGCGTGGAGCAGTGCTCCCTTCTCTGTCCATAGATACAGCTTACATGTCCTTTTGGAAACTACTTCGAAATTTTCGAAGCGGTTCTTGAACTGTTTCAATTTCTCTCCGGTTAAGAGGATATAATGCTTTCCCTCTATAAATCTTCTTCTGTTGTTTATAAAGTTTTGCTGGATTTTGATGTCCTCCGTTTCATAAGCTTCTGCAATCTGCTTTGTTGTTAATACTCTTTGTCCTTTTACCTCGATAGTCTGCAACTTATCCATCTTTTATTTACCTCCTTATTACGTGCAAATTGTACGTTTTATGATTTCACATAATAACGTACAATTTGTTCATAGTCAAGTATTTTTTTCATGGAGGAAATATCATGTTTGGAAAAAGACTACGGGATATGCGTAATAAACGAAACCTTACTCAACAAAAAATGGCTGATTTACTGAATATAGCGCTCCGCTCTTATCAGTGTTACGAAGGTGGAGACCGTTCTCCGTCTTATTCTCTTCTTGTTCAAATAGCAGATATTTTGGATGTCTCTATTGATTGGCTTCTGGGTCGTGATGAATTTCTGAAATCTCACGGAGTTTCCGTTGATGAATACCTGTAATGTCTTCCAGTGCGTCCCAAATTTCAAAATCACCAGTCCTGCTGCCTGCTTCTATGTTCTGATAGTATCGTAAACTAATTCCTACCTTTTCTGCCATCTGCTGTTGTGTCATGCCTGCTGCCTTTCTGGCTTCCTTCAAGTTTCTTCTTTCTCCCATTCCTTACCTCTCCTATCTGTTTCACAAGCATGTCTTGAAATTCAAGACATGCTCCTAAAATCTTATCTCTGGCTTTTCTGTTTTAATAAAATCTATTACAAACACATAGGGGTCTGCATCCCATCCATAGCGGTCGATGTCGGGCTTCTTTATGGTGGAGTTCCATAGCATCTTCCATTCTTCCAACGCAATCTCCATATCTCCGGCATGAACCGCTACAGAGGAAAGTCCCTCTCTGCGGATGTCATCAATCGTAATATCCTGCAGCCGCTCTACTCGTACATCCGTAACCCGTAGCCAGATACGTGCCGCTTCTTTTGGCATGTGGATTGATGGATGCCAAATATCAGCTGATGGATATTCGTTGTCCTCACACGATGCCCTGTACATGTAACATCCATATTCCTTTTTCTTGGCATTGTATATCCGCTCTTCTTTATTCCCGCATCCGGTCTTTTCTACGTCCAACCCGCAATCCCAGCACGGACACCAAGCCCATGTTTCACGAACATACAAGATATCTCCCGGCTGATATGGTGCGTTTCTGATACAAGGCTCATTCCTGCCGTTGTACAGCATTGCTCCATCTTTGATATATCCAGTCCACCACGGATTTTCTCCCGGCAGAAATTTTACTAAACGCCGAGTACACCCTTTCCGTCCGTCCAGATTTGCCCGAACCATCTCGGTGTTAAATAAAATCGGTAATACTCTACTCATCTGCTTACCCCCCATATTCCGATAATTGTTAAACCCTTTTCAAGGTCTAAATTATCCAGTTTTTCTAAATCATCCACCGTCTGTATCTTTTCTAATACCTGCTTAGCCTCTGATATATTATTTTTTAGTACCTCAATTTCCTTTTCCAAATCAGCTAATTGCTCGTACATTTCCTTTTTGATTTCATCAATCAACTTTTTCATTTACTTTACCTCCCCTATGTATTTTCCTACCTGGTATACCATTTTGAATACAATTCGCTTCATCTGCCTCTCGCTGTACTTTGTTCCTGTAATCTGCAGGTACGGAACCGGCTTCTTACCGTCGCCCGTCCAGTACCGTTCTCTGATGACCTTCTGCTCCTCCGGGCGAAGGTTGTTGTAACAAAACTCCACCGCTTCTATCTCCTGCTTATTGCGGTACGCATAAGCGGATGTCATTTTCAACGCTTTCGCTTCGGTTACTGACTGCGGTTTGTTTTCCTCTTCCTTGGCATCCCGGAATATATTTGTTTCCGGTGGCTGCTGCGTCATTATGACCTCTTCCAGGTATTCTTCATATTTTCGCTTTGTCTTTGGGTACCGCCGTATGATTGTTTCGATAATTCTCCACGCATCTCTCTCCACGCTATCCCTCCTCTTTTACTTTTTCCTTGTACCTGCCGTCCTATCCTCATGGCTGCATTCTAATCCATCTCACCTATTGCAATAACATCCTTCACCCAGATAACTGCACCTCTATGTGGCACATAGAACCAAACCTCATCTACAGGTGAAACATCTCTTAATTCCCAGAAAAAGGGCGTAGGATATATTTTTACCAACTCCTCATAGCCTATATTCACTTGATGAAGTGGTTTTAATTTTTCCCAGTTAGTCCTGTTAATCGGAATGCACCTTTCAATGCAAAATGTACCTTTTATACGAGGGTTTCCGCTTTCGAGAAGATATAATTTCACTCCAATCTTTGAGGTTTTACTGCCCCGGACTTCCAGTCGCTTTCCATGATACAAGATTTTATTGCCCCATTTGGGTTTTACAATCAATCCATCCATATATTTAAGTACTCCTTTTACCGATTTAGCTCCGAATTTGCCAGCGTATTTCCCTGTGCCACAATTCCATTTATGCCCAATATGCTTATTTGTACATACGTCATGTATTCCCCTATCTCTTTCCGTTCTCAATCAGCTTATACATTTTTTCTTTCATTCCTTAATCGCCCCTCCTTCGTGTAATTTACATATACCGGCTTTGTGCGGCCTATCCTCATGGCTGCTGCCGGAACGTTCTTCTGCATCCCGGAATATACCTTCTCCTTACTCGGTGTCTGCTCCGCTATCATGTCTTCCTCCTGCCAGCTCATCGGCTCTCTTTTTCCACTTTGTGACTTCTCTGCATTTTTCTTCATATAACCTGTCCATCTCCTCTATCTGCCCCGGTGCAAGACCGGTGTTCTCGTAATCTTTTAATTTGAATAATGCTCCGTACATCTTTTCATACGTCTGCTGCGTAATGACAGCGCCTTTATACAGGTCTTCCCACTTTACACCTTTCAGCGCCCAGTTCCCGCAGTTATCCGTTTCTGTCAATCTGCTGTTTTCCTTCATTTTTTCTGCCCTCCTTATAATATCTTTTGTTGCCCCAATACAGTAGGAAGTACAAATACACGGATATCATACTTATAGCGATATAAACCCGTCTGGGATGCCTGCTTCCGGCTTTCGGCATACCTGCTGCCGCTCGAACTCATCCAGTACATTCTTTCCAAATATCTCCCGGAAGTTCAATGCCGGATATGCCCTTTCAAACGCCCTCTGGGCATCCTTTTCCAGCATCCGGCGGATGTCATCGTTTCGGTGGACTGCTTCCGGTCCTCCGTCATAGGTATGATGATTGATGCACAGATAAACCTTCAATCCGTATTTCTCCGAAAGTCTCCGATTCTGGCCGCCATACATCACATGATGCTCTTCCAGGTTCCCGTGCCGGCTGTAGTTGTGATGCAGCTTCATGCACAGGTAGCAGGTTTTATCCTCTTTCCTGTGCATGATTGACTTGCTCATCGTGACTCCATGGTTTTTTTACTGGATGTCACCATTTCCACCACGATCGTGCCTTTATTGGTGCGGCGCAATGTACCTTTGACGCCATTTCCGGTGTCAACCGTTACCTTTGCCACATCCTCGTTTTCTATGTAGACCAGTGCCTCTTTCATAATGGCTTCAGTTTCCGGGAAGTCCTCCCGGAACAGTCGGATGATGTTTTCTTCCGCCGTTCTCTTGGCTTTTACCTTTTCCTGTGCCGCCTTTGCTTCCTCGCAAGAACATTTTTCCGTTGCCCACTTATCAAGCTGCTCCTGCTTCGCCATTCCTGATGTGCGTAATATCATGGTCTGTCCGCAATACATGCAGGTACCTGTCTGTTTTGCTACACCTTCCGGCATCTCCCTACTCTGTTCTGTATTGCTCATCTGCTCCACGCTCCTCTCCCATTTCGTCCAGCTGCTCCACGACTGCTGCCAGATGCTCCATATTGGTCTTGACCTTGCTCATCTCCTCTTTGTCAATCAGCAGTTTTTTATACATTTTCATGGTGTGTGCCACTTTTAACGCCAGTTCCTCGGCTTCCTCCTGCAGTTTATAGTACGGGTCTTCCACTATGCTTCCGTCCGGCTGCTCCGGTTCCCGGTCTGTTTCCACGGTTTCTTCTTCGCTTTCGCTGCTCTCCGTATCCGTGGCTGTTTCCTCTTCCTGCTCTGCCTCTGTATCGATTTCCGCTGGTTCTGTGTCCTCCGTTTCCTCCTGCTTTTCCGCTTTGGGTGGCTCGTTTTTGTGCGACGTCGCACAGGCTTCCGCTTCTGTCTTTTCGGGCTTTTCCGTTGTTTTCGGTTCTTCTTTTACCGGTTCCACAGCTTCCAGCATCGGTCCGTAGAAGTTTGTCCACGTATCCGGGCCGTAAGAGTCCCGGTAAATGGACTCTACCTCTTCCATGAATGCCTCCCATGTCAGCTTCTTGGTTTCTTTGGTTGTCACAGTCTTATAGGCTACGCCTCTGTCTGTATCGTACAGAAACATATATATGATGCCTTTGTTGAATGCACCGTACTCGGACGGATTTATCAGCTCTACCTGCTGCTTCCGCATCTCCTCCGTGTGTTCCTGTTCCAACTGCATTTTCAGAACCATGTTCAGGACGTCCTTTTTGTCCTGCTGCCGGAAAAATTCAATAATGCACTTCTGGAATGCTGTGTATACTCTTTCTGTTTCTTCCCGTGCCGGTTCTTCCGATGCCTGCTGCCGGTTAAAGTTCTTAAAGTCCCTTATATCGGACACCGTGCTCTTGTCTGTGAGAAGCTGGCAGTCCTCGTCCGACAAGGTAAGCATCTCCTGCAGCTTCGATACTCCGAAGTTTTTATATTCCGGGAGCAGCTCCGTTGAGTTGCCCCCTATGGAAAACTTGGATGTAATTGCCATGAAGCGCTGCGTGGTGGAGCGGTGCAGTCCGTATTCCTTCTGGGCAAATTCGTAAATGTCTGCTGCCCCGTCCTGCTTGTAGCTTTCCTGTGCTTCAATCTCTTTCAGCCGGCAGCCTA
The DNA here is from genome assembly GCA_000434615.1 of Clostridium sp. CAG:510. GTDB lineage: Bacteria > Bacillota > Clostridia > Lachnospirales > Lachnospiraceae > Acetatifactor. The sequence continues at coordinate 95,955 of FR880829.1, forward strand.
TGTAGACGAAATTCTCCGCCGTTTCATTCAGCTTTTTTCTGATATCGTCTTTCATTGCCTGCCACTGCCATAATGTTATCTGTCCTTCCATTCCTTTTCTCCTTCCTTAGATGGCTATTTTTAGCCGCTCCTTTTCTTTATTTGCCTTTTTTTCACACCGCAGTCTCACCACATAGCTTTTTATCCATTTATCCATTTTCCCCTCATCCGGCTTTTTATCATTTGCCCCGTACCACTGGATAATAGCCTCTGTTTTTGCATCTATTTCTATTGTGATGTACGGTATGTTTGGTTTATTTTTCTTACGCAACATCAGAATATAGCTTTTTCCATCATTGTGTTTTTTCAAATAATTGTTTCCGCCTACGCAATGGTGCAGTGTCTGTCCCTCTATTACGATTTCCTCTGCCGACCTTGCCGGTCTGACTATGTAATTTTCGTCCTCATAAATGTACTGTTTTCTCAATGCTCGGTAGTGTTTGCGTATCAGGGGGAATTTCTCGGTTACCTCTTTCAGTCTGATGTCCATTTCTTTTTGTGTACTTTCCATCACCCTCTCTCTATGCTTTTCCTCGATATTTTTTGGATACTGGTACACAGTATTATGTAGGTCATATCCCAGCATCTGGCTCATGTAAATGTAATCCATATACTTTCCTGCCATTTCCTTTAGCCGCGCCGTAGCTGTTATGCATCCCGTTCCATATTCCCATTTTGCATACCTGCTTATCCGGTTCAGCAACTTTTTCACACTCATGTATCTTAACGCGATTTCCAGTTTTCCCCTTTCCGCGCCTATTTCTGCCAGTCCTTCAATTACATCCATTGACCAGTTTTGCTGCATTCTTTTTTCCATCTGCATAATTCTCAGGAATTTCATATCGCCTTTTTTTTCTGCAAGCTGTTTCACTCTTTCTTTTTTTATCCCCAAAAATTCATCGGGTCTATTCATATTCTTCCAGATTGCTACTGCGCCCTGATTTTGTATGAGCTGTCTCACCACTCCTATCATCTTCATCTTTACCAGTATTTCAATCTGTGGAAGCGCCCTATATGCCTCCATGTAATCAACCAGATTTATTTCTCTTATGTTTTCTGCTGCATACTCTTTTATAGCGCTATACTGGAATATAGTACCTTTGATATTCTCAAAGGTTTCTGGCATAATAGCTGCCTCTCTTATGTTTATATTTGCTAACCCACTCAGATTACAGTCATCCCAGAAATCTTCTCCGGTATATGGATCGCATTTATGGTAATCAATCTGTGGACTCTTATCCGGTTCAAAATATGCCCTGGCTATTTCGGTTTCGGTAAGCTTTTCTGACGCATTTTCCATTTCCGGTCCGTTCTCCCCGCAAGTTAAACCCAGTTTCCATATTTTTGAAACCTCCACATATCTGACAACCATTCCCTTTTCTTTGTATTTTTGTCCCAAAAACAAATGATTTGTTATGCCGTGCCATCCCTTTACCTTTCCCTGGCACTTCCACTCTCCCCTTGCGTTGCATAGCGGACAATTTCCAAATTCCCCTTCTCTTGGTTCCTGGACAAATTTTTGGAAATTAGACTCGTAGGAAATGCCTGCTTTCCACCTTCGTTCATCTACCCTTCCACACCTGCTGCACGCAATCTGTACCCAGCATCCTCGTTTTTTGTAATATAAAAAATGTTTTTCCCGAAACTGTATCTTGTCTGCCCAGTCCAATATTCGTTGTGCCGGAAGCACTTCTGTATGAAGTTCTCTGTCATTTAATGCCTGCCGCCTTCGTTCATATTTACGCTCAGCTATTTTTCTATTTTTTTCTGACCGTATTTCGATTTCCTGTCTGTATATGTATTTCCACCAGCTCATTCCGTTCCATGCCGTTGCAGTGCACATGTTTTTAATTCTGTCAAGGTCTTTTTCATCAAACAGAACACTTCGTTTTTCTTCCATCTGCCACGTATCTTTTCTTTCTTCCGGTGTGTTCCATAAAAGTGCTGTACCGCTATAGTAGTAATCTGTTTCAATCTTTTGGCTTGTCCATACATTTTCAGATGGAAAATAATTTCCAAAATCGTTTTTTGTAAGCACGATTCGGACAATAGGGACCTCCCTCTCCCCTTTTTTGTTTCTATAAACTTCCAGAAACAGGTGCCGCACTTTGCTTATATTCTTAAACGCAGTCACTCCTACATATTTTGCGCCTTTGTGTTTGTTTTCCCCTGATATAGTCAGATACGGAATTTTTTCAATAGCTTTCTTTTTCATTCCACTTCACCTACTTTCCCATGTAGTATGCCGTGATTATTTTCTTTGCCATTTTCATGCCTGGAATACCCAGTGTGACTCTTCCTGCATTGACTCCTGCTGCCTTGATTATGTCCTTATCAACGGGATGCTGGTTTTTGAAACTCCATTTCAGCAGCTCTGCAATACAGCCTTTCAGGCTTTTTCCTTTCTTTCTCACGGCCTTCGCCACCGCCTCATCCTCAAAACACTTTACTTTTATGTATTCCACCCAGTCTTCCATAATCTGTACCGGTTTCAGTTCCTTTGCCTCCACTTCAATTTTCCCGATTGCGGCAGACATTTCATCAAACAGATAAAGCATATCTCCTTCAATAAAGGCATCCGCTATCTCTTTATCCAGCCCATTCTCCTGTGCCAGTTTCCGTATGCTTTCCATATCTCCCTCTTTTCGGAGATTTACTGCCGTTTCGTTCATTTCCTCTATGTTGTCAAATTCTCCAAACAACTCAAACATTCTTACTCCTTTCCGGCAGGGATTTCTCCCTGCCTCACACTGACATGTTTTCAAGTTTTTCGTGATACATATTTGAACCATTACATGGCAAATACCTACTTTTCGGATGCGGCGCTCTTCACCGCCTTGTCCACTTCCCGGAGCATCCAGTCCCGATATGTATGCTCCATGGCAATTTCTGCCCGAACCGGCAGCCCATTCAGTCTTTCTGCTATTTCCTGCCACTTTTCGGCATCCTTGATGGGCTCGCCCTTCGCCGTTTTGAAACCGTTTGCAATCCAGTTATCCATCCAGCACTCAAATACCGCTTGGATGTAGCCGGAACTGGTACAGATAGTGAGGTCACAGCTTTTCAGCCGTTTCACTGCTGCCAGGATGCCCATGCACAGGCTCTGATGCTCCGTGGTGTCCGGAATTGCTTTTACTTCGGTCAATGTGACCGGTCCTGCTGCCGCCCGGTATTCCAGCACGTAAGCATAGGCTCCTGTCTGCCGCCGCGGTCCCCGGATGGACGTTTCTATGTATAACCTTACTTCCTTTAGCACTTATCCTTCCTCCTTTCCCGGCGGGAGCTCCACGATTGTGTATTTCTGGTACGGTGTTCCCGTAAATTTGTTGATGCCGTTTACAATGGAATCCGGCAGTACACAGTAGCCCTTGGGTGCTTTCGGCACCGGCTTCCAGTTCATGAAACGTACCTTTTTCTTTCGCTCGACCGGTCGGATCAGGTTGCGGCTGCACATATAGGACAGCTTCTCAATGGTCTGCTCCCTGTCCATTCGATTCTTGGTTTCCTTGACTATGTACTCCGCCAGCCCCTTGTAGTCCCGGTTATCATCCAGCGGCGTCATATGTGGGCGCCCCCGTGTCCAATGCTTTCGGATAATGTCCCATGTGCAGGTCTTTTCGTTGTATTCGTTGTTGCAGATCATATGCCAGTGGGTTGCTCCCCGTTTTCCCGTCTCGCAGGTGATGATGTATTTGAACTGCCACCCCTGTTTTTTGAACTCTTTCTGTACCTTATCCCGAAATGCCCGTATGATCATCGGTGCGTCTTCCCTGGCCGGACGTTCCTCTTCCCGACAGGTGAGCTGCACATGCAGGTCCCCACCCTTAAAATTCAGTTCCATGGTTCGCCGGAGATATTGACACCTTTTCCAGAAGTTCTGCTTCGCCACCTCTTCCGGTGTTGCCTTCCGTTTTTCCTCCCTGTGAACCCCTGGTGCTCCATACCTTCCGTCCTTATACTTCTCTATTTCCACCTTGTTGTTAATTCTGCACGATTTTATGATATAGATTTCCGCCACCCTCTTTCCGCTATGTTTAATATCCTAATCGAGGGTGTAAAAAATGCCCTCGCATTCTGTCTTTTTCTTGCTTTTTGCGGTGGCACATGCTATACTGTATTTAGCATTGATGAGCACAGTTTGTGCCACCCTGGACCGTTTCCCGACGGTCCTATTTTTTTGCGTAAAATCGTTTGTGCTGGAGATATGCCTTTCTCTTTTTCTCCTCCTCGATCCGTTCCTCTTCGTTCCGGATGCACTGCTCCAGCATTCGGATTACCAGATCTTCCTCAAATGCTCCGTCTTTGGCGTCTGCCGGGTCTGCTTCGTATGGTCTTGTCCCGAACAGCTTCTTTTTTACATCCTCCGGCATGTCCAGCTCCGTACACAGGGTGAGAGCCTTGTCATACAGACGTTTGGCGATAATCCATTTCTTTCCGTAGCACGCCGCCCGGAACTCCCCGGCCATATCAAACAGCCGTTTTTCTATCTGTTCCTCTGTTTTCATGGCTTGTCCCTTCCTTTCTCATTCTGCTCATATATCCGGACTCATGTGCTGCGGCTATTCCTGCAAGGATGCCTGCTGCCAGAATAACCAGTGCGGTCACTATTCCCTGGGGGTCTGTCACTTCCTGCTCCCAGGTGCCTGCCAGTCCGGCCACGCCCATCATGACGCAAATAAAACTTATACCTGAAAAAATCCTGTCCATCTTTTTCCTCCTACCGGAAGCATCCTCTGTTCTGCAGCTTGTCAAACTCCGCCGTCTTAATCAGGTACTTGCCGTTCTTCTTGGTTAATACGGAAACCCTGGAGCCGTACTTGCTATGTACCACGCGCCGCAAATAAAACTCCGAGTATCCCATTTCTTTCAGTTCTGATATGCTCATCAGTGGCTTGGGGTATTCCATATCCTGCTCCTTTCTTGTCCCTGTGCTCTCCATGCGACGCACAGACGGCTTGAAGGTCTGTGCAATCGCTACATACAATAAAGGAGATAATGAGGTACTGCGGCTGTACGCCGCATGGAAAGCACACGGTATTGATTTTTTTCTATCACTTTCTTATACTCTCTTTACAGGTGCCCGCCAGCACCGAGTAAATGAAAGGGGGTGTTGTTCTTGAATTCCTATGATATAATTGAACTTTTTCGTGTTGAAATGAAAAACAATGTTTTCAACTCAAGCCTTGACGAGGCTGCTCAAAATGAAATTCTGGAATACATCGATGACGTTGCCAAACTTGTTACCGACACCGTTTCATCCTCAAAGCAATAATGATTGTGCTGGCAGTGCTCACTATGATTAAGGCTGCCAGCTCTTTCTTTGCTTTTGCAATCTTTTTATCTGTGTACTGCTGCCCGCAATAGAAAAAATAATCATTCATCGCTCTTACATAGCACTCCATTGCTGGTCTTTTACCATATCGTTTGTAGTATTCATCAAATTTCGACTTATACTGCCTATTCATGTCTTTCTCCTTCCTCTTTGTTGCTCCATTCTGTTTCCTTGTGCTACCCTCTCCCTATATGTGCCCGATTGGGTGTTGCTGACAATTAAAGCCTTGAGTAAACTCAATCAGTCGGACGGTATCTCTGACAATTTTCTCTTCCGTCTGGCTGATTTTCTGCTTTGACAAAATTTCTATGCTTTTCCCTATCATTGTTTCTTCCAGTTCTGCAACTTTGTTTGTCATTTTCTTCTCCTTCCTCTTCATTGCAATGTTCTGTTGTCTTGTGCTATACTCTCCCTACAGGCGCCCGCCAGCGCCAAGTAAAAAAAGTGAGGTTATTATATGGAATTAACAAAAGACTCTAAAAAAATCCTTTTTACACTCTTCAAGGAATTTCGGACCCGTAGAAATTCTGGCATTTCCCGCCGAGATGCTGCCAATTTTCGGTCCGCATCTTTCATTCATTCAAATTACTTTAGTGACTGGCTTCTCGTCGATGTAGAGGACTGCCTTCGTGAACTTGGACGTGCCGGCTTTCTTGATAATGGCTATGCCGACAATACCGTCTATTTTTGTCATCTTTCCGATGCGGGAATTGCTTATCTCGAATCGCTTCCTGCGGATACTCTGACAAATATAATCGATTTTATTGCCAAGTTCGTTCCTCTTATTCCTTTGGGCTGAGTATTACTTCCCAGTCATCGGCCATGAGGTCATCCGCTGTCGGGTTCCAGCATCTGCAGTAGTTGCTCAAGTTTCCCTTTTCATCCATTGTCATAATGGGGCACGTATCCAGTGAATTGCTTGGTGCAACTACTGCTGTTTTGAATTCTTTAATTCTTTTCTCTATGACAAATTTTTTTCTGTAAATAAAGCCGTTTTGCTCCATAGCTCTTTTTACCGCTTCCTGTATGTTCATCTGTCTTCCTCCTTCTCCTTCCTCTTTGTTGCATCTGCTCTTCCCTTGTGCTATTCTTTTCTCATCTATAAACTTTTTTTCACACAGAAAGGAATATTATTATGCAGATTGATTTTTCTCTTTTCCTAACAGGAATTTCCCTGTTAATTACCCTCTACATTTTCCATTTCACCTTGCGCCGTGAACTCTATAAGTCCAGATATGAGCATCTGCTCTTCCCCATCTATGATTTTTTAGAGCCATATTTGTATAAAGATGTGTGTACCGTTCCTCTGAATAAATTGTTTTCTCTATTCAAATCACAGAAATCTCTTTCCACCGTCCGGCTTATCGAACAGATGTACCATCTTGAAACCAATCCGAACCAGGAAAACTATAATAATTTGTGCCGCCTGGTTATTTGGGAATACACATCTCTATCCATCCCTCTTGGATATGGACGGCATTCTATCGGTTATCGCCTTACCCGTGAACAGTACCAAACCAAACTGGTTTTTTACCTGTTCATCTTCGCCAATACTCTCCTGCTTATCGCTGGCATCATTTCGGTTTTATATATCTTTATCCGTGTAACATACGCAGTAAGAAATCTGCTCCTTTTGCTGTAATCTCAATCCACTCTGCGATTTCCGGAAACAAAGCCTTTGCTATTGTTACGATAACCACCACTGCACTGATTATTGCAATGAATGTTCCCAGAACGTCATCCGGTGGATATAGCCATACATTCTTAAGAGTTATTACAAGGCAAAAGTAAAATAGACATTCTTCTATGCTCATCTCCTTCTCCTTTCTCTTATAAATCCACTTTAAGTGAATTGTTTTTGCAACATAAAACATTCAGTGGCATGTGATAAATTCCTGAAAGTGCATACATCGTAGCGGCGCTCGGTTGCACTCTCCCATTTTCCCAATTCACTACGCTCTTTTTGGAAACATGCAATATTCTTGCCACATCATCCTGTTTTAACCCTGCATTCACCCTTGCTGCCGCAAGCGTAATTTGAATATCTTCCACTATTTTTTCACTCCTTTCGTCTTCGAAGTAGCTTTATCTTACATCCACTTAAAGTGAATGTCAATACTTAAAGTGAATATTTTTCTTTTTAGGTTGCATTTTGTCCCTTTATAGTGTACTATGTACTTGTTTGGAGGTAACATTTATATGACCGAATCAGATTTTAATAAAGTGTTTTCTAAAAACTTACGTCTATATTTAGATAAAAACAATATGACACAACTCGACTTGGCTAAGCGTCTTAATGTTGGTACAACGTCTGTTTCTAACTGGTGCAATGGTCTCAAATCACCAAGAATGGATAAAGTAGATGCCATGTGCAAACTATTTAATTGCTCTCGAACCGACTTGATGGAAGATAACACCTCATTGTTCACTTCTCGTAAGCGCGGTGTAGTTATCAAAGTCTTGGGCCGTGTTGCCGCCGGCATTCCTAT
>FR880829.1:103844-105826 GCA_000434615.1 Clostridium sp. CAG:510
TTGAAGCCGTAGAGAATGTGATTGATACAGAAGAAATTACAGAAGAAATGGCTGCTACTGGTACATACTTCGGGCTGCAGATAAAAGGTGACTCCATGGTGCCGAACATCTGCGACCATGATGTTGTGATTGTCCGCCAGCAGGACGATGCCGAGACCGGCGATACTGTCATTGCTCTTGTAAATGGTGATGATGCTACCTGCAAACGGCTGAAGAAGTACCATGACGGAATAGAGCTCATACCGAACAATCCGAACTTTCAGCCTATTTATTTTTCAAATGAAGAAATCCAGAGCAAGCCGGTTCGGATAATCGGTAAGGTCGTAGAGCTGCGTAGAAAGTTTTAGTACCATTTTGTTGATGTCAACAAAATCATAAAAATACTGTGGTATCACAGATAAATGAAATGTACACAAATTGTGTATGTTTGAAAAATAGTAAAAGACTTCAGTTGGTGACAAATAGTCACCAACTGAAACGGAATATGAGACTAATAAAAAAACTGCCCCGGCTGGAACCGAAGCAGTGAAGCGATATACCGAAACGATACAACGCCCTAAGCAAGCATATTGTATCATTTTCCCCGGTATATCGCAAGTATTCCGGGCATTTTTATGCCCTGAAGGAGGTATTTTTATGCCAAGGAAAAACCGATACAAGCCCCGAAAGGACGGAAGATTTTTTACCCAGGTATGCACGGGAGAATATGACGACTCCGGGCGCCCTATACGGATACCTTTATACGCATCCAGCAGCAAGGAGCTGGAGCAAAAAGTAGATGAACTAAAAGCCAACATCAAAACTGGAAAGTTCGTTATAAAGAAAAAGTACACCCTGAAAAGCTACGCCAATAAGTTTGTAGATGTCTATAAATCCACCCGAGAGTATAACACCCAAAAGACCTATGAGGACATGCTCCGGCTCTACATATTCCCAGCGCTGGAAAATTATGAATTGCCGGATATTAAACGAACCGACATCCAGGCACTCATCAACGAGCATTCCGACCATCCACGGACCTGTGAGCTGATTAAGATTGTCTTAAAGCAGATACTGGATTCTGCCGTTGCCGACCATTTAATCATAGAAAATCCGTGGATCCGGATAACTATGCCAAAGTATACTCCGCCCAAGCGGCGGATACTGACACCTCTGGAAGAGCAGGCCCTCAATACTGCTGCCTTTGACCCGGAAGAGCATCTTCTGGTGATGCTCTTGTTCGGCTGTGGTCTCCGCCTTGGCGAACTACTGGCACTGCATGTGGATGATATAGACCTACAAAGTGAGGAAGTGATAGTGCGGCATGCACTGATTTTCAAAAATAACCGGGCAGACCTGAAGGATGCCCCCAAAACTGCCAACGGCTTCCGGAGAATACCTATCCCGGAATTTCTTGTAGACGAAGTCCGGTTCTATGTGCTCCGCATCCGGAAACAGGGCGGCACGTACCTCTTCACCTACTCCGGCGAGCCCTACAGTAAATCGCACTTCTACGATGCCTGGGAAGTCATTGTCCGGAAGATGAATGTTGCCGTTGCCACAGATGATGTGCCGGAACCAATAACCGGCTTAACCTCCAGGGTGTTCCGATACAACTACGCAACTATTTTGTACTATTCCGGAATTACGCTGAAAAAAGCTGTAGACCTGATGGGGCATGCCGATGAGAAGATGATATTAAAGGTATATGCCCAACTGGATGAGGAGCGTGAGAACGCAAAGAAAAAGCTGTCCGGCATCCGTCCTGGGATGGTGCGAACAGCTATATAAGAAAAGATTTTATAGGGAGAGCAATCTCCCTATTTTTTGACTACACTACTGACTACATACAGGGTTCTGACTACTAACTGACTACATATATTTTGACGTATTTTCAATTATTTTATCACCCGAAATTTTGTGCGACGTCGCACACGGAAACCCGCATAAATACTGGCTTTTTCCACAAAAAAGAGACCCTTCAAAGGTCTCTTTTTTTCGTG
>FR880830.1 GCA_000434615.1 Clostridium sp. CAG:510
ACCCTCGCTTGTTGATAACTTTCTATAAAGCCGTTTACGCAGTTTTCATAGCTTGACCAAAATAAGATTAGTTCATCAAGTACATTCCTGCCTTTATCCGTTAAAGAATAATACTTTTTTGAGCCGCCATTTGCCGCAGCCGGAGCCAATCGGCATTTGATTAGTTCTGCTTCCTGCAAACGATACAAAATGGGGTAAATGGTTCCCTCTTTCGCATATCCCAAAACAGACGCACTATTGTTCAATTCAGTTATAATTTCATATCCATAAGTTTCCTTGCGTCCGATTAGGCATAAAAGTATCATTTCCAGAGAGCCTTTTTTGAATTGCTGGACATATTTGTTATTCATATCGTCGCCTCTCTTTAGCCTTGCTATTTAGGTTCGCTAAGTAGCAACTATATTATATCTCTTCCGAAGTATCAGAGTCAATAGGCTTAACGAAAAAGTTACAAGATGTCTGTGTAAGGTAATGACAGAATAGCGGTGTGCTGGCGAACTATGCTTTATTTTGTTTTTTTTCGCAATCATTCAATAGGGCGGTA
>FR880831.1:0-1160 GCA_000434615.1 Clostridium sp. CAG:510
CGATCAGGTGAAACGTGCGCTGCATGAACATTTTCTGATGGAATTGTAAGAATAGACTTGCAACAATATGCTATAATTTGCCCAGAATTCGCACTTTTGTCTGAAAATGCCTGAAAATCAAGGGGTTGCTTTTTATAATACCCAATAAAGCTATCTCGCAAATAACTTTATTGCCATCATATTTTCGCTTTGCTTTTATTTTTTAGGCCCGCTGTTGCGTTCCCAAAAGACGCCGTCTTCGTATCCCTGAATAGCAGGGTGCGTTTCTGCCATGGCAAGGCGCTGCTCCGCCCAGACACAATATTGTTCGTTCATTTCTATATCGATAAAATGACGTCCCAGCTTCTTTGCCGTTACTCCCGCAGTCCCGGAACCCGCAAAAGGGTCCAGAATAATATCCTCGGGGTTGGAGCTTGCCAGGATAATTTTTGCATACAATTTTTCCGGCTTCTGGGTGGGGTGATCTGTATTTTCCGGCATGGACCAGAAAGGAATGGTTATGTCATCCCAGAAATTAGAAGGGCAGGTATCGCGATATTTTCCTTTTTCCGTCTCCACCCAGTCCTTGGGTGCGCCGTCCACACGATAACTTGCCAGCACCTTTCTGCGTTGCTTCACCGCATCCACATGGAAAGTATAATCCTTCCCTTTTGTCACATACCAGATGTCCTCCATGCCGTTCTTCCAGTTATCCGAACAGCCTCTGCCTTTTTCCCGCTGCCAGGTAATACGGTTTCTTACGGTAAAAAATTCATTTAAAACCCCGCCGATAATCAGGCTGCTTTCCCAATCACAGCACACATACATGGATGCGTTATCCTTCAGAAGAGGATAAACCGCCTCCACCCATTTACGGGTATAGATTTCATATTCGGAAGCATCCTTCTTGGAAAAAGTATTCCCGTGGTAATGCTTCGTCAGGTTATAGGGCGGGTCTGCAATCAACAAATCCACGCATTTTTCCGGAAGGAGTGGCAAAGTGACAAATGTATCACCACAAATTGTCCTGTTGATAATCGCTGACACATCTTGTACCGGTTCGGTTATTCGGAGGCATCTTTCCAGGTAATTCCTTCCCTCTTCTATACTTGTCTTAATCGTTTTATTTCGTCCGCTCATACTTTATTTACTGCCCCGTTCCTGTTTTTCTGTCTCCCCAT
>FR880831.1:1207-9775 GCA_000434615.1 Clostridium sp. CAG:510
GCCCCGTTCCTGCTTTCATGTTTCTCCGTTGCTGCTTCTATGTCTGCCCCATTCCTGCTTTTCTGACATCTTGTTCTTATTTTACTGCTGCCTCGTTGTCGGTGCCTGCGCAGTGCTGTCATAAACTTTGCCGCCATAAAGTTCTTTGCAGATAGCATCGTACTGTTTATACATTTTCTGCACTTCATTTTCCAGAATGTAATAATGGCGGATGTAGGGGATAAGCAAAATCAGCACTACCACGGCAAGCAGCAGTGTGAAAAGGTCTGCATTTATCAGTGTCATCAGAAGTGACAGGATTTCCAGTATGGCAAACGTCACCGTCACAATTAAGTGTATCAGTCGTTCATGCTGAAAAAAAGACACCTGTGTCAGATGCTCCTGTCGTATGAGTTCCAGTTCTTCCTTGGATTTATCATGCTTTTCCAAGATTTCTTTAATCAGCTCGTCCATAAAATGTCTGTAGGTTAAAATCCTTTTCTCCATAGATACCACTGCCTTTCACTTCATCATTTCTTCCCTTACTTTACCACATTTCCTTGTTTTTGTCATAAGAACTTGCTTATCTGTCGGCGAGTCAGGATTTTTAAGTTTCATTGCCTGCCTGAACATGCCTATGCTTTCTTAAGTTCCACCGCTTGCCGCCTATGTATCTGAACTTCCGGCTAAATGCCTATGCCGCCGGTCAGTATTACATAAATTTTATTTATATCCTGCAACTTAAAAATTTATATCTCGGTCTTGTGAAGTGGACAAAAAACATGTATTATAATCAAGTGGTGTAAAAATATGGGGCGATTACCCATAGAAAAATAGAATATAAGAAAGGTACAGGTAGAAAAAATGGGTGGCTTTTTTGGTGTGGCCGCAGAAGAAGACTGCGTATTTGATTTGTTTTTCGGAGTAGATTATCATTCTCATCTGGGTACCAGACGAGGCGGAATGGCTGTGTACGGCAAGGATGGTTTTAACCGTTCCATACACAACATAGAAAATGCACCGTTCCGTACAAAATTTGACAAGGATATCCAGACCATGAAAGGATATTACGGCATCGGTTGTATTTCCGATTATGAACCCCAGCCACTGATTGTCCGTTCCCATCACGGAACCTACGCACTGACTACCGTAAGCAAAATCAACAACACGGAGGAACTGGTGAAAAAGCTTTTCGACAAAAACCATTCCCACTTTCTGGAAATGAGCGGAGGTGACATCAATGCCACCGAGCTTGTCGCTTCTTTAATTAACCAGAAGGAAAATCTGATTGAAGGTATTCAGTACGCTTTGGAGTCCATTGACGGCTCACTGTCCTTACTTTTATTAAATCAGGCAGGCATTTATGCCGCCAGAGATAAACATGGCAGAACTCCGGTTGTGATTGGCCGCAAGGAAGGAGCTTTCTGTGCTTCCTTTGAAAATTTTGCCTATAAAAATTTAGGTTATTCCGATTATAAGGAATTAGGTCCCGGCGAAGTTGCCGTATTGACGCCGAAAAACTGTGTTACCCTGGTTCATCCCGGCAAGGAAATGAAAATCTGTACCTTCCTCTGGATTTATTATGGCTATCCCGCCAGCTCTTACGAGGGCCTGAGTGTAGAACAGATGCGTTACAACTGCGGTGCAAAAATGGCGGCCCGCGATAATGTCCGCCCTGATATTGTTGCCGGTGTACCTGACTCCGGTACCGCCCATGCCATCGGTTATGCTAATGCTTCCGGAGTACCTTTCTCCAGACCTTTTATCAAATATACACCGACCTGGCCCCGTTCCTTTATGCCAACCATCCAGAGCCAGCGTAACCTGATTGCAAAAATGAAAATGCTCGCCGTACAGGATTTAATCAAGGACAAGAGTCTGCTTTTAATTGACGACTCCATCGTCCGCGGTACACAGCTTAGGGAAACAACGGAATTTCTTTATCAGAGCGGTGCAAAAGAAGTGCATATCCGTCCGGCATGTCCGCCTCTTCTTTATGGATGCAAGTACCTGAACTTCTCCCGTTCTTCTTCGGAGATGGATTTGATTACCAGACGTGTTATTGACAGATTGGAGCACGGCAATGTAACGGACGAAGTCCTGCAGGAATACGCAGACCCCGAGTCCGAAAAATATGAACGCATGGTGGAAGAAATCCGCAAGGAGCTGAATTTTACTTCCCTCCGTTTCAACAGACTGGATGATATGCTGGATGCTGTCGGCATCGACAAATGCAAACTCTGCACCTACTGCTGGGACGGCAGAGAATAATGCTCATGCAGGCACTATGCACCGCTGTCGGTAGGCATTACTATTGACAGTACCATTGTAATAAAAGATCCACTACACGGCTGTAGGCGACCATTCCGTCGTCTACGCCGTTTAATTTTAAAGAAGTTTCCACAAACCCGGTGGACACAGCATCTACTACTTCCGTATCCACGACCGCTTCTTTTTCAATCCTGTCCCAATCCTCTTTACGCACAAACACTGCGTCTTCATACACCTGCCGGTCAATCTGCACCTCTGCCATATACCTTTCATAATCTTCCCCAACAGCTTCATAAAAATCATTATTCACATAGTTGAGCACACTTAAATACCCGCTATATTGAAACAGCAGATCGTCCGAAGAAATACATGCTAAAAATCCGATAAAATTGGCTTCATCCTCCTGTATATATCCTTTCAGGTGCGCCAGCTCATGGCACATGGTCACCGGCAAATTGGTAACATATGCCACCTTGTTGTAATTTGCTTCCATGGAAAACGGGAAATAATACCCCAGCATGTACTGCTGGCTCACAAAATCCGAAAAATAAAGCGGTTTGGGCATAGGATAAAAGCCCTGCAGCGCATCATAGGTTTCGCCCAATGCCTGCATATCCGAAATTGCCTTTTTTCTCATGTTTCCTTCGTAAATGATTTCGCCTTCTTCCGTACGCTGCATCTGCCCGGACAATTCATTGCATTTTTCCACCAGCATATTCCGAAGGGCTGTCAAATCCTGTAACGTGTAGGTGCCTTTTTTAGTTTCAGCAGTATTCCCGGTATCCGTGTTTTCATTTACGTCATCTGTGGCTTTTTCTATGGCAAAATACTTCTCACTGAATGGTGTGGCATGGTACAAAATGGTGCAGTTCAAGGTCATAAGCACCAAAACTGCCAGCAGCACCCATGCAAAGAAAGTGTAAAAACCACAGCAGAGTTTGTCAAAACGCCCTCTTCCACGGGTGACACTTGGACGGGTCACATGGGGTGCTCTTGAACTTTTATCCTGTTTATCCACATGGCGCGCCCTGCATCGCCTTATTATCCACCTGAATGCAGACGCAATCATCAGTATAACGGCCGCTATTACCAGAAATACTCCCGCCACAATCAGCCATTCCCCTACCGAAAACGGAAACAACCCTGTTAATCTTCCGTAGGTATTGACCCACACCGGGAAAACATAGCGGATGTACCAGTCACAAAAAGCCTCCGAACTCCATGCGATTATATTCAGGAGCACTACCATTCCTACTATAATAAAATATATTTTTGTTTGTGTTTTCCAATTTTTTATCTTCTGCATACGTTATCTCCGAAAAAGTGAATAAAAATATTTAAAAGAGTGGTTGAAATCTCAACCACTCTCCTGTATAATCTACTTAAAGGTAATCGGATGCAGTTCCGATTTGCCCACAGTTATATTGTATCAGAAATAAGCACTCAAACTTTCGCGTGGATGGGTGCTTATTTCTTTTCGTTATGGTTGTCTATGTACGACAATGCCGCAAATATTACTAACAACAATGTAAGAATTTCTGTTGTGTTCATATGGCATCACCCCCTCCGTTTTCACTGAGGGCATCATAACCGAAACTCACACCCGAACCTTTTTTCAATTATACGTACATATTTTACCATATGCACGATATTTCCACAATAGAAAACGCTCCTTTTATCAGTATTTATATTAACCAAATTTCGATAAGCAAATTTAGTTATTATGACGATTTTCTACATCCCCACCTCGGGAAATGTCCGGATGGGTTTCATATTTTCTGTGCGTTCGCCGATGAATTTATCCATCAATACCGTATCATACCAGCGATTGAACTTGTAGCCGCTGCTTTCCAGACGACCGGCAAGGTGATAGCCCATTTTTTCATGAAAGAACATGCTTCCGTAAATGCTTTTTTCTTCTTCGGTGGGCGGTACCGTAATCAACGCAATGGTCTTTACCACGCCCTGCTTCTGTAAAATGTTCTCCAGCTTGGTATAGAGCAATCTCCCCAATCCGTGACCTTTGTAATCATACCGCAGATAAACCGTCATTTCAGCCATCCAGCCGTAAGCCACTCTGGGGTGGTAGGCTCCCGCATAGGCATAGCCGACTATCTTTCCGTCTTCTTCGGCTACCAGATAGGGATATTTTTCCAGAGTATGGACAATTCTACCCTGAAACTCTTCCACGGAAGGTACATCATACTCAAAGGTAATAGCTGTATTTTCCACATAATATCCATAAATTTTCAGAAGCTCCACGGCGTCTTCCACCCTGGCAACACGTATTGTTACAGATGAACTCATGAGTTTAGCTTCCTTTCAGACAATTTTCGCTATTATTATACATCGAAAACTGTCCGGTATCCATTAGGCAAAATCACGTTTTTTGTTCATATATAAATAGATAATTGTTAAAATCAGGATTTCCACAGCAAAAGAAACCGGGACAGCGAGCGCTCTTTCAACGGAAATATTTCCCTGCGTGATGCTGGCACTCTGGTCAAGTACAATGAACAGACTGCAGATTTTCCGAACTTTTTCCGGACAAATCAACAGTACTGAATTCGCAACTCCCTCCAGCAGGACAAAACGAATAAATGCCACTATTCCGCCCCATATCCCGCTTCTCATAATCATAATGTAAAAGACCGCCGCGCAGCACCAGTGCAGCATAATGAGAAAAATAAGCAGAAGCTGCAGCATCACCTTTCCGGTAAGCGGTACGGAAAACAGGCAGAAATATATAAAAGTCAGAAGTGTAACGGTAATGGCAGTCATGATGCCGCAGGTGCTTATTTTGGCACCTAAAATTTCAAGCGGATGATAGCCTCTCATATATTCGTAATAAATGGTTTTTTCCTTGAATTCTCTTCCGATATATACAGCAATAATGCATATCAGAAAAATCAGTATGTAGAAAAATGCAAAGTGGGCGGTTTCCAGCACCGCCTCGGAAGATACTTTTTCTTCTGCACTTGCAAAGTCAAAAATACAGACCGCAAAGCTGCCGACACATGCCCAGATGACGTATTTCATAATGGAAAAGGAATGCCGGAACCGGTATAGTTCTACCTTCAACAAATTTTTCATCGCTGCACCATCCTTTCCAGATAATACTCTTCCAGCTCAATATTCTCCTTCAGAAGTCTTGTTATGGTAAAGCCCTGCCCGATAATTTCACCGGACAATAAAGCAACATCCGCATCCGGCAGCTTAATTCTGTAAAAATTACCTTTATCCTCTATTGCATTTTCCTCTGATATTTTCTGCAAATAAGGAAACAGTCTGTCGTTTTCGGTTGTTCCAATCTGCACATATCCATTTTCTTTATTCAGCAAATCTTCCTTTCGGAACTGGTCTAAAATCCGCCCTTCCTTTATAAAAATGAAATCCGTGGACAGTTGACTCAGTTCCCCTAAAATATGGCTGGATATCAGCATAGTGATATGTTTTTCTTCACAAAGTTTTTTCAGAATATGCCGCAGTTCCGCAATGCCCTCCGGTGCCACGCCGTTCATGGGCTCGTCCAATACCAGCACTTCCGGCTCTGTAATCAGTGCTCCTGCTATCCCCAGCCTCTGTTTCATTCCCAGTGAAAACTGAGCGACTTTCTTTTTTCCGGTATTGCCGATATTTAAAAGCTCCAAAATTTCCTGCAGCTTCTTTTCATCCGTTTCCCCTTTAATGCCGCCTATAATTTTCATGTTTTCCATGGCTGTCATGCCATGATACAAATAGGGGGCTTCAATCATAAAGCTCATCTTCTGCCGGTATTCTTCTATGGTTCTGTTCCCGGAAACTGTAATTTCTCCCGCGGTAGGCTGCGCCAGACCAGCCAGCATTTTGAAAAAAGTTGTTTTTCCGGCTCCGTTGGGACCTATTATTCCGTATATATGCCCCTCTTCCATAGAAATGGAAAAAGAGTCAACCGCCTTTACATTATGGTATTCCTTGGAAAGGTTTTTCGTTTCTAACAGTATTGCCATCCTTGCCTCCGTTTGGGTTGTAAAACCATTTGAACTATCGTCTGTTTGGAGTGTTATAACTTATGCATTTTCCAATCTCTGTGCTTTTGATTTGTGGGATTGATAAAGATAATATTTTAATATCTTGTTTATATCAATATTACCCTACCGCAGAAGGAATTTCAACCAATGAATTCCTTTCCCATTTTAACCATAAAAATACCCTCCTTACTGGTTGTCCAGTAAAGAGGGTACATATCAATGTTTTTATCGGCGCCGGGGTTCTTAAACGGCTGTTGCTCGTTTATTACTTTATTTGAATATTTCTACCCAGTATGCAGTGTAAACGTACTGGCCGGTTTCCTTCCCGTCCTTGTAAACAGGGCATTTTTTATAGAATACACTGATTCCGGTTAAACCATAAATATCTCTTGGAGCGTCCAGATTTGCCTTATGTCCTTCAGAAGCTAACCAGGCATTAAAAATTCGTTCCACGCTGGGTGTTTCTCCCTTAATATCAGGGTTACCCTGGGCAATATTTTCCGAATAGCTTGTTCTTCCGCCGTTTGGTCTTGCATGGTCCCATAAATAGGATGTTTCCGCTGCTCTCATGTCAACATAATCATTCATGGTTTCACTTGTCATTTTCAAGGTAGACTGGTTAATGGAAGCACGGTATTCATTCACAAAGTTCAGCATTTCCTGTGCTTCTTCTCTGTTGTAATGACCCACTACCATTTCTTTGCGCAAGGTGCCGTCAGCATCTTGCACATCAATATAGTACACACTGTCCACGCCATCCGTGGTCAGCATCTCTATTTCTTCGGTGGCAAGCACATAGCCGCACTTGGTACAACGCAGTTCCTTAAGACCTGCCACACCGACATCCGGCTGTTTGGCAACAACCCATTCGCCGTCGTCATGTGCGCCGGTAGGGTCTACATAGGAGTCCACATAAGTATCCTGACAACGTTTGCAGGTGTGCGTGGTGTAACCCTGCTCACCGCAGGTAGGCTCTGTTACGACATCTTCGTAATCGTGGCCAAGGGCAGCGGTTTCACTGTC
Organism: Clostridium sp. CAG:510; assembly: GCA_000434615.1. GTDB lineage: Bacteria > Bacillota > Clostridia > Lachnospirales > Lachnospiraceae > Acetatifactor. The sequence goes on from FR880831.1 coordinate 8,491, forward strand.
GGTACAGGTATAACCGCAACGCTTACAGGTATGAGTGGTGCTGCCTTTTTCCGTACAGGTAGGCTCTGTTACGACATCCTCATAATCATGGCCGAGAGCATCCGTGTAAGTATCCACGTAGCTATTGCCGCACTTACAGGTATGGGTGGTATAACCCTTTTCCGTACAAGTGGGCGCCGTTACCGTGTCTGTATACTGATGCACATGGTCTAACGCCGGAATCATCTTGGTTTGCGTTTCCTCACAACGGATGCACTGTCTCTTCATCAGACCCATGCTGTCTTCCGTAGGTTCTGTAACGGTCTCCCATTCCCCGAATTCGTGGCCGAGGGCATCGGTATAATTATCTTTAATCTGGTGACCGCAGTTAATGCAGGTACGGGTAGTGTAGCCTTTTTTCTCACAGGTAGGCGGTGTTACTACCTCTTCTCCGAAAACATGGTCCAGCGGATCCAGCTGCTCTGTATAACTGTCACCGCAGCGGCTGCAGGTATAAAGAACTTCTCCCAAGTCATCACAGGTTGCTTCTTTTACCACCTTTGCCACATAGTCGTGACCAAGGGCAGCAGGTACGTAATCGATATATTTATGTCCACAGGAGGTGCAGGTATAAGTGGTGATTCCGGGCTGTTCGCAGGTAGGCTCCGTGGTTACCACTGCTGTATACTGATGCACATGGATTTTTACGGGAATTTCTTCCGTCTGCTCTTTATTGCAGCGCTTGCAGGTTCTTACCTGTTCACCGGTTTCGGTTTCCGTTGCTTCTTTGGTGACTTTCCATTCTCCATAGTCATGACCGAGGGATTCTACATAATGATCTCTGTATTCATTTCCACAGGCACTGCAGGTATGGAGCGTGTAGCCCTGTGCATCGCAGGTGGGCTTCACAATAGTGTCCACATAACTGTGCTCTGACGGGTCAGTGAAATTACCCATATAGGCATCTCCGCATCTTCTGCAGAGGAAAAGAGAATGGCCGCCGTTCTGACAGGTAGGCGGAAATACTTTTTCTTCATAATCATGACCCAGGGCATTCGTATAGGTGTCCACATAACTGTCACCGTAGGCACAGGTATGGGTCGTATAGCCCTTTTCCGTACAGGTAGGCTCTGTTACCACTTCGGTATATTTATGCACATGGTCCGTAGTCGGAATACTTTTGGTTTCTTCTTCCTTACAACGCTTACAGCTTCTCTTGGCAAGACCTGTTTCCGTTTCCGTTGCTTCCTTCACCGTTTCCCATTCGCCAAAGTCATGGCCGAGGGCATCGGTATAATTGCCAACG
>FR880832.1:0-13445 GCA_000434615.1 Clostridium sp. CAG:510
AGGAATTTACACACAAATATGGACTTGACTATAGATTTACGCGGATATGGAACAAAAATCCAAAATCCGCGTAAACGCCGGAATACACACCCCAATCCACAAACCCCAAAAATATGAAATCTCTATGAATTTTTCCAAATAGCTATAGGAGATTTTCGGGAAACATGCTATACTAAAGAAATGAAAATTACAATTTTATGTGTAGGAAAAATAAAAGAAAAATTTTATACGGATGCCGTTTCGGAGTATATGAAGCGCTTAAGCCGCTACGGGAAACCCGAAGTTATAGAGGTGGCGGATGAAAAGACGCCGGACCGTGCCAGTGAGGTGCAGGTGGAGCAGATAAAGAAGAAAGAAGCGGACAGGCTTCTTGACCGGATGAAACCGGATGCCTATACCATAACGCTGGAGATACAGGGCAAAAAAATGGACTCTGTAGCCTTTGCCGGGCTTTTGGAAAAAGCGGCGGTGGAAGGGAAAGGGCACATCCAGTTTGTAATCGGCGGTTCCCTGGGGCTGCATGAGTCCGTCAGCGAACGGGCGGATTTTAAGCTGAGTTTTTCGGATATGACATTTCCACACCAGCTTATGCGCGTGATTTTATGCGAACAGATTTACAGGGGCTTCCGTATCAGCAACAAGGAGCCCTATCACAAATAAGAACTATCACAAATAAGAAATAGAAGAGGAGATTATTATGTATAACGATTTATTTTCCATAGGACCACTTACGGTGCACGGCTACGGTCTGATGATTGCCATCGGCGTACTGGCGGGATTGTTTGTTGCGGAGGCAAGAGCCAAAAAGCGTGGAATGAATTCCGACATCCTGTATTACATGATGCCGTTCTGCGTGATTTTAGGCTTTTTGTGCGCCAAGATTTTATTCTGCATTGTAGAGTTTAAAAGCTTTCTGGAAAATCCGGCAGGTACATTGACCGGAAGCGGCTTTGTGGTGTACGGCGGCATTATCGGCGGTATTCTGGCGGGCTACATTTTCTGTAAGTGGAAAAAACTGGTGTTCTTAGATTATTTTGATATTTTCATGCCTTCCGTGGCGCTGGCACAGGGCTTCGGACGTATCGGCTGCTTTTTGGCGGGCTGCTGTTACGGCAGACCGACGGAGTCGGCCATCGGCATTGCCTTTACCCATTCCCATTATGCCCCCAACGGAATTAAACTGATACCCACCCAGCTTATCTCCAGTGCGGGTATGTTTGTAATTGCGGGCATTCTGTTCTACTACGGAAGAAAGAAGCGGATACCCGGCAAAATCAGCGCCCTGTACATTTTGCTTTACAGTATAGGTCGTTTTATCATCGAATTTTTCCGAAACGATTACCGGGGAGAAATCGGTGTACTGTCCACGTCCCAGTTTATTTCTCTGTTTATGTTCGCAGCCGGCATCGTTTTTATGATTGTGCTTTCTAAAAAGGAAAAAGCGGTATCCAATGAAACAACGGAAACGGATGAAGCATAAGGCAAACGGGTGAAACGTAAACAGATTCGGAAAGGAATGAAGGTTTTATGAGTGCATTTGTGGAATTTCAACATGTAAATAAAGTGTATCATACCGGCGAGGTGGATATCCAGGCGCTGAATGATGTGAATTTTGAAATAAATAAAGGTGAATTCTGCGTCATTGTAGGTGCTTCCGGAGCGGGTAAAACCACTATTTTGAATATTTTGGGCGGAATGGACAGCCTGACGGACGGTAAAGTGTTTCTGGACGGGGAAGAAGTGTCCGCGTATAACAAGCGGAAGCTGACCGGTTACCGAAGGTATGACGTGGGCTTTGTGTTCCAGTTCTATAACCTTGTGCAGAACCTGACGGCACTGGAAAACGTGGAACTGGCTGCCCAGATTTGCAAGGATCCTCTGGATGCGGCGGAGGTACTTACGGAGGTAGGGTTAAAAGACCGTATGGCAAATTTCCCTGCACAGCTTTCCGGCGGCGAGCAGCAGCGAGTAGCCATCGCCAGGGCGCTTGCCAAGAATCCCAAGCTTTTACTTTGTGACGAGCCTACCGGCGCACTGGATTACAATACCGGCAAAGCGGTGCTTAAGCTTTTGCAGGACACTTGCCGCAACAAAGGAAAGACTGTTGTGGTCATTACCCACAACCAGGCATTGACTGCCATGGCGGACCGGGTAATTACTGTAAAAAACGGCACTGTAAAAAGTATGAATCTGAATGAACATATTGTGGATATAGAGCAGATTGAATGGTAAAAGCAGATTGAATGGTGAAAACCAATATAGAGCTGCTTTTGGATTTTACACATCGGAATGTTGAACGGAGTATGATGGTATGAAATCAATGATGGCGAGAACAACTTTACGGGAAATCAAACAGAGCCTTGGAAGATTTCTGGCTATTTTTGCAATAGTATGCCTTGGTGTAGGACTTTTTGCCGGACTTAAAATTACCAGACAGGTTATGGTACGGTCGGCGGACAATTATCTGAAAGAAGAGCAGCTTTATGATTACCGTCTTCTTTCCACTCTTGGCTTTGAGGAAGAGGATGTGGAATTCTTCGCAGGAAAAGAAGATGTACGTGCAGCGGAAGGTGCGTATTTTTCTGACATTATTTATATAGACACTGCGGGAAACGAGCATGTCATCAAAGCTCATTCCCTGCTTTCGGATATAAACGGCATGGTTGTGAAGGCAGGCAGAATGCCGGAGGCTGCCGATGAGTGCGTTGTAGACAGCAATCTTTTTGGTGAGGATGCCATCGGGGACAAAATTATACTCTCAGAAAGCAATAAAAAGGACGATTTGGACGGATTTGCTTATAAAGAGTATACCATTACCGGTATTGTGCATGCGTCCTATTATTCCCAGTACGAAAGAGGTACCACCTCCCTTGGAAACGGTTCGGTAAGCGGTTTTATGTACCTGTTGCCGGAAGGCTTTTCCATGGATTATTATTCTGAAATTTATGTAAAATTTGCGGAAGATTACGAGATTTATTCCGATGAATACAAGAATTTTATCGAAAAAAAGGATGCCGTCTGGGAGGATTACTGTAAGGAAGCCGGTGACAGAAGATACCGGGAAATCGTCACAGAGGCGGAAGATGAGCTGAAAGAAAAAGAAGATGAATTTTACACGGAGAAAGCGGACGGCGAAAAAAAGCTTGCGGATGCTTTGAAAGAACTTGAGGACGGACAGAAAGAGCTTGCCGATGGTGAAAAAGCGCTGAAGGACGCCAGAAGCGAATGGCAGTCTTCCATGGACGAGCTTACAGACAATGATAATGCTCTTGCCGCCATGAAGGAGCAGGCGCTTGCCATGGGAAATGAAGCCTACCTCATGCAGTTTGCTGGGCAGGAGCAGGCGCTTTCTGCCGCAAAGGAGCAGCTTGCCCAGGCAGACACTGCCTTAAAGGAAAAAGAACAGACCCTTCAGGAGTCGAAAAAGGACTTAGAAGAGGGACTTAAAGAATACGAAACATCCAGGCAGGAATTTGACGATAAAATCAAAGAGGCGGAGGAAAAGCTGGCGGATGCCCGGAAGGAAATAGAGGATATCCCCGAAGCCACCACCTATGTTCTGGGCAGGGATACCAATACCGGCTATGTATGCTTTGAAAACGACTCCTCCATTGTGGACGGCATTGCCAATGTGTTCCCGGTCTTTTTCTTCCTGATTGCGGCGCTGGTCTGCATGACAACCATGAACCGCATGGTGGAAGAACAGCGCACCCAGATAGGTGTATTGAAGGCACTTGGCTACAGTGACGGAAAAATTATGGGGAAATACCTGTTTTATTCCGGCAGCGCCGCCATCAGCGGCTGCTTGATCGGTTACTTCGGCGGCACATATCTGTTCCCCAAAGTAATTTACTGGGCGTATGGCATTATGTATCATTTCGGACCCATGCAGTATTGCTTTGATAAAAATCTGTTGATAATATCCGTGCTGGCATCTTTATTCTGCTCCATGGGCGTCACCTTCCTTTCCTGCCGCAGCGAGCTTAGGGAAGTGGCGGCGGGGCTTATGCGGCCCAAGGCACCGAAAGCCGGAAAACGGGTATTTTTAGAGTACATTCCCTTTATCTGGAAACGGCTGAAGTTTTTGCAGAAGGTTTCCGTACGCAATATTCTGCGCTATAAAAAACGCTTTTTTATGATGATTGTGGGCATCAGCGGCTGTACGGCACTGCTGATTACCGGTTTCGGTATCCGGGACTCTGTTGTTAAGGTTGCGGACATGCAGTACGAAGAAATATTGGTTTATGACCTGAAAGCAACCCTCAAAGAGGATACCGGAAAAGAAGCGACGAATGCGGAATTTGATAAGGTCTTAAAAGACTACGATGGCAAATGTACTTACGCCTTAGAAACCTCCATGGATTTAATCGGGGACAAAAAGACGAAATCCGTCAATCTGGTGGTACCGGAATACCCGGAGGAAATCGGCGATTATATCAGGCTGCATACCTCGAAAAAGGAAGAAATTGCTTATCCCGGAAAAGGTGAGGCCGTGCTGACGGAAAAAATGGCAAAAACCTTTCGATTATCCGTAGGTGACAGCATTACTCTGCGTAATGACGACGGCAAAACCCTGACAGCCACCATAAGCGGCATCTGTGAAAACTATATTTACAATTATGTTTATCTTTCCCCGGAAACGTACGAAGCTTCCATGGGAAAGACAGAATATAAAACAGCCTATATTATTTTACCGGAGGATACAGACATGCATGAAGCGGGAGCGGCGTTTATGCAGGCGGACGGTATTTCGGCGGTCAATGTAAACAGGGATATGATTTCCCGCGTTTCCGGTATGATGAAAAGTATGAATTACATTATTTTTGTAATTATTGCCTGTGCTGCGGCATTGGCATTTATTGTCCTTTACAACCTGAACAACATCAACATCACGGAGCGGATCCGGGAAATCGCCACCATTAAGGTGCTTGGCTTTTACCGGAATGAAACGGCAGCCTATGTTTTCCGTGAAAATACGGCATTGACCCTGTTTGGCTGTCTGTTTGGTATTTTCCTTGGAAAATGGCTGCATGCTTTTGTGATGAGCCGGATAGACATCGACCTGATGTCCTTTGATACCAGGATAACACCATTAAGTTATGTATACAGTATCTGCCTTACCTTTTTGTTTACCTTCTTAGTCAACCGCTTTATGAACCGGAAGTTAGACAAAATTAACATGGCAGAGTCCTTAAAATCAGTGGATTAAATTTGGATGTATCCGTTTGCGGATAGCAACAGACAGGAGGAAACGGCTATGAGAATGACGGACTTAATCGTAAAGAAACGGAACGGACTGGCTCTATCGGAAGAAGAAATTTACGAAATGATAAACAGGTACACGGACGGCACCATCCCGGATTACCAGATGTCCGCCATGATGATGGCAATTTACTTTCGGGGCATGACGGAGGAGGAAACCCTTGCTCTTACCCTTGCCATGGAAAAAAGCGGCGAGTGCCTGGATTTGTCCGGCATAAAGGGGATAAAAGTGGACAAGCATTCCACGGGCGGCGTCGGGGATAAGACTTCCCTGGCACTGACTCCCATGGTGGCAGCCTGTGGCATTCCCGTTGCAAAAATGAGCGGCAGGGGACTGGGACATACCGGCGGCACCATTGATAAATTAGAGAGCTTTCCGGGGTTCCATACCAATCTTACCACGGAGCAGTTCGTTCACAATGTGAACACCATCGGCATTGCCATTATGGGGCAGACAAAGGATTTGGCGCCCGCGGACAAAAAGCTGTACGCCCTGCGGGATGTTACGGCTACCGTGGATAATATGTCCCTGATTGCCAGTTCCATTATGAGTAAAAAGCTGGCGGCGGGAGCGGACGGCATTGTTTTGGATGTCAAGACCGGAAGCGGCGCTTTCATGAAGACGGAAGAGGATTCCTTTGCTCTTGCAAGGGAAATGGTAAAAATCGGCAACGGCGCCGGACGGAAAACCGTGGCGGTGATTTCCGATATGGATGAGCCTTTGGGCTTTGCCGTGGGAAATGCCCTGGAGGTAAAGGAAGCCATTGACACCCTCTGCGGAAGCGGACCTGCGGACTTTGTGGAGCTGTGCCTGGAGCTGGGCGCCAGAATGCTTCTTGTGGGGAAAAAAGCAAAAAGCGTGGAAGAAGCCAAAGAAATGCTGAGGGCGGCCATAGATAACGGCAGTGCACTTAGGAAATTAGCGGAATTTGTTGCAGCGCAGGGCGGAGATGCCGCAGCGGTTTACGATACCTCGCTGCTTCCGACGGCAAGCTTGGAAGTACCGCTTACCGCAGAGAAGGATGGTTATATTTCCGCCATCCAGTGCGAAGAAGTGGGCATCTGTTCCCTGATCTTAGGCGGCGGAAGGGAAACGAAGGACAGTGTGATTGACTTATCTGTGGGCATTGTCTTAAACAAGAAAAAGGGCGACTATGTACGGAAAGGAGATACCATTGCCGTACTTTTTGCCAACGATAAGGGAAAAGAGGAGGCGGCGGAAAAGCGACTCCGTGCCGCTATTACCATCAGCGAAAATCCTCCTGCACCTAAGCGCATGATTAAAGGAATTGTGGAATAAATAAGGAATGACCCCGGCGCGGCTTTCATATACTGTAGCATGAAGACTACCAGGAAAACCAACAAAAAATCAGGAAGAGAGCTGCTTACGGACTCACTGAAGCTGCCGCGGGACATGGTTCTCGGAGAATTTAAGTTGTCCATGACCGGCAACCGGGAGCTTTTTATCGAAAATTACAGGGGCATTGCGGAATACGGTGAGGACGCCATTTTGCTGCAGACCAAGGGTGATATTCTGAAAATAACGGGAAAGCACCTTACGATTGAATATTATACTAATGAAGATATGAAAATCAGCGGAATTATCGCAAATATCCAGTTTGGTAAGGAGCAGCAGAGTTGATTGAATTCATCAGGTATCTCAAAGGCTATGTTCTCATAAAGGTATGGGGCTTTGCACCGGAACGCTTTTTTAACCTGTGCGCCGGGAAAAACATATTGCTCTGGAACATCCGGAAAGAAGCGGATGCCTATTACATGTGCATCAGCTTAAGCGGTTTTAAGTCTCTTCGAAAAATAGCAAAAAAAACAAAAACAAGGGTAGTCATAAAGAAGCGATTCGGACTACCTTTTTTGATGCCCGGACTCCTGAAACGGAAGGCTTTTCTGTTCGGGCTCTGCCTTGCCTGCTTTTTCTGGTTTGTGTCCACCCGGTTTGTATGGGAAATTTCCATTACCGGCAATAATTCTCTTACGGATGACCGTTTTACGACATTTTTGCAGGAAGAAGGCATTTTCGTGGGTTGCCAGAAGAAGAATGTGGACATAGAGTCCTTAGAAAAGGAGGCCCGCAAAACCTTCCCGGAAATCACGTGGATTTCCGCTAAATTTTCCGGTACGGAGCTTGCCATATCCATAAAGGAAGCGGACGGGGCATCACAGAGCGCCAGGGAAGAGGGCTTTGCGGACCTGTATGCGGAAAAAGAAGGCACGATTGTGTCCATGGTGGTTCGCAGCGGCGTACCTATGGTTAAAATAGGTGACCGGGTGGATGTGGGTACCCTTTTAGTGTCGGGGGAAGTGCCTGTATACAATGATGACGAAACCATACGGAAATACCGGGAAACCTACGCGGATGCAGACATTGTTATCAGCAGGAAAGAAAACATTTACGAAACCTTGAGCTTTGTCCGGGAGAAAAAGGTATACACAGGCAGAGAAAAGAAAAAATATGTATTCCGTTTCTTCGGAAAGGAAATCCTGCTTGGAAAAGAAGGTGGCTTTCCCTATTACACTATGGTGGAAGAAACAAAGGATGTGAGCATTATAAAGGGCTTTTGCCTGCCGGTTTCCTTCGGGAAAAAGGTGTACCGGGAGTACCTGCCTACGGAAAGCATGTATACTTTGAAAGAAGCCAAAAGACTGCTTTCCGAAAGATACAAGCGGATTTTGCAGGGGCTTTCCGAAAAGGGAATTACCGTGCTTGAAAAACAGGTCAAAATGGACAGTGGGGACGGAAACTGGATTTTGACCGGAGAACTGACGGTGGAAGAAAAAATCGGCGTGCAAATTGAAAGGTAGTTATTGAAAAAATAAGAAAACTTCCGTATACTAAAGTTTGTAGTGTAATAAGTAAAGCTTACCTTACGGCAAGCTTTTTCAGAGGAATGGTAACATGAGTGAAATAACCTATACCTGTGAAATTCCTGCAGCCCATATGCAGAAAATTTTCGGGGAAAATGACAGATATATCCAGAAGCTGGAAAAAGACCTTTCCGTTGTGGTTTCCGATAGGAACGGAGAGCTCCGTATCACAGGAGAGGAAAGCAAGGTCAAAAGATGCGTGGACATTTTGACGGAGCTTCAAAAAGCCTCCTCTCTCGGCGGCGACATTGAGGAGCAGAAAGTGGATTATGCCCTTGCCCTTTCCGAAGAAGAACAGACGGAAGCACTGGGAGAAATCGACAAGGATTTGATTTGCCACACCATTAACGGCAAACCCATTAAGCCCAAGACCTTAGGACAGAAGGCATATGTGGATGCCATCCGGAAAAATATGATAGTGTTCGGCTTAGGCCCCGCAGGTACCGGCAAGACCTACCTTGCCATGGCGATGGCGATTACCGCTTTTAAAAGGGACGAAGTAAGCCGGATAATCCTGACAAGACCCGCCATTGAAGCGGGAGAGAAGTTAGGATTCCTGCCGGGCGACTTACAGAGCAAGGTGGATCCGTACCTGCGTCCTCTTTATGATGCCCTGTATCAGATTATGGGAGCGGAAACCTTTGCCAAAAACATGGAAAAGGGACTGATAGAAGTGGCGCCCCTTGCTTATATGAGAGGACGTACCCTGGACAATGCCTACATTATTTTAGACGAAGCCCAGAACACCACACCGGCGCAGATGAAAATGTTTTTAACCCGAATCGGCTTCGGTTCCAAGGTCATTGTGACCGGCGACTCTTCCCAGAAGGATCTGCCGAGGGATGCCAAATCGGGACTGGATGTGGCACAGAAGGTGCTGAAAAACATAGACGATATTGCTTTCTGCAATCTGACCAGCAAGGACGTGGTAAGACATCCTCTGGTACAGAAGATTGTCAAGGCTTACGAGGATTACGAAAGCCATACGGAAAAACGGCAGGAAAGAGTAAAGTACAGGATTTCAAGGGATGGACGCAGAAAATAAAAAGAAGGAACCGGTTTATCTTGTAAACAGCATACTGGTTGTAATAACCGTGCTTCTTGTTACGGCGGGAGGCTTTTTTAAGCACGCCGGTGGGGCAGAGCTTTTGAGGAATGCCATTTTGGCGGGCACCGGAGCGTTCTTAACCTGTTTCCTTTTTCTTTCGGAAAAGGACAGGCTTCCCGAAAAAAATACACCTCCTGCGCAGACATGCTGTTTTGCCATAAGCTACGGCATCTGCCTTGCGGTTTCGCTATGCTGTGCGTTTCTGCCGCCTGCGGGCTGGCCGTTTTTAGTGGTATTTGTGATGATGTCCCTGTTTTGCGGCTTTCTGCCCGGCATCTGCGGGGGGATAAGCTTTCTTACATTTTCCGTACTGCTTTCGGGCGCGGATGTTGGTGTCTTTGCTTTATATGCGCTCACCGGATTGTTAGGAGCCTGTCTGTTTTCCCGTCTGGACGAAAAATACAGGATTGTCCTGCCGCTTTTTGTTTCCTTGAGCTTTTTATTTGCGGCGGAAACCGCCTGTGTAGTGCTTTTTGCCAATGAAACCTTAAAGTGGGAGCTGTTTTTAATTCCGGCATTGAACGTGATTATCAGCCTCATCCTTCTTCTGATTTTACTCAAGGTGTATTCCGGTATGGAGATTTTCAAATACCGGATAAAGTATCTGGAAATCAACGACCAGGAGTTTGAACTGCTGGTAAATATCAAAGAAAAAGATAAAAATGTGTATTACAGGGCAGTGCACGCGGCATATTTCTCGGAACGGATTGCCCAGGCGCTTTCCCTGGATGCTGATGCGGCAAAGACTGCCGCGTATTATGCAAATGCCGGAATTTTATATAAGGAGCCGGAAAAGGATTTGGAGGATGCGTTTGTATCCTACGGATTTCCGCCGTATGCAAGACAGCTCCTGCGGGAACTTACCGGTAAAAATACCGGTATCCGCCACAAGGAAGCGGCAGTGGTTTACATGGCGGATGCGGTAATCAGCTCCATCCTGTATCTGTTTGAAAAAAAGCAGGACACGAAAACAGACTATGCGGCCGTTATCGAAACGGTCTTTCAGAAAAAATGGGAGTCCGGCAGCTTAAAGAACAGCGAGCTGACCTTTGCGGAATGGAACCGGATGAAAAAAATCTTTAAGGAGGAAAAATTATATTATGACTTCCTACGTTGAAAATGAAACAGAGATTACATTTCCGTTTGCGGAAAAAGAAATCCTTGATAAAGTAGCGGATGCGGTGCTTCTGCAGGAGGGATGTCCCTATGAGGCGCAGGTAAATCTTCTCATTACGGACAACGAAGGCATCCGTACCTACAATGCCTCCTATCGTCAGATTGACCGTGCTACGGATGTGCTTTCTTTCCCCAATCTGGATTTTGAAACTCCGGCGGATTTTTCCCACTTAGAGGAGCACGAGGCGGATTACTTTGACCCGGAAAGCGGAGAGCTGCTTTTGGGCGATATTATTCTTTCGGCGGACAAAGTAAAAGAGCAGGCGGAAAGCTACGGACACTCCGAACTCAGGGAATTTGCCTTTTTAATTGCACACAGCATGCTGCATTTATGCGGTTATGACCATATGGAGCCGGAAGAAGCCAAAGTTATGGAAGCCAAGCAGGAGGAAGTACTGGCGGGCTTACATATCACCAGAGAAGAAAGGTAAGAACGGCATGATAAAAAGTGAGATCAGAAGAAAAAGATGGGATTTATGTATTTCCCTGATTGGATTATTTACCATCGGTCTTTTAAGCAATGTGATAAAGAAGGACGGCATCGCGGATTTTTCCTTTACCTATGAACTGTTTGCCGTTATAAGCAGTCTGTTTTTATGCTGGCTGCCGGAGTATCTGTTCCGGATGATACGTTCCCGGATGACGAAGGAGCAGTTCAAAAATGCCGGAAAAGTCTGGAAAACCATGTTCGTTTATGCAGCGGTCATCGGTGTTTTAGGAAGTCTTTTCTTCTACATTCTGTCTAAAATTATGGAAAATCACAGAGGTTTCTTAGGTGAGTACACCTACCTTGCCATGCGCAGCTTTGCCATTGTTTTTCTGCTTTCTTCTTTTGTGCAGGTATTTTACGGTTACTTCCAGGGAATGGGTACCGGAATGCCCAAGCTGTTATCCGGTGTGCTTCTGCAGATTTTAGGTATTCCCTTTATCTTGTTGTTTGCCCGTAAGGAATACACTTACGGTGAGAAGGTGGGAAAGCTTTTGCAGAATGACAGCCTTGCCGGCAATTACGGCAGCATGGGTGCGGTAAGAGGCTACCTGCTCATGTACGGACTGATGCTTTTGTTCCTGGTTCTTCTGTATCTTCTTTTTCTTAAGAGAAACAAACGGAGCAAAGAGGGTTTGCGCCTGTCCGAGGACGGCAGGGATATTCTTGTGAATGCCGTCAAGATTGAATGGACGGGAGCCCTGACGCGGATGCTTTTAAGCGGCTTTGCATTTACGGGACTTCTTCTTTTTTACCGTGTGAGCAGAAGCATTCCCGCTGTTTCAGCAGCGGAGTCGTCTGCCTATACGGAATTTTCTGATTTTGGTATTTATTACGGCAACTTTCTGGTGCTTATGGGAATGGAAACCCTTATTCTGTTGATGCTTACTGTTCCGGCACGCTTAGAATGGGTACAGGCTTACCGCAAAGAAGAGAAGCGCAATATGCAGCAGCTCGGCTCGGTGTCCGTGCTGACCCTGTTTTTGTCCGGCTTTTTCTTTACGGCTTACAATGCGGTAATTCCCGGCTGTCTGGCAGAAACGTTCTTCGGTAAAGGAGAGCATACATTACTGGTGTTGATGTTACGGGCGGGGTGTCTGCTTCCCCTGTTTTTGGCATCCGGCATCTTTTTCCTGTATATCCTCAGGGATACCGGCAGACAGAAGATGGCATTGCTCTGCACACTCGGCGCCTTTGCCGGATTTGTGCTGACCGTCTCAGTCTGCTTAAAGAGCATGAACGGAAATGTTATGGCGCTGGTAGTCGGTACACTGGTATTTTCCGTAGTTTTAGCGCTTTCCACGGCGCTTCTGGTACACCGGTACATGGTCATCCGCATAGAATGGGTACGGATGGTGCTGATGCCCCTGATTTCCGCAGGCTTAACGGCAGGTGCGCTGTTCGCCCTGACAAAAGCAATGACTTCCTTGTCCGTAGGATTTTTGGCTTTGCTGATTTCCCTGATTGTGGGCTTTTTACTGTATGTGTTTTTACTGTTGTTTTTACGTTGTATCCGGAAGAAAGACCTTGTGTGTTTCCCCTTGGGTAAAATAATCGGAAAGGTGGCAAACCGCACAAATCTTCTTTCCTAAATGAATAAACGGCTTAAATAAGCTGATACTTGTATATATGGAGTGAAAGTGATGAAACATATAAAAAGTATCAGTTTATTTTTGACGTATACCCTTTTAATTATGATTTTGGGATTCTTTTCCGGTGTGGCAGTTATCTGCCGGGTGCAGGAGAAAAATGCCGGCAGGGAAAAAATGTCCGTGCAGGAAACGCTGTCTGCTGAGAGGCAGGAAATCGTCCTTTCGGGAAATGAGGTGCCGGTAAACGGCGCCGACGAGGACACTTTATCCGCGGATACGGACTACGTGCTGGAAGAACACGACAAAAAAAGAGAAACCACGGTGGAAAGTGTAGGAAAGGTTCCTCAGGCATATCTTGGCATGAACCGGGAAGAGTTTGTGGCAGCCATGGAGCGCTACGAGGCTTCTCCGCCGTTATCGGAGTTGGAGAGAGGTTTTACCGGTCTGGAGGTGCTTTCCTTTTCCGGGGAACGGGTGGTCATCCGCATGGACTATGTGTATGTGGAGCCCACCAAAAGCTTTTACCTGAATTTGTCGGACGGAAAAATCGTGGTTTTGTGCGATGACAGGGAAACAGTTTACCAGTATACGGAAATTGAGGCGGACAGGCTGCCGGAGGAACTACAGCGTGAGCTCATCATCGGCATGTATGTGGAAAACGAAGAAGCCCTGTACCGTTTCCTCGAAACCTACAGCAGCTAAAAGCGGCAGGTTATGAAAAAGAGGTAGAAAAAATGAAAATAGCGGTTATCGGAGGCGGCGCTTCCGGGCTGATGGCTGCCGTCACGGCGGCAGATGCCGGAGCGGATGTCACTGTATATGAAAGAAATGACAGAGTGGGAAAAAAGATACTGGCAACCGGCAACGGCAAATGCAATTTTTCCAACCGGCAAATGTCCATGGAGCAGTATTACGGCACTGATTTAAGCATTCCTGC
>FR880832.1:13467-39550 GCA_000434615.1 Clostridium sp. CAG:510
TACGGCACTGATTTAAGCATCCCTGCCAAAATCCTTAAGGATTTTACCCCGGAAGATGCCGTCCGCTTTTTTGAAAGGGCGGGCATGTTAAGCCGGGAGAAAAACGGGTATCTTTATCCGTATTCGGAACAGGCATCCACTGTGCTGGATATTTTCCGTATCCTCTTAAAGAAAAAGCAAATCCGCACCGTAACGGAGCATTTGGTAAGCGGCATCTATGAGAAAAACGGAATGCTTACGGTTTTAAGTAAGACCGAAAACGGCACCGCAAAGGAAAGATTTGACCGGGTTATTGTCTGCAGCGGCGGCAAGGCGGCGCCGAAAACCGGTTCCGACGGCAACGGCCTTTCCCTGCTTTCCTCACTGGGACATACCGTAGTGCCGGTGGTCCCCGCACTGGTGCAGCTTAAGGCAAAGGAAACCTTTTTGAAATCCATTTCCGGTGTGCGTGCGGAATGCCGTCTGACTCTTCTTATAAGCGGCAAAAAAGCAGGAGAAGAAAGCGGAGAGATGCAGTTTACCGATTACGGCATTTCCGGTATCGTGACCTTCCAGTTGAGCAGACTTGCCTCCTACGCCGTGGCAGCCGGTAAAAAAACAGAGGCCTACATAGATTTGTTTCCCCGTATGAGCGGGGAGACCTTTGCACAGACCATGCGGGCAAGGGAGAAAAACGGAAGCGATGCCATGACGGCGGAAGAATTCTTTACCGGGCTCTTAAATAAAAAGGTAACGCAGCTTTTCTTAAAGCTCTCCGGCATTGCGCCCGATACGCCCCTGAAAAAAGTAACACCGGAAAAGAAAGCACAGTTTTATACATACTGCAAGAAATTTGTTATTACCATAACCGGCACCAACAGCTTTGACCAGGCGCAGGTCAGCGCCGGCGGCGTGCCTTTTTCGGAAGTAAACGCACAGCTTGCCTCAAAGAAGGTGCCGGGATTGTATCTTGCCGGAGAAATCCTCGATATTGACGGCAAATGCGGCGGCTACAACCTGCACTGGGCGTGGGCATCCGGCTATACGGCGGGTAAACAGGCAGCCGAAACGTATAAGTAAAAAGACTTCTGTGAAAAATTTCATGGAAGGGGAAAGAAGATTATTCATGATACGGATACAACAGTTAAAATTAACACCCGACCAGCCGACCTCTCTTTTGAAGAAAAAGGCTGCGAAAATCCTGCGGGTGCCGGAAGAAAAAATAGAGAAGCTAAGCATTGAAAAAAAATCCATAGATGCCAGGAAAAAGCCGGAGCTTTACTTTATCTACACGGTCCTGGTGCAGGTAAACGGAGAAAAACAGATTTTGAAAAACTGCCGTGACAAGCAGGTAAGCTTTGCAGAACCGGAGAGGTATCACTTTCCGGAGGTATCTATCCCGGAAGGAACAAAGCGTCCGGTGGTCATCGGTATGGGACCTGCGGGACTTTTCAGTGCCTATTTTCTGGCGTGTGGCGGTCTTAAACCGGTGGTGCTGGAACGCGGCAGGGATGTGGATAACAGACAGGCGGACGTAGAAGAATTCTGGAAGACCGGTTTCTTAAAACCTGATTCCAACGTGCAGTTCGGAGAAGGCGGTGCGGGTACGTTTTCCGACGGCAAATTAAATACACTGGTCAAAGATAAATACGGCAGAAACAAAGAGGTGCTCCGCCTGTTTGTGAAATTCGGTGCACCGGAAGCCATTCTTTATGAAAACAAGCCCCACATCGGCACGGATATCCTGCGGGATGTGGATAAAAATATGCGGCAGGAAATCATCCGTCTGGGCGGCGAAGTACGGTTTGAAAGCTGTGTAACGGATATCCTTACGGAAAACGGAGCCGTTGCCGGGGTGAAAATAAACGGGGATGAAGTACTGCCTGCGAAAACCGTGATACTGGCTCCCGGACACAGCGCCAGGGATACGTTTGCCATGCTTCTAAAAAAGAGCGTGCCCATGGAAGCCAAGCCCTTTGCGGTGGGCGTCCGTGCCGAGCATTCCCAGCAGATGATAAATGACAGCCAGTACGGGGAAAACTGTCCCTACGAACTTCCGGCTGCCACTTACAAGGTGGCGGAAAAAGCAGAGGACGGTAAGGGCGTGTATTCCTTCTGCATGTGTCCCGGCGGCTATGTGGTAAACGCTTCCTCGGAGCCGGGACATCTCTGCGTCAACGGCATGAGCTACAGCGACAGAGGCGGTAAAAATGCCAACAGCGCCATCATTGTTACCATAAACCCGGAGGACTACGGGGATTTATCGCCGTTATCCGGCGTGGCTTTCCAGAGAGAACTGGAAAAAAGAGCGTATGAGCTCTGTCAGGGAGAAATTCCGGTGCAGACTTATGAAAGCTTCCGGAAAAGAACGGAAGGAAAGGAATCGGATCCTAAAGACGGCATGACCTTCCTGCCTGCCATGAAGGGCGAATACAACTGGGCGGATCTGACGGGCATTTTTCCTTCCTTTTTAACAAAAGACATTGTTTCCGGCATGGAAAAATTCGGACGTAAAATAAAAGGCTTTGACCGGGGCGACACATTGTTTTCCGGTGTGGAAAGCCGTACCTCCTCGCCTGTGAGGATTTTAAGAGATGACGAGTCCTTAGAGGCATCCGTAAAGGGGCTGTTCCCCTGCGGCGAGGGCGCCGGTTTTGCGGGCGGCATAACCTCCGCAGCCATGGACGGCATCAAAACGGCGGAAGCGGTTGTTAAGAGTCTGTCACAAGGGGAAAATGTACGTTGACGGATAAAAAAATATAAAGTAGAATAGGTTTGCATGTAAAACAGAAAATAAAAACAGGTTTTACAAGTTATGGAAAGACAGAGGCATTACAGAAATGGACTACAGAGAACTTATGAAAGATAAAAAGAGAATCGTGGTAAAAATCGGTTCTTCCTCCCTGCAGCACAAGGAGACCGGGGACCTCGATTACACGAAGCTTGAAAAGCTTGTCAGAGAGCTTTGTGATATCCGCAACCGGGGCAAGGATGTGGTTTTAGTTACCAGCGGTGCCATTGCGGTGGGAAAAAAGGCGGTGCAGCCCTTTAGCAGCGGAGAAAAGGCCGAGACACCGCTTGCGTTCAAGCAGGCATGCGCGGCAGTGGGACAGGCAAGACTCATGATGACCTATCAGAAGATTTTTGCGGAATACAACCAGATAGTAGCCCAGATTCTGATGACAAAAAATACCATCGTGGACAATATGAACCGTTTCAACGCCCACAACACGTTCATGGAGCTTTTAAAAATGGGCATTATCCCCATCGTCAACGAAAACGATACGATTGCCACCTATGAATTAAATTTCGACAAGGACAACGACACCCTGATAGGGGACAACGATACCCTGTCCGCCATTGTTTCCGCACTGGTGGAGGCGGATCTTCTGATCTTATTATCGGATATCGATGGGCTTTATACGGATGACCCGCGTAAAAATCCTAATGCTACCTTTATTGACACGGTGGAAGAGTTAAACGATACCTACATGAGCATGGGCAAAGAAAGCACCGGCAGCAATGTAGGCACCGGTGGCATGAACACCAAAATGACGGCAGCCAAGATTGCTACCAACGTAGGTGCGGACATGGTCATTGCCAACAGTAAGGATATCGGTATCCTGCACCGAATCATCAACGGGGAAAAGGAAGGTACGCTGTTTGTGGCGCACAAGGATGAAACCTTTGATTTACCTACCTTCGTGGATCAGTTACATAAGCACGATTAAGGCTTCGGTATGCAAATACCGGAGAGCACAAACCCGGAGAGAGTTATGTAAATTACCGGAAAGAGAGACAGGTTATGAGTAATATAGAAGAAAAAATTGCAAGAATTAACGAGCTGTACCACAAGTCCCAGAAGGAGGGACTGACGGATGCGGAAAAAGAGGAGCAGGTAAAGCTGCGCCGGGAATACATTGACAGTGTCAAGAAAAATCTGCGTTCCCAGCTCGACAACATCGACATTGTAAACAAGGACGGCTCCGTGGAAAATCTGGGCAAAAAGTTTGATGCCGGCAAAAACGGAAACTGACAGTATGAATGCGAAAGAAACATTACGAACCGAAATGTTAAAGAAGCGAAAAGCGCTTCCCTTTGACCGGCGTTTCCGCTCAGAGGTTTTAATTACAGACAGAATTTTAGGACATCAGTGGTATTATTCTGCCACTGATATTCTTGTCTATAAAAGCTGCGGCAGTGAAGTATCCACGGAAGAAATTATAAAGGACGCCCTGCAGCATGGAAAAAGAGTGTATCTGCCGAAGGTACTTTCCCCGGAAAACGGAACCATGGAGTTTTACCGGATTACCCGGGAAACACCTCTTACAAAGGGCTACGGCGGCATTTTGGAGCCGCCTGCGGAAAATCCTTTTATTTATACCGAAGAAACGGCAAAGAGCACCCTGATGATTATGCCGGGACTGGCATATGACCGGAAACGCAGTCGCATCGGCTACGGAAAAGGCTTTTACGACAGATACTTACAGGAGAAAGAGGCTCTGCATACCATTGCCATAGGCTTTGACTGCCAGATGGTAAACGATATTGAAGAAGAACCAAATGACATAAAACCCAAGCAGGTTATCTGCCTGTGATACAGAAAGGACGGGAATAGGGATGGATGAGATTATGTTGAAGGAAATGGGCGCGCATGCTCTAAATGCTAAGTACACTCTGCAGAAATTAACGGCAACCGAAAAAAACAAGGCGCTGCTGCATGCATCGGAGGCTTTGCTTTCCCATACGGAAGAAATTCTTTCCGCCAACGAAAAAGATATAAAGGCAGGAAAAGAAAAAGGCATGCATGAGGGACTCTTAGACCGCCTTGCCCTGACAGAAACAAGAATTGCCGCCATGGCAGAGGGACTCCGCCAGATTGCGGCGCTCGAAGACCCCATCGGGGAAATCATGGATACCTTTACCCGTCCCAACGGTCTTAAAATCAGCAAAGTGCGGGTTCCTTTAGGCGTTATCGGCATTATTTACGAATCCCGCCCCAACGTGACGGCGGATGCCTTCGGCTTATGCTTCAAAGCGGGAAACGCGGTTATCTTAAAGGGTGGCAGTGATGCGCTTTTATCTAACAAGGCAATTACCGTCGTGCTCAGGAATGCCCTGCAGGAGAGTGGTATTTGTGCGGATGCCCTGCAGCTTATCGACAGCGGCGACAGGGAAATCACCAAAGCCTTTATGAAGATGAAGGAATATGTGGATGTGCTTATTCCCAGAGGTGGTGCGGGCTTAATCCGCAGTGTGGTGGAAAACAGCACCATTCCTGTCATTGAAACCGGTACCGGCAACTGCCACATTTATGTGGACAGGGAAGCGGATTTAAATATGGCGGTTAATATCATCATCAATGCCAAAACCCAGAGAATCGGTGTCTGCAACGCCTGCGAATCCCTGGTTATTCACAAGGACATCAAGGATGCGTTCCTGCCGGTGTTAGCGGAAGGACTGCGGACCCATCATGTGGAAATGCGCGGTGACGAAGCGGTGCGGGAAGTGCTTTCCGACTGTCTGCCCGCAACGGAAAAGGATTACGCCAGCGAATATTTGGACTACATTATTTCCATGAAAACCGTTACAGATGTGGACGAAGCCATTGCCCACATCAACAAATACAACACCAAGCATTCCGAAGCCATCATTACGAAAAATGAACTTACGGCGGAGAAATTCTTAAAGGAAATTGATGCCGCCTGTGTTTATGTAAATGCCTCCACCCGGTTTACGGACGGCTTTGAATTCGGCTTCGGTGCGGAAATCGGTATCAGCACCCAGAAGCTGCACGCCAGAGGCCCCATGGGCTTAAAGGAACTGACTTCCTACAAATACCAGATTCACGGAAACGGGCAAATCCGTGGCTAAAAAGAAAAAAGGTCCGGAAGGAAAAAGTATGAGTAAGGTTATTGACAACTTTTTAAGATATGTAAAAATTGATACCCAGTCTGCGGAAAACGATTTACATCCCAGTACGGCAAAACAGCACGATTTAGCGAAGCTTTTGTATGAGGAATTAAAGGCGATGGGTGCCTCCGACGTGATTTACGACAAGGAGCACTGCTATGTGTACGCTACGGTTCCCGGCAACACTGACTCTGATAAGGTGCTTGGATTTATCGCCCATATGGACACGTCTCCGGCGGTGACGGACACTAATGTAAATCCCCGTATAGTAGAGCAGTATGACGGCTCAGACATTGTGCTTTCCGGGGAAGACGGTATTGTGCTTTCTCCTAAGGATTTCCCCAGCCTGCTTCTATATAAGGGTGAGGATTTAATTGTAACGGACGGTAAAACCTTACTTGGTGCAGACGACAAAGCGGGGGTAGCGGAAATTATGGCAATGGCGGAGTATCTGCTTTCCCATCCTGAAGTTCCCCACGGCACCATTAAAATCGGCTTTACCCCGGATGAAGAAGTGGGCGCCGGTCCCGATTTCTTTGACGTTGCCCTTTTTGGTGCCGATTTTGCCTATACGGTGGACGGCGGACGCATCGGCGAATTAGAATACGAAAACTTCAATGCGGCCGGCGCCAAGGTGACCTTCCACGGCAGAAGCGTACATCCCGGTGATGCCAAAAACAAGATGAAAAATGCCATTCTGATTGCCCAGGAATTCCAGTCCCTGCTTCCGGCAGAACAGAATCCCATGTATACGGAGGGCTATGAAGGCTTTTTCCACTTAGATGCCATCGAAGGCAATGTGGATGAAACCACGGCGGACTACATTATCCGCGACCATGATAAAAATAAATTTGCCGGAAAAAAAGAACTGTTTGTAAAAGCAGGAGAGTTTTTGAATGAAAAATACGGTGAAGGAACCGTAACCATTTCCTTAAAGGACTCCTATTACAATATGCGGGAAGTCATGGAAGAGCATATGCATCTGATTGACAATGCCAGAGAAACCATGGAAGAAATGGGCATTACCCCCATTATCCAGCCCATCCGCGGCGGTACCGACGGCGCCAGACTTTCCTTCATGGGGCTTCCCTGTCCAAACCTCGGGACGGGCAGCCATAACTTCCACGGCAGATACGAGTATGCCTGCGTGCAGTCCATGGAAAAAATCACGGAATTTCTGATTGCTTTGCTGCAAAAGTATGCGTAAGCACCGGTCTACAGAGAAAAGAAAGGATTAACAGATATGAACAGAGAAATCGAAGCGCAGATAGAAAGCCTGGATTTAACAGCTCCTGCGCCCACCGAAGAACCCTTACGCCAGTATTATTTCATGGGCAAAGCACGTCAGTATACGGAACACTTAAAAGAAACCTTACAGAGGATGCCCACCTTCCACGTTACTACCTTCGGATGCCAGATGAATGCCAGGGACTCCGAAAAATTAGAGGGTATTTTAGAGTTTGTTGGCTTTGAAAAGAAGGAAGAAGAGGATGCGGATTTCGTCATTTTCAACACCTGTACCGTAAGAGACAATGCCAACCAGCGTGTTTACGGCAGACTGGGCGAAGTGAAGGGCTTTAAGAAGAAAAATCCCCACATGAAAATTGCTCTCTGCGGCTGTATGATGCAGGAGCCCGGCGTCATCGAAAAGATAAGAGAAAGCTACCGTTTTGTGGACCTGATTTTCGGTACCCACAACATTTATAAATTTGCGGAACTTCTGACCGCATCCTTTGAAAGCAAGGGCATGCTCATTGATATCTGGAAGGACACGGACAAAATCGTGGAAGACCTTCCCGTGGAGCGGAAATACCCCTTCAAATCCGGTATCAACATCATGTTCGGCTGTAACAATTTCTGCAGCTACTGTATCGTTCCCTATGTAAGAGGACGGGAGAGAAGCCGCAATCCCAAGGATATTATCCGGGAAATCGAAGGACTGGTAGCGGACGGCGTGGTGGAAATCATGCTGCTCGGCCAGAATGTAAACTCCTACGGTAAAAATTTAGAGGAGCCCATTACCTTTGCGGAACTTTTACAGGAAGTGGAAAAAATCGAAGGCTTACAGCGTATCCGCTTTATGACATCCCATCCCAAGGATTTGTCCGAGGATTTAATTCAGGTGATGAAGCACAGCAAAAAAATCTGTCGTCATCTGCACCTTCCCCTGCAGGCAGGCTCCAACAAGATATTAAAAGCCATGAACCGTGTTTATACCAAGGAGCAGTACATAGCCCTGGCAAAGCATATCCGGGAAGAAATCCCCGATATGGCGATTACCACCGACTTAATCGTGGGCTTCCCCGGCGAAACCCTTGCGGATGTGGAAGAAACCATTGAAGTGGTAAAGGAAATCCAGTACGACAATGCCTTTACGTTTATTTATTCCAAGCGAAGCGGTACGCCCGCGGCAGCCATGGAACAGGTACCGGAGGAAATCGTAAAAGAAGGCTTCAACAAGCTCTTAAAGGTAGTGCAGGAAACCGCCAGAGATCGGGTAAAACGTTACGAAGGCATGGTAATGGAAGCGCTGGTGGAAGAGCAGAACGAGCAGGATGCAAGTCTTTTGACCGGCAGACTTTCCAATAACACCATTGTGCATTTCAAAGGAGACACGTCTTTAATCGGTAAGATTGTCAATGTGAAACTAAGCTCCTGTCAGGGATTTTATTATCTCGGCGAGCTTGTTTAATAAAAGAAACTTATGAGGAGTGGGGAGATTTCCCCGAAAAAATTATGGAAAAAGAAAAATTGAAACCGAAGTTGTTTTCTGTCATGAAAACCTACACCAAAGAGCAGTTCGTAAAAGACGTGGTGGCAGGTATCATCGTGGCAATCATTGCGCTGCCCTTATCCATTGCCCTGGCACTGGCGAGCGGCGTCACCCCGGAAAAAGGTATTTACACCGCCATTGTAGCGGGCTTTGTGATTTCCTTTCTGGGCGGCAGCCGTGTGCAGATAGCAGGACCGACCGCAGCCTTTGCCACCATCGTGGCGGGGATAGTGGCAAGAGCCGGCATGGACGGCCTGATCATTGCCACCGTTATGGCGGGCATTATCCTGATTTTAATGGGACTGTTTCATTTCGGTTCCCTGATTAAGTTTATTCCCTATACCATTACCACCGGTTTTACCGCCGGTATTGCCGTGACGATTTTTATCGGCCAGATAAAGGATTTCTTAGGTCTTACCATTGTGACGGAAGAACCGCTTATCGACACCATGGACAAGCTTTCCGCAGACTTCCGCTTTATCTCCACCATCAACTGGTGGGCGCTCGGCGTGGGAGCCCTGTGTATGGTCATTCTCATTGCCTGGCCGTATCTGCCCGGATTCTTAAATAAAATCCCCGCATCCTTAATTGCCGTTTTAGTAAGCAGTGCACTGGTAGCCCTTATGAACCTGCCGGTCAATACCATCGGCGATTTGTATACCATTTCCGCCAAGCTTCCGGCATTTTCCCTGCCGCATGCGGATTTGAAAACCATTGAATCCCTGGTACCGGATGCCTTTACCATTGCTATTTTAGCGGGTATTGAGTCCCTGCTTTCCTGTGTGGTGGCAGACTCCATGGTAAACTCCAGACACCGTTCCAATATGGAGCTTGTAGCACAGGGCGCCGGCAACATTGCATCCGCGCTGTTCGGAGGTATTCCCGCTACAGGAGCCATTGCCAGAACCGCAGCCAATATCAAAAACGGCGGAAGAACCCCCATTGCCGGTATGGTGCATTCCGTTACCTTACTGCTTATTTTAGTGGTACTGATGCCGTATGCAGCTCTCATTCCCATGCCCGCCATTGCCGCAATTCTTTTCATGGTAGCTTACAATATGTGCGGTTGGAGAGAGTTTGTAAACCTTTGCAAAACCGCACCCAAAAGCGATATTTTAGTACTGGTCTTAACCTTTGCGCTGACCGTGGTATTTGACCTGGTGGTTGCCATTGAAGTAGGTCTTATCTTAACCTGTATCCTGTTCATGAAGCGCATGAGCGATGTGACCGAGGTTTCCGGCTGGAAGTACGTGGAGCCGGAGGATGACCCGGAAGGAACCATGATGAACGTGCCGAAAAATACCGTGGTATATGAAATTACCGGTCCCATGTTCTTCGGTGCCGCAGACAAGCTCTTAAAGATTGCCGTGCAGGACAATGCAAAATGCCTCATTCTTCGTATGCGAAGCGTAAATGCCATTGACTCCACCGCCATGCGGAATTTTGAGAGACTGTATAAAGAATGTCAGAAGAAGAAGGTAACCCTTATTTTCTCCCACGTAAACAGCCAGCCGATGTCCATTATGCATAAAGCGGGCTTCTATGAGGAAGTGGGCGCAGACAATTTCTGTGCGCATATAAATGATGCCATGAAGCGGGCACAAGATTTACAATAACTATATTTTGTAGTATAATATGAGCGGGTGTGCATATATGGCACATCCGCATTTTTGACGAACAGGAGTATACAAAAGTGGCTGAATTTACACCCATGATGCAGAAATACTTGGAAACCAAAAAGGAATATCCAGATTGTATTCTTTTTTACAGACTGGGAGATTTCTACGAAATGTTTTTTGAAGATGCCCTGACGGCTTCAAGGGAATTAGAGATTACCCTTACCGGAAAGGACTGCGGACAGGAAGAACGGGCGCCCATGTGTGGCGTGCCCTATCATGCGGTGGAAGGCTATTTGAACAAACTGGTCAGCAAGGGTTACAAGGTAGCCATCTGTGAACAGGTGGAGGACCCGAAGCTTGCCAAAGGGCTGGTAAAAAGAGAGGTTGTCCGTATCGTTACCCCCGGCACCAATATTGACGCCAATGCGCTCGAAGAAAACCGAAACAATTACCTGATGTGCGTGACCTATATGCCGACGAAAATCGGTGTTTCCGTGGCGGATGTCACCACCGGCGACTACTATGTGACGGAAGTGGACGATTTGCGCAAGCTCATGGATGAAATCATCAAATACCAGCCGAAGGAAATCATCTGCAATGATGCCTTTTTAGTAAGCGGCATGGATATCGAGGATTTGAGGGGAAGGCTGGGCATCAGCTTATCCGCTCTGGAAGCCCATTACTTTGACGATGACAATGCAAGGAAGTGCCTGATGAAGCATTTCCATGTGAATACGCTCATCGGTCTCGGCATTGATGATTTCCCCATCGGTTTTATTGCGGCGGGAGCGCTTCTTACCTACCTTTACGATACCCAGAAGACCTCCTTGGAGCATATCCGTCACATCACTCCGTATTTAACCAGCAAATTCATGCTGCTTGACAGCTCGACCAGACGTAACTTAGAGCTGGTGGAAACCCTGCGGGAAAAGCAGAAGAGAGGCTCCCTTTTATGGGTGCTTGACAAGACGAAAACCGCCATGGGCGGCAGAATGCTCCGTAATTTCGTGGAACAGCCCCTCATCGAGAAAAGAGCCATTGAGGACAGACTGGACGCCATTTCCGAATTAAACAAGGACCCCATTACCCGGGATGAAATCCGGGAGTACTTAAATCCCATTTACGATTTGGAGCGACTGCTCGGCCGTATCAGCTTTAAGACTGCCAATCCCAGGGATATGATTGCTTTCCGCAATTCCTTACAGATGCTGCCGCCCATCAAGACGGTCATGGCATCCTTTGAAAAGGCGGAGCTTTCCTGTATCCGGGACGAAATCGACCCCCTTACGGACATCTGCAGCCTCATCGAAAATGCCATCTGCGAGGACCCTCCTTTTTCCATAAGAGAGGGCGGTTTTATCAAAGAGGGCTTTGACGAGGATATTGACCGGCTGATGCATGCCAAGCAGGACGGCAAAACCTGGCTTGCCAATTTAGAGGAAGAAGACAGGGAGCGCACCGGCATCAAGAACCTGAAAATCAAGTACAACAAGGTATTCGGCTATTATTTTGAAGTCACGAATTCCTATGCGTCCTTAGTTCCCGATGACTATGTGCGCAAGCAGACCCTTGCCAATGCCGAGCGTTACACCACGCCCCGGTTAAAGGAGTTGGAAGACACCATCTTAAACGCAGAGGACAAGCTCTGCACACTGGAATACGATTTATTCTGTAAAATCAGGGAAGCCATTGCGGCGGAAATGGACCGCATCCAGAAAACAGCCAAGGCGGTTGCCAAACTGGATGTCTATGCCTCCCTTTCCTTAGTGGCGGAAAGAAACGGCTACGTGCGTCCGAAGTTAAACGAAAAGGGCGTCATTGACATCAAGGACGGCAGACACCCGGTAGTGGAGCAGATGATTGACAATGACATGTTCATTGCAAACGACACCTACTTAGACAACGGCAGTCATTGTATTTCCGTCATCACCGGGCCCAATATGGCAGGTAAATCCACCTACATGCGGCAGACGGCGTTAATTGTCCTGATGGCACAGATTGGCAGCTTTGTTCCGGCAAAGAGCGCCAATATCGGCATTGTGGACCGTATTTTTACCCGTGTGGGTGCTTCGGACGATCTGGCAAGCGGACAGTCCACATTTATGGTGGAAATGAATGAGGTTGCCAATATTTTACGGAATGCCACATCCAACAGCCTTCTTGTTTTAGACGAAATCGGCAGAGGAACCTCCACCTTCGACGGTCTTTCCATCGCCTGGGCGGTCATCGAGCACATCAGCAACCGGAGGTTACTGGGCGCCAAGACTTTATTTGCCACCCATTACCACGAACTGACCGAGCTGGAAGGCAAAATGAGCAATGTCAACAATTACTGCATCGCCGTCAAGGAGTGCGGGGATGATATTGTGTTTTTACGGAAAATTGTAAGGGGCGGAGCGGACAAGAGCTACGGTATCCAGGTAGCCCGACTGGCAGGTGTGCCGGACATGGTCATTGACCGTGCCAAGGAAATCGTAAAGCAGCTTTCCGACAACGATATCACTGAAAAGGTACAGAGCATCGCCATAGACGTAAAGGGAGATGCAAAGCCAAAAAAGGCAGAGCATCTGGACGAAGTGGATATGGCGCAGATGTCTTTATTTGAAACGGTAAAGGATGAGGATGTCATCAAGGAAATCAAGGAAACGGATTTAAGCACCATGACTCCCATTGACGCCTTAAACACCTTATACCGTCTGCAGAGTAAACTGAACAACCGCTGGCAGACTTCTTCCCATTAAGGAACTGCCGTAGAAAGGAAACCCATGACAGCAATACAAATTCTTGATTCTGCCACCATTGATAAAATTGCTGCCGGCGAAGTCGTAGAACGCCCCAGCAGCGTGGTGAAGGAACTGGTGGAAAATGCCCTGGATGCGTGTGCGGATGCCATAACCGTGGAAATCAAAGAAGGCGGCATCACCTTTATCCGCGTCACCGACAACGGCAGCGGCATCGACAGTTCCCAGATACGCAATGCCTTCATGCGGCATGCAACCAGTAAAATCCGTTCGGCGGAGGATCTGACCCACGTAGTAAGCTTAGGCTTCCGCGGTGAAGCTCTTTCCAGTATCTGCGCCGTAGCGCAGGTGGAGCTGATTACCAAAACGAAAGACAATTTAACCGGCGTCCGTTATGTCTGCGAGGGCGCCGTAGAAAAGGAATGCTCCGAGATCGGCGCCCCCACGGGTACCACGGTGCTTGTGAAAAATCTGTTTTTCAACACACCGGTACGGCGCAAATTCTTAAAACAGCCCATGACGGAGGGCGGCTATATCATCGACTTGATGGAACATATGGCTCTGTCCCGCCCGGATACCGCGTTTAAGCTTATGGTAAACGGACAGGTGAAATTCCACACCTCCGGCAACGGCAGCTTAAAAGAAGTCATTTACCGGATTTACGGCAAGGAAACGGCATCCCAGCTTCTTCACTTTGAAAAGGAAACCAAGGGCATCAAGGTGGAAGGATACCTCGGAAAGCCGATTTTGAACCGTTCCAACCGCAACTTTGAAAACTATTACATCAACGGCAGATACATAAAAAGCAGCCTGATTGCCAAGGCTTTGGAAGACGGCTACAGCAATTATTTAATGCAGCACAAATTCCCCTTTACCGTTCTGCATTTTACCATCGATACGGAAATGGTGGATGTGAATGTGCATCCCACGAAAATGGATGTGCGCTTTACCGGCGGCAATTATCTTTACGATTTTGTGGCCTCCTCCGTGGCGGCGGCGCTGCAGCAGAGAGAAATGATTCCGGAAGCCCTGCTTTCCGAAGAAAAAGAAGAGGAAACCCAGAAAATAAAGGTACCGGAGCCGTTTGAACAGCAGCGTACCAGACAGTTTCAGGTCATGGAGGAGCAGCGCTACGAGGCGGTCCGTTCCCCCAGCCGGGATATCTTTATCAGGAAAGCCGCCGAAGAGTCCCTGAAAGGCATGGCGGACAATACTTCGTCAGATGACGATTTCTTCGTACAGATACCCGCCAGGGTTGCAGACAGCACACCCACCCTGCGCACAGAGATGCCTGTGGAGCCAGCCGCACCCGGCACAGCAATGCCTGCAAATGCAGGACAGGCCGAACAAGCACCGGCTGTGAAGACTGAACCCCCGAAGCAGTTGGACCTCTTTGATGAGAAGATGCTCACAAAGGAGAACCGCCCCCGGTACCGCATTTTGGGACAGATTTTTGATACCTACTGGCTGATTGCTTTCACCGACAAGCTTTTTATCGTGGACCAGCATGCGGCGCACGAAAAGGTAAAATACGAACGGCTGATGAAGCATTATCATGAAAAGGATATTGTGACCCAGACCTTAAATCCGCCCATTGTGGTGACCCTTTCCGCAAAGGAAGAAGCCACCTTTCTTTCCTGTAAGGATGTGTTTGCCGGACTCGGCTTTGAAATCGAGGATTTCGGCGGCAGGGAATATGCCCTGCGCGGCGTACCCGTGGATTTGTACGGGCAGGAGGAAAAGGCACTGTTTTTAAGTGTACTGGATGAAATGTCGGAAGGGCCTCTTCACAAGGACCTGACCGTAGTGGAAGAGAAGCTTGCCACCATGGCGTGCAAATCCGCCGTAAAGGGCAACCACAGCTTTTCCTTTGCGGAAATGGAAGCACTCATTGACGAGCTTCTGACACTGGACAATCCGTACAACTGTCCCCACGGAAGACCCACCATTATTTCCATGAGCAAATATGAAATCGAAAAGAAATTCAAACGAATTGTTTAGAATGTTTGTAAAAAGAAAGGCAGTCCTATGAAAAAGCCCCTTCTTATCCTCACCGGTCCTACGGCGGTGGGCAAAACCAGGCTTTCCATAAAGCTTGCAAAAGCGGTAAACGGAGAGATTATCTCCGCCGATTCCATGCAGGTCTACCGCTATATGGACATCGGCTCCGCCAAAATAAAACCCGAAGAAACAGAGGGTGTTCCCCATCATCTGATTGATGTGCTTGACCCGGAAGAAGAATTCAACGTGGTTACCTTCCAGAAAATGTGTAAAAAATGCATGGAAGAAATCTACGGCCGGGGACATGTTCCCATCTTAACGGGCGGCACCGGCTTTTATATCCAGTCCGTCCTCTACGACATTGATTTTACGGAAAATGCGGAGGATACAACCATCCGCGACCGTCTCGAAAAAGAAGCAGAGGAAAAAGGGGCGGAATACCTCCACGGGAAATTGCGTGAAGTGGACCCCGCCTCTGCGGGAGCCATTCATGCCAACAACATAAAGCGGGTCATCCGTGCACTGGAATTTTACGAGCAGACCGGTGAAAAAATATCCCTGCACAACGAAACAGAGCGGCAGAAAGAAAGCGCCTACGCCTCCTGTTATTTTGTATTAAATGATGAACGGGAAAAGCTGTATGAACGGATAGACAGGCGGGTGGACGAAATGCTTGCCGAAGGACTGGTAGCAGAGGTAGAGGCACTCAAAAAAAGAGGTTGCACAAGAAAACTGGTTTCCATGCAGGGACTGGGCTACAAGGAAATTTTAGCATACCTTGACGGCGAATACAGCTTAGAGGAAGCCGTTTACCGGATTAAACGCGACACCAGGCATTTTGCCAAAAGACAGATTACCTGGTTTAAGCGGGAGAAAGAAGTCATCTGGATAAACAAACCGGATTTTTCCTATGACGATGACAAAATTCTTGACTTTATGAAAAAAGAAATGGAAGCCAAAGGAATAACCGGCAAATAAAAAAGGAATTACTGAAAAACGAAAGGCAAACAATATGAATCAGGAATTGAAAGCAATGTATGAAAAAATGGGGATTTCTCCCGAGGTCTGTCAGTTTACGGACGATATTTTAGAGGACTTACGGGAAAGATTTTCCGTCATCGACGAAACGGCGGAATATAACCAGTTAAAGGTTTTAAGAGCCATGCAGGAGCATCAGGTGTCCGAAGCCTGCTTACTTGGCACCACCGGCTACGGTTACAACGATTTGGGAAGGGATACCCTGGAAGAAGTCTACGCCTCCGTATTCCACACGGAAAGCGCTCTGGTACGTCCCCAGATTACCTGCGGCACCCATGCACTGGCGCTGGCGCTTATGAGCAACTTACGTCCCGGCGACGAGCTGCTTTCTCCCGTAGGAAAGCCCTACGATACGCTGGAAGAGGTTATCGGCATCCGTCCCTCCAAGGGCTCCTTAAAAGAGTACGGCATCAGTTACCGTCAGGTGGATCTGCTTCCTGACGGCAGCTTTGATTATGACAAAATAAAAGAAAACATCAACGAAAAGACCCGTCTTGTGACTATCCAGCGTTCCAAGGGCTACCAGACCCGTCCGACCCTGTCCGTAAAACGCATCGGCGAGCTGATTGCGTTTATCAAGGGCATCAAGCCGGATGTTATCTGCATGGTGGACAACTGCTACGGGGAATTTGTCGAAAAATGCGAGCCCAGCGATGTTGGCGCCGACATGGTGGTGGGTTCCTTAATTAAAAATCCGGGAGGCGGCCTGGCTCCCATCGGCGGTTACATTGCAGGAAAAAAAGAATGCGTGGAAAATGCGGCATACCGTCTGACTTCCCCGGGACTGGGCAAAGAAGTGGGCGCTTCCTTAGGCATTTTAAGTGCTTTCTATCAGGGACTGTTTTTAGCCCCCACCGTAACGGCATCCGCCTTAAAGGGAGCTATTTTTGCGGCAAATGTCTATGAAAGACTGGGGTATCATGTGGTACCGGACAGTACGGAAAGCCGTCACGACATCATCCAGGCAGTGGAATTCGGCACCCCCGAGGGCGTCATTGCATTCTGTCAGGGCATCCAGGCGGCAGCGCCCATCGACAGCCATGTAACTCCGGAGCCGTGGGATATGCCCGGCTACGATGCACAGGTCATTATGGCGGCGGGCGCCTTTGTATCCGGCTCCTCCATCGAGCTTTCCGCAGACGGCCCCATCAAGCCTCCCTATGCCGTTTATTTCCAGGGCGGACTTACCTGGCAGCATGCGAAATTCGGCATCATGAAGTCCCTGCAGATGCTTTTGGACAAGGGGATTTTGTCGAAACTTTTTCCGTAAATTTTATATACACGACATAGGAATTGTGTTAGAATATATTCCATATGTTGAGAGACTTTTAGAACACATCTGTGCATTCGGCAGGTGGGAAAGGACATTCGGATAAGCTTGAAAAAGATAAACTGGGTATTTTTAGTGGTTGTCCTGATCGGCTTTATGCTGGGCAGCTTCATCGGCACATATTTTTCCAATACTTTCTTAAATTACGGACAGGTATTCGGATTAAGCAGCCCTCTGGTACTGGATTTAGGGTTTATCATTCTGACGTTTGCCCTTCAGATTCACATTACCATTGCCAGCGTGATAGGTGTTATCATTGCACTGATTATTTATCGTTTCATTCGTTAAGGAGTAGTTCATACAGAGTTCGGGAAGGTATCGGAGGTATGTATGGACAAAACAGTAAAAAAAGCACCGGATGCGGACAGCCGTCTGCGTCCCTATGAGAAGTTCCGGCGTTTCGGAGTGGAAAGTTTAACGGAAGCGGAGCTTCTTGCCGTGATTTTGCGCTGCGGCACGAAAAAAGAAGATGCCGAATCGCTTGCGGCGCGTATTCTTTCCCTGTCACCCACGGGAAAGGATAACCTCCTGGGTCTGCACCATTTAAGCATGGAGCAGCTCCTTGCCATCAACGGCGTAGGAGAGGTGAAGGCCACCCAGATAAAATGCGTCATGGAATTCTGCAGCAGAGTAGCAAAGGCAAAAGCCCACGAAGAGCTTGCCTTTGACCGTTCCGGCACGGTGGCATCCTATTACATGGAAAGCATGCGGCACAGGACAAGGGAGTGTGTCCTTTTGCTCTGTCTGGATGCCAAAGGGCATCTGTTAAAGGAAATCATTCTTTCCATCGGCACGGTCAAAGCTTCCATGCTTTCCCCAAGGGAGGTTTTTGTGGAAGCCCTGAAAGCGGAAGCGGTACATATTCTTCTTCTGCACAACCATCCGAGCGGCGACCCGGCACCGAGTGCGGCGGACCGCCAGATTACGGAATGCATCAGAGAGCTGGGAATAAAACTTGATATTCCGCTCATAGACCACATCATAATTGGAGATAACAAGTATATAAGCTTCAAGGAACAGGGATTTTTGTAAAATCCGAAAGGAGTAATCTTTATGTTGGTTAACAACGTATTCGGTATCGACTTAGGTACCAACAATATCAAAATCTACAATAAGAGCGATGACAGTATCATGGTGGAAAAAAACATGATTGCCATAGAGAACAAGTCCACTTTGTTTGCTTACGGCAACTCTGCATTTGATATGTATGAGAAAGCACCGTCCAATATTCATATTTCCTATCCTCTGTGCAACGGTGTCATTGCCGACATCAAAAACATGGAGACCATTGTGCGGTACTTTATCCAGGATTTAATGAAGGGCAGCATCAAGCCCGCCGACTATTACATTGCCGTACCCACGGATGTGACGGAAGTGGAAAAAAGAGCATTCTACGATCTGATTAAGGATGCCAATGTCAAGGCAAAGAAAATCATGGTAGTGGAAAAGGCCGTGGCAGACGGTCTCGGCATGGATATCGACGTCAAGAACTCCCAGGGTGTACTGGTGGTAAATGTAGGCTACGACACCACGGAAATTTCCATTCTTTCCCTTGGAGGCATCGTATTAAGCAAGCTCATCAAGGTGGGTGGCTTTAAGTTTGACGAAGCCATCAAAAATGCCGTAAGAAAGGAATTTTCCTTAATCATCGGCGGCAAAACGGCGGAAAATATCAAGATTTCCCTCGGCGAGCTTTGCGAAGAGGGCAAGGGCGCCGTAGTTTACGGCAGGGATATCGTGACCGGTCTTCCGGTAGAGCGTGAAATCCCCGTAAGTCTTGTGGACGAATGCCTGCAGGAGCATTTCTATACCATTATCGACAACGTAAAGGTCATTTTAGAGCGCACTCCTCCCGAATTGGCAGCCGACATTTACCGTCACGGCATTTACCTTACCGGCGGCGCTTCCCAGGTGCACAATCTGGCACAGGAAATGGCGCAGGGTACGGGACTTAAGGTAAACATTGCCGAGGAACCGCTGGAAAGTGTAGTAAGAGGTCTCGGCAAAATCATTCAGGATGATAACTACAAGAGTGTTGCCTATGCCATTGAAGGGATGAGTAAATGAGTCCGGTTGTAAAACGAAAAGGGGAGCGGTTTTCCGTACCCTCCAAGTATATTCTGATTTTCCTGACGGTTCTCTGCAGCGGCATGATGCTTATGACCTTCAGCACGGATTTGTTTAACAAGCCACTGAATGCCTTTGCAGGCTATGTGGTTGTTCCGTTCCAGCGGGGCATCAGCTCCGTGGGCGGCTGGTTTTCCACCAGGGCGGAGGAGCTTTCCCAGATAAGGAGCCTGCTTTCGGAAAACGAATCCTTAAAGCAGCAGGTTGCCGAGCTCACCGCGGAAAACATCCAGCTTCAGCAGGAAAAATACGAACTGAATACCTTACAGGCTCTCTATGAAATAGACGAACAGTATGCCGGCTACGACAAAACGGGCGCCAGGATTATTGCCAGGGACTCCGGCAACTGGTACCAGTCCTTTACCATTGACAAGGGAAGTGACGACGGCATTGCCGTGGATATGAATGTCATGGCGGAGGGCGGTCTTGTAGGCAGAGTCATAG
This sequence comes from Clostridium sp. CAG:510, assembly GCA_000434615.1. Classification (GTDB taxonomy): domain Bacteria; phylum Bacillota; class Clostridia; order Lachnospirales; family Lachnospiraceae; genus Acetatifactor. Next base: position 33,433 of record FR880832.1, read on the forward strand.
CCGTAGGTCCCAACTGGGCAAAGGTGGTATCCATCATATCCGACAACAACAACGTCAGCGGCAAGGTTCTTTCCACCGGGGACAATCTTATCGTATCCGGTGATCTGGAGCTGATGCAGCAGGGCGTTATCCGTTTTTCCCAGCTTTTAGACAGTGCGGACGCCGTGGCGGAAGGAGACAAAATCGTTACCTCCAGCATCAGCGACAAGTATCTGCCCGGCATTTTAATCGGGTATGTAAGTGAAATCACGCTGGACTCCAACAAACTGACGAAATCCGGCACGGTCATCCCTGCCGTGGATTTTGAACATCTGGAAGAAGTACTGGTCATTCTAAAACTGAAACAGACCGTGACCGAATAAAAAATGCCGGCATAAAGCGTCTCTGCCGGACATGGAAAGGAAATGCTTTGAAAAAAGGAATTATTGCCGCAATTTTCATATGGATGTTGTTTTTACTGCAGAGTACGGTCTTTCAAAGCCTTTCTTTTAACGGAATTGTTCCCAACCTGTTAATCGTCCTGACCGCTTCCTACGGGTTTATGAGCGGTGAAAAATGGGGGCTTATCGTGGGCTTCTTCTGCGGACTTCTCTGTGACATCTTTTTTGGGGATGTCATCGGGTTCCACGCCCTCATAATGATGTACATAGGTTATTTAAACGGTAAATTTTCCGGTGGCTTTTACCCGGAAGATATTATCCTGCCCATGGTACTCAACGTATTAAGCGATGTTTCCTATGGCTTTTTATGTTATATTTTCATGTTTTTACTGCGTGGCAGGCTGAATTTTCCTTATTACTTCCTGCATGTGATCCTGCCGGAGGTGGTATATACCACGCTTATGACTATTTTTCTTTATCCATTGATCCTGTTTGTAAACACCAGACTGGACAGACCGAAAAAAAGGAGTAAACAGAAACTTGTTTGAACGTATTAAAGAGAAGTTGATCGGCATATTGACAAGCAGAGTGACGGTTATGGTTCTGATTGCCTTTGCTCTTGCCGGTATTCTTCTTTACCGGCTTTTTCAACTGCAGATTGTAAGGGGTGAAGAGTACCTGAACAACTTCATCTTAGAGAGCCGGAAAACCCGTGAAATTGCGGCTGCCAGAGGTAAAATTCTTGACCGGAACGGAAAGGTTCTCGCCTACAATGAGCTTGCCTATTCCGTAAAAATAGAAGACGTATATGAAACCAGCCGTTCCAAAAACAAAAACTTAAATGCCAATATCCGCAAACTTATAAAACTCATCGAAAAAAACGGCGATTCCATTATCATGGATTTCGGCATCGCAATCGATGAAAACGGCGAATATGCCTTTACGGCGACCTCCGACAGCAGAAGACTGCGTTTTTTGGCGGATGTCTACGGCCAGAAATACGTGACCGACTTAAAACTGGAAATGCAGACGGCAACACCGGACGAAGTCATTGAGTACCTCGGCAAAAAGTACGCTATCGGTGACTACGAGGATCCGGAGGACAGCCAGACCGGTTTTATCGTAGGCAAGGGATATTCCAAATACGAGCTCTTAAAGATGATTACCGTCCGCTATGCCATGGGGCTTACTTCCTACCAGAAATACATAGGTACGACCGTAGCCACGGATATCAGCGAAGAAACACGTGCGGTCATTATGGAAAATCTGGATGTTCTGGACGGTGTTTCCATTGAAGAAGCGCCCGTCAGACGATATGTGGACAGTGTTTATTTTTCCCAGATTATCGGCTACACCGGCAAGATTTCTTCCGATGAACTGGAAAGCTTAAATGCCAGAGATCTGGAAGAGGGCGGCGACGGTACCCGTTATACCGTAAACGACGTAGTGGGACGTTCCGGTATCGAAGCCTACATGGAAACCACCCTGCAGGGAAGAAAAGGCCTGGAAACCGTTTATGTCAACAATACCGGTAAGGTTATGGCCATTGACGAGGAAGCGTCCACAACACCGGTTGCCGGCAATGACGTGTATCTTACCATCGATAAGGATTTGCAGATTGCCGCATACAACATTCTGGAACAGAAGATTGCAGGTATTCTGTTAAATAAAATCCAGAACACCAAGGAGTACACCGGAAAAACAAACTCCAGCAAGGAGCTCTACATTCCGGTGTATGATGTGTATTTTGCCCTGTTTAACAACGGTGTGATCGATCTTTCCCATATGGCAAGTGAAAATGCCGGAGAGCAGGAGCAGTATGTGTACGAAAAATATCTTTCCTACAAGGAAAATGTATACAGCAGGCTCCGGGAAGAACTGACGGAAAAGCTTACGCCTTACAATAAGCTTCCCAAGGAATATCAGGTTTACGAAAGCAATATTGTGGAATATTTAGAGCAGCGCGGCTTTATAGATACTTCACTGATTGACACCTCGGACAAGACCTACATTGCCTGGAAAACCGATGAAACCATCAGTCTTTCCGAATATCTGCACTATGCCATTTCTTCCGGCTGGGTGGATGTTTCCAAATTTGACCTGCAAAGTCAATACGCAGATACGGATGAAATTTACAACTACCTTTTGGACAGCATTTTCACTATTTTAGACAATACGACGGATTTCCAGAAAAAGTTTTTCAAATACATGCTGAAATCCGATGTCATAAACGGTAAAAATGTCTGCTACCTTTTGTGTGAACAGGGGCGTGTGGAAATAGACGAAGAGGACGAAAACAGGCTATACCACAATGCCATTTCCGCCTACGATTTTCTCATGAACCGTATCAGTAACCTGGATATTACGCCTGCGGAACTGGCACTTGACCCCTGCAGCGGCTCCGTGGTCATTACGGATGTCAATACCGGGGATACGCTTGCCTGTGTATCTTACCCGTCCTACGACAACAACAAAATGGCAAACTCCATTGATGCGGAATATTATGCCCAGCTGCAGTCCGACAAGAGCAGTCCGCTTATCAATTATGCAACCATGTATAAATCGGCACCCGGTTCCACCTTTAAGATGGTTTCCGCTACAGCGGGACTGATGGAAGGCTATATCACCACAAACAGTACCTTCACCTGTACCGGTATCTTTACCACGGTAACACCGTCCCCCAAGTGCTGGATTTACCCAAGAAGCCACGGCTCCTTAAATGTTTCCGGCGCCATTGAAAATTCCTGCAACTATTTCTTTTACCAGCTCGGCTACAATATGAGTATGGTAAACAACGAATACGATGCAGATGCCGGCCTTGCCGTGCTGGCAAAATACGCCGACCTTTACGGTCTCTCCGAAAAATCCGGTGTGGAAATTACGGAATATGCTCCGGATGTTTCCGATGAACTGCCCATCCAGTCTGCAATCGGACAGGGTACCAACAACTATACCACTGTGGGACTTGCTCGATATGTAACCGCTGTGGCAAACAGCGGAACATGCTACGATTTAACCCTGCTTGACAAGGTCATGAGCCCGGACGGTGTGGTAATAGAAGAATTCGCCCCCAAGGTGCGCAATACCATTGATATGCCTGCTTCCTACTGGAATGCCATTCATTCCGGTATGCGGAAGGTAGTCGCCAACATGTCCTATTATACGGACCTGGGTATGGAAGTTGCAGGCAAGACCGGTACGGCGCAGGAAAGCACATCCAGGGCCAATCATGCGCTTTTTGTAGGCTATGCGCCCTACGATAAGCCGGAAATAGCCATCGCCACGCGTATTGCGTACGGTTATTCTTCCAGCTATGCGGCACAGACAAGCCGTGACATCATCAAGTATTATTTCGGATTGGAAGACGCCGAAGAAATTGTAACCGGTGAAGCATCCGACATGGATGCCGCTACCTACGGCGATTAAAAAGATACCTGCATCCGGTACTGACAGACCGGGACGTGCAGGTTACGGAAGGACAGGACACTGACATGAAAGACGCAGTCGTAATCAAAAGTTATCCGAACGGCATCAACTTACTGTTAAACAGTGAAAGCTCCGTTGATGCCATTGTAGCGGAACTTTCACAGAAATTCAACGACTCTAAAAGCTTCTTCGGGAAAGCAAAAACCGCCGTTTCCATGGAAGGCAAAAAGCTAACCGATGCCGAGCAGTTACGGATTGTAGATGCCATCCGCAAGAACAGCGATTTACAGATTATCTGCCTCGTAGGAAAGGATGACTCTACCGGTCAAAACTTTACGAAGGCACTGGAACGAATGGACAGGCACTTTACGCCGGAGCACAGTGCGGGACGCTTTTACAAAGGCTCCCTCACCGACAAACAGATGCTCGAGTCCGAAGAAAATATTGTGATTTTAGGGGATGTAAATCCGGGCTGCACCGTGATTTCCTCCCAGAGCATCGTTGTACTGGGCGGCCTTTACGGAGAAGCCTATGCCGGTTTAGAAGGCGAAGGCAGTTACTACATAGCAGCGCTTGAAATGGCGCCGGAGAAATTAAAAATCGGCGATTTCAAATATACGGCCCAGAAGGCCAGATGGGGCATTAAGCCTAAGGTACACCCGCAGGTGGCTTATGTAAAAAATAACAAAGTCGTCTTAGAATCCCTTACCAAAGAATTGCTTGGTACCTTTTCCTAAATAAACGGTACCTGGTGGACGAAAACTTTTATCGCCTTACGGCAAAAGGAGGAAATATGTGTGAAGTTATCGTCGTTACATCAGGAAAAGGCGGTGTGGGTAAGACCACCACATCCGCAAACGTTGGTACAGGTCTGGCACGTATGGGAAAGAAGGTCTGTCTGATTGATACAGACATCGGTCTGCGTAACTTAGACGTGGTTATGGGACTGGAAAACCGGATTGTTTATAATCTGGTGGACGTGGTGGAAGGGCACTGCCGTGTGAAGCAGGCGCTCATCCGGGACAAGAGAAATCCGTCCCTCTACCTTTTACCTTCCGCCCAGACAAGGGACAAAACGGCGGTTTCGCCGGAACAGATGATAAAAATGGTAACGCATTTACGGGAACAGTTCGATTACATTATCTTAGATTGTCCCGCAGGCATTGAACAGGGCTTCCAGAATGCCATTGCCGGAGCCGACAGGGCTCTTGTGGTTACCACCCCCGAGGTGTCTGCCATCCGTGACGCAGACCGTATTATCGGGCTTTTGGAATCACGGGAATTAAAGAAAATAGACCTTATCATCAACCGCTTAAGACTGGATCTCGTGAGAAGAGGAGATATGATGTCCTCTGCCGATGTGGTGGACATTTTAGCCATTCCGTTAATCGGTATCGTACCGGATGACGAAAACATTGTCATTTCCACCAACCAGGGCGAACCGCTGGTGGGCAACGGCACTCCCGCCGGTACGGCTTTCCAGAATATCTGCCACAGAGTTCTCGGAAAGGAAGTTCCCTTTCCCGATTACTCGAAGAGCATTTCTTTCTGGACAAGGGTAACCGGTATTTTTCACAGAGTATAAAGGAGGCGGGATGAATGAGATTTTTTTTCAGAAGAAAGAGTTCCAGAGAAATAGCAAAAGACCGTTTGAAAATCCTGCTGATATCGGACCGGGTAAACTGTTCGCCTGAAATGATGGACATGATAAAAGCGGATATTGCAAAGGTCATTTCCAAATACATGAAGATAGATGCAAAAAGCATGGAAATCCAGATAAGCAAAACCGGGACGAAGGGCGGACGTGGGAAAAAGACCCCTACACTGTATGCCAACATTCCCATTCTGGATATCAATCAATAAGAGAAAGGACATAAAATGTTACGAAATTACCGGTTACGGGATTACGACTTCAAATTGATTCTTTTTATTCTTGCAACATCCGCAATCGGTGTTCTCGCCATTGGCAGCGCAAAGGAATCCCTGCAGAACAAGCAGCTTGCCGGTGTTATTTTAGGTGTGGTCATCATGACGGTCATTTCCCTGATAGATTACCACTGGATACTTAAGTTTTACTGGCTTATGTACGCCGGCAACCTTGTTCTTTTAGGGGCTGTTATCTTAACATCCGCCGGAGACGATGCGGGCGGTGCCCAAAGATGGCTGGAATTCGGCAGTTTACGGTTCCAGCCGTCCGAAACTGCCAAAATTATATTGATTTTATTCTTTGCACAGTTTATTATGAAACATAGGGAGAAGTTGAACACGTTCCGTACCATTGTGTGTTGTCTGGCACTCATCGGCATTCCGGT
>FR880832.1:39732-67937 GCA_000434615.1 Clostridium sp. CAG:510
CGGTTCAGCCGGATTCTGTCCTGATTGAGAAAGGAATTTTGAAACCTTACCAGCAAAACAGAATTCTATCCTTCTTATATCCGGATGAATACGAAGATAAGGAAGCATACCAGCAGCTTAACTCCGTAACGGCCATCGGTTCGGGACAGCTCGACGGAAAAGGGTATAAAACAAATGAGATCAGTTCCGTAAAAAACGGAAACTACATTCTGGAGCCCCAGACAGACTTTATCTTTGCGGTCATCGGTGAAGAGTTCGGTTTCAAGGGAAGCTGCACCGTGGTCGTCCTGCTTTTGCTTATTGCACTGGAATGTTTTTCTGTGGCGGCAAAGGCAAAAGATTTGTCGGGAGCCATAATTGCGGCCGGTATGGGCGGCCTGATTATTTTTCAGAGCTTTATTAATTTAGGGGTGGTAACGTTTATCTTACCGAACACGGGACTGACGTTACCGTTTATCAGTTACGGTCTGACTTCCTTAGTCAGTCTGTATATGGGTATGGGGTTTGTATTAAATGTCAGATTACAATGTAAAAGAGGCTGACATAGAGAGGGTGATGGGACATGAATATCGCATTGATTGCACATGATGCAAAGAAAAAACTGATGCAGAATTTCTGCATCGCGTACAGAGGTATTTTAAGCAAAAACCAGTTATATGCCACAGGTACCACGGGACGTCTGATTGAAGAGGTGACGAATTTATCCGTCCACAAATATCTGGCGGGGCACCTTGGCGGAGAGCAGCAGATTGGCGCACAGATTGAGCACAACCAGATTGACCTGGTAATTTTCCTGCAGGATCCGCTGACTTCCAAGACACATGAACCCAATGTGGGTAATATCATGAAACTTTGTGACATCCACAACATACCGCTGGCGACCAATCTTGCCAGTGCGGAACTGCTTATCAAGTCATTGGACAGAGGAGATTTAGAGTGGCGTGAAATGTATAAATAAAAAGGCTTTTTCAAAACGTCTGGCTCTTTTCACCGCAGGTTTCATAATGCTTGCGGCACTGAGCGGGTGTGGGCAGACGGCTTTTGCTCTTCCCTATGATACAACCTGCGGAGTAAGCAGCTATCAGGTCGTTCATACGGTAAATGCACAGTCTGCCGCACCGTTTGCACAGGATTTATGTATTGTAACAAAAGATGTGACCGAAGACCTCGGTGTAGATATGACCACAGCGGGAGCTGCGCTTCTTTGTGATGTCAACAATGCCAAGGTGCTGTATGCACAGAATGTATACGAAACAATGCATCCGGCAAGCCTAACCAAGATTATGACGGCTCTGATTGCCTTAAAATACGGATCCATGGATCAGGTGCTGACCGCCTCCGACAACGTCAGGATTTCCGAGAGCGGCGCCCAGTTATGCGGCATTAAACCGGGGGACAGCATGACACTTTCCCAGGCACTGCACATTCTGCTCATTTATTCTGCCAATGATGTGGGTGTTCTGATTGCCGAAGGTGTTGCCGGTGATGTAGACTCCTTTACTGAGCTGATGAATAAGGAAGCTCTTGCTATCGGAGCCACCAATACGCATTTTTCCAATCCGCACGGACTGACAGCGGACAATCATTACACTACAGCTTATGATCTGTACCTGATTTTCAACGAAGCCATCCGTTACGAGGCTTTCCGTGAAATTATCCATATGGATTCCTATAGTACGGTCTATTACGACCAGAACGGTAATTCCAAAGAGTTTTCCTGCAACACCACCAATCTGTTTTTACGCGGCAATTACACCCCGCCCGAAAATATTACGGTTGTGGGAGGCAAGACCGGCACCACCAATGCGGCCGGACACTGTCTGATTCTGCTTTCCAGGGACGTTAACGGAGCCCCCTATATTTCCGTTATCCTACGGAGTGATTCGAGGGACAATGTCTACAAACAGACAGCGGCCATGTTATCACAAATCGGGAAATAAACTGTTGTGTTTTCCGTGTGACTACTCTATAATGAAATTATAGTTTTTGTGAAGCAATTTACTATAGGAGGGTATGCGGATGGTTCAACTGATTGTGGGCAACAAAGGAAAAGGCAAGACAAAATTTTTACTGGAAAAAGTGAATAATGATGTAAAAGAAGCAGTGGGAAGTGTCGTATATTTAGACAAGAGCCCAAAGCATATGTATGAACTCAACAACAAAGTAAGACTTATTGATGTTTCCGATTACATGATTGAAAACACCGACGGCTTTCTGGGATTTGTAAGCGGTATTATTTCCCAGGACCACGATTTACAGCAGATGTATTTTGACAGCTTCTTAAAGATTGCGAAAGCAGAAGCAAAGGATATGGCTTCAGTAGTTGAAAAATTAGACAAAATAAGCAGCAAATTCGGTGTTGATTTCGTAGTCAGTGTTTCCGCAGATGAGGAAGATTTACCGGAAGCAGTAAAATCAAACATTATTGTTTCTCTCTGAAATACATAAAGCTCCGGACACCCATCCGGAGCTTTTTCTATGAATAAGACATTTATAAAAGTTGCAGCGGTGCAAAGACGGTACCGCCGGTTACGGAAAGGATTTTATGGCAGAGATAAAAAAATATCACAAACCGCTCAATATCAATATCGGCATGGTTATTTTCGCTGCCATTTTCATCTATGTCTGTATCTGTATCAGCATGTATTTCCGTACCAGCCATATCCGTCCCTACGAAGTAAGAGAGGGGTCTTTAGCATCGGACAAGCTCTATACCGGCATTGCCCTGCGGGAGGAAACCGTTGTGGAAGCCGATTCCGCCGGCTATGTCAATTATTATGTAAGAGAAGGCGAAAGAGCTGCCTGCGGCGACTTGGTTTACACCACCTCCGCCAGCGATACCACCGCCCTGAAAAGCCGGGCTGCGGAAGATGTTACTCTTTCGGAAAGTGAGCTTTCCCAGCTAAAAGGCGACGTCATTAACTTTACCCACGGGTTTTCCGAAGAAGATTTCGGCAATGCCTACAATTTCAAGTATTCCATGAAAAGCGCCATGCTGAAGTTTACCGGTAGCACCTTGCTTAATGAGCTTTCTTCCGGCAACAGCGGACTCCGCGCTTCCTATGCACCCTCTACCGGTATTGTCATGTACTGGACGGACGGACTGGAAGGCATCACAGCTGATGACATTACTGCAGAGGATTTTGACAGTGCGAAGCATGCAAAGAACCAGCTCCTTTCCAACGAAATGATTTCAGCGGGAGCTCCCGCCTATAAAATCTGTGACACGGAAGAGTGGGCCATCGTCATCAAAACAGATGCGGCAACAGCGGCCGATCTGGAAGCAGAGGGATATGTAAAAGTCCGCTTTCTGAAAAACCAGTTAGAATCCTGGGGTGCGGTATCCTTAATTTCCGGTGCCGACCAGGGGACCTATGTGAAGCTTACTTTTAACAATTCTATGGTAACCTTCAGTAATGAGCGGTACCTGGAAATCGAACTTCTTGTGCATGATGAGACGGGACTTAAAATCCCCAACACATCCATTGCACAGAGAGAATTTTATCTGATTCCCACCGATTTTGTAACCTTAAGCGGTGACGGTGATTCCTACGGTGTATTACGTGATACCATACTGGAAAACGGAAACAAAAGCACGGAATATGTGACCGTCAGCATTTACAGTGAGGTGAACGGCAAGTATTACGTGGATGCGGATGCTCTGCGGAGCGGCGATGTGCTGCATGCGACGGATTCCACCCGCACCTGTTCCGTCAGTGAAAAAGCCACACTTACCGGCGTTTACAATATGAACAAGGGATATGCGGATTTCCGCCAGATAGAAATTTTATACCAGAACGAAGAATACGCCATTGTAAAATCCAATACGGATTACGGTTTGAATGTATATGATCTGATTGTCCAGGATGCCTCTACGGTAACCGCCGACCAGTTCATTTACCGATAAAGAAAGGCAGTGATTTTATGATAACCGAAAATATAAGCGAAGTCAGGAAAAACATGGAGGAGGCGTGCCGTGTATCCGGAAGAAATCCCGAAGAGGTTTCTCTGATAGCTGTCAGCAAGACAAAGCCTGTTTCCATGCTGCAGGAAGCCTATGACGCCGGCTGCCGGGATTTCGGTGAAAACAAGGTTCAGGAAATTATGGATAAAATTGACCGGCTTCCTTCCGATATCCGCTGGCACATGATTGGACACTTACAGACCAACAAAGTAAAATATATCGTGGGAAAGGTCTTTTTAATCCACAGTGTGGACTCCCTGCATCTGGCGGAAGCCATCAGTAAAGAAGCCGTCAAGCAGAATACCACGGTGAATATCCTGATAGAAGTCAATGTAGCAAAGGAAGATACCAAGTACGGCGCCATGGCGGAGGATACCGTGTCGCTTGTGGAAAAAATTGCACTTTTGCCGGGAATTTGTGTCAAAGGACTGATGACAATCGCACCATATGTAGAAAATCCGCAGGAAAACAGACAATATTTTGTAAAGCTGAGGCAATTAGCAGTTGACATTAAGTCAAAAAACATTGATAATGTCCATATGGATATTTTGTCAATGGGGATGACCGGTGACTATATGGTAGCCATAGAGGAAGGCGCCACATATGTGAGAGTCGGCACCGGCATATTTGGTGAAAGACAGTACGGTCTGAATGCATAAATAAGGAGAGAGTGTAACATGGGTGTCATGGACAAGTTTTTAAATTACATGAAGTTAAACGAAGATGAAGAAGAATACGAAACCGATGATGATTATATAGATGATGAGGAGAACGATTATGTAGAGCCGGCCAAGAAATCTTCCTACAAGGATGCGGAAGAGGACAAGCCTGCAAAGAAAACGCCCCTTACCAAGGTTACGCCCATACCGAAGAATACAGCAAAGCGTATGCAGAGTGCGGGCGGCATGGAGGTCTGTGTATTCAAACCCGCTTCCGTAGAGGATGCCAGGGAGATTACCGAAACACTTCTTGCCAACAGGACGGTAGTGCTCAATTTAGAGGGGCTGGATGTGGATATTGCCCAGAGAATCATCGACTTTACCTCCGGTTCCTGCTATGCCATCAACGGCAACCTGCAGAAGATTTCCCATTATATTTTCATTATCACACCTGCCAGTGTAGACATCTCAGGTGATTTTCAGGATTTATTAGGCGGAAGCGCTTTTGATGTTCCCATCAACAACAACGGATATTAAAGCTGCATTCCTGTTCCCATGTAGAAAAGCAAGGACAGATAGTGATATCTGTCCTTTTCTTAAGCTTAAAGAGAGGATTTGACATGAAAAACAAAAGATTACCTATTTTCTATGAAGGAAAGCCCTGCTACGATATTGTATTTTCTACGGATTTTGAAGCACTGCCCGCAGAGCTTTCCGCTCTCGGCACCGAAAAACGGAAAATCTGCGTGGTAACCGACTCCAAGGTAGCCCCTCTGTACGGAGATGCCGTAAAAGAGCTTGCCGGAAGTGTCTGCAAGGAAGCCTGCCTCTATGTATTCCCGGAAGGCGAGGAAAGCAAGAACTTAAATACCGTAAAAGATTTATATGCTTTTTTAATCGAGCATCATTTTGACCGGAAGGATTTACTCATCGCTTTAGGCGGCGGTGTGGTAGGCGATTTAACCGGCTTTACGGCAGCAACCTATCTGCGCGGCATCGATTTTGTGCAGATTCCGACCACCTTACTGGCACAGGCGGACAGCTCCATCGGCGGAAAAACCGGTGTGGATTTCGACAGCTACAAAAACATGGTGGGCGCTTTCCACATGCCGAAGCTGGTTTACATGAATGTCAGCACACTGACCACTCTGGATGACAGACAGTTCTTTGCCGGTTTTGCCGAAATCATGAAGCACGGACTTATCAGGGACGAAGCCTATTATCTGTGGCTGATTGACAATATGTACGAAATCTGTGAAAGGGATTTGCCCACACTTTCCGAAATGACCTGCAGAAGCTGTGAAATCAAAAAGGCAGTGGTGGAAAAAGACCCGCTGGAGAAAGGTGACAGAGCTTTGCTCAACTTCGGTCATACCATCGGACATGCCATCGAAAAAGCCAAGCATTTCACCCTGCTTCACGGCGAATGTGTGGCTCTCGGTGCCGTAGCGGCTGCTTATATTTCCTGGAAAAGGGATATGATTTCCATGGAAGAGTACTACGAAATCCGGGATATGTTCGTTCCGTTCAATCTGCCCATCAGTATTGATAATATCGACCCGAAGGAAATTGTGAAGCTCACGAAATCCGACAAAAAGATGGAATCCGGCACTTTAAGGTTTGTTCTCTTAAAGGGCATCGGACATGCCGTTACAGATACTACGGTTACGGAAGAGGAAATCTTAAAAGCCGTGGAAGAAATTTATTTTAGTGAAGAGGATGCCCATGAATAACAAAAAAGCAAAAATAAAATGGATGCTCATTTCCCTGCTTGTAATGGTACTTTCCATTGCGGCAGACCAGTTTACCAAACATCTGACCCTGTTACACCTTAAGGACAAAGCACCGGTTTCCCTGATTGACGGCGTTCTGGAACTGCATTTTTATCCCAATACCGGCATTGCCTGGAGCATGCTGGAAGGACAGCTTTTTTTCATTGTCTTTATGGGAATTGTATTTTTATCCGTTATGCTGTTCTTTGTGTTAAGACTGCCCGAACAGAAAAAATTCCATATCCTCTACATCCTGTCGGGGCTTCTTGCAGGCGGTGCTCTGGGCAACATGATTGACCGTATCCGTCTTGGCTATGTTGTGGATTTTATTTATTTTTCCCTGATAAACTTTCCTGTGTTTAACGTAGCCGACTGCTGCATTGTCATCAGCATTGCCTGGGCATGTATTTTGTTCTTATTTATTTACAAGGAAGAGGATTTGACCTTCTTAAGCTTCAAACAGAAAAAATACAGAGAAGTCAAATAACCGTGTGAAAAATTATGGATGAATTTCGTTTTCAGATAACCGAAGAATTAGAAGAAGAGAGACTCGATAAGTGTATCAGTATGCTTATCGAGTCTTTGTCGCGCTCTTTTATCCAGAAAATGATAAAGGACGAGACCGTTACCGTAAACGGAAACCCGGCAAAGGGAAGCTATCGTGTAAAATGCGACGACGAAGTGGTATTCTGCCTGCCGAAGGCGGTGGAGCCTGACATACTGCCGGAGGATATTCCTCTGGATATTCTCTATGAAGATACAGATGTCATCGTGGTAAACAAGCCCAAGGGCATGGTGGTGCATCCGGCGGCGGGGCACTACAGCGGCACACTTGTCAACGCCCTTTTATACCACTGTAAGGACCTTTCCGGCATTAACGGCGTCATGCGCCCCGGCATCGTCCACCGCATCGACAAGGATACCACCGGTTCCCTGATTGCCTGCAAAAACGATTTTGCCCACAACAGCATTGCCGAACAGTTAAAGGAGCATTCTATTGTCCGCAAATACCGTGCCATCTGCTTCGGAAGTCTGAAAGAAGAGGAAGGCACCGTGGACAAGCCCATCGGAAGGGATCCGAACAACCGGAAGAAAATGGCTGTTGTGCCAAACGGCAAGCATGCCGTTACCCATTATCGGGTGTTGGAGCATTTTAACGGCTATACATATATCGAATGTATCTTAGAAACCGGGCGAACCCACCAGATACGCGTGCACATGGCAAGCATCGGTCATCCTCTTTTAGGGGATGAGGTCTATTCTAACCGCAAAGCTCCCTTTCATTTAGAAGGGCAGACCCTTCATGCCATGACACTTGGTTTTAAGCATCCGCATACCGGCGAATACATTGAAACCAACGCACCGTTGCCTGATTATTTTGTGCATCTTTTACAGATTTTACATCAGTAGTGTTTGAAATTTTCTGTCAATTATGGTATAATGGCTCAAAAGAAACACAGAAAGGCAGGTCATGTTATGAATACTATAATTACTATCGGCCGTCAGTTCGGCAGTGCAGGCCATGAAATCGGAAGACAACTTGCTGAGCATTTCGGAATTAAATGTTATGATAAGGAGCTATTGACAAGAGCGGCAAAGGAGAGCGGTTTCTGCGAGGAAATGATTCAGAACCATGACGAAAGACCTACCAATTCTTTCCTTTATAATCTGGTTATGGATACCTATTCCTTCGGTTACAATGCTTCCTCCTTCGTGGATATGCCCATCAGCCACAAGGTATTTTTAGCACAATTCGATACCATTAAAAAGATTGCGGATGAAGGTCCCTGCGTTATCGTGGGTCGTTGTGCAGACTATGCTTTATCCGAATACAAGAACTGTCTGAAGCTATTCATTTACGGTGATGAAGCGACAAAAATTGCCCGTATCCGTGAAAAATTCGATGTCAGTGAAAGCAAAGCCAAAGACATGATGATTAAAAAGGATAAGCAGCGTCAGAGCTATTACAACTATTATTCCTCCAAGAAGTGGGGCAGAGCGGACAGCTACGACCTCTGCATCAACAGCAGCATCTTAGGTGTGGAAGGCACTGTAAACCTGATTATCCAGTACATAGAGGATTTTGAAAAAAGATAAAAGTTTTCTTGACAAGGCACCCCCTTAGTGCTATGATACTTGAGTATGCCGCATAACGAGGTAGAAGTGTGTTCATTTTGGGACATCACCGCAGTTAGCGAGTAAATGGACTCATGGGTTCATAGAATAAGGAGGTGCCTTATATGTACGCAATTATTGCAACAGGTGGAAAGCAGTACAAGGTTGCTGAAGGTGATGTGCTGAAGGTTGAAAAATTAGACGCAGAAGCCGGCAACACTGTTACATTTGATCAGGTTATCGCAGTTAGTGACGGTTCCCTGAAAGTTGGAGCTGACGTAGCTAACGCATCTGTAACCGCAACTGTTATGGAACAGGGACGTGGCAAGAAGGTTATTGTATACAAATACAAGAGAAAAACCGGTTACCACAAGAAGAACGGTCACAGACAGAGCTATACTCAGGTTAAGATTGAAAAGATTAATGCATAATTATGACGACAATCAAAATCGGTAAGAGCCCTGACGGCGCTTACAAACAAATAATCTGTTCGGGACATGCCGGTTTTGCAGGCAGAAAGGACTCCTATGATGTAGTCTGTGCTTCCGTATCGGTGCTGGTTATCAATACCATCAACGCACTGGAAGAGCTTGCCGGTGAAACCTTCAAAACCGTAAGCAACGAAAAGGATGGTTTCATCCGTTGTGATTTTGAAACTCCCTTACAGGAACGTTCCGTATTTCTTTTGGATGCCATGGTATATGGTCTTGAAAACATTGAAAAGCAGTACGGAAAGAAGTATTTACAAGTTGATTTCGAGGAGGTGTAGACCGATGTTAAATTTGAACCTTCAATTTTTTGCTCATAAAAAAGGTGTAGGTTCTACCAAGAACGGTAGAGATTCCGAGTCCAAGAGATTAGGAGCAAAGAGAGCTGACGGCCAGTTCGTAAAAGCTGGTAATATCTTATACAGACAGCGTGGTACCAAGATTCATCCCGGCGTTAACGTTGGTATCGGTGGAGATGATACATTATTCGCTAAGGTTGACGGTGTCCTGAAATTCGAAAGAAAAGGCAGAGACAAGAAGCAGGCTTCCGTATATCCGGTTGAAGAATAAGATAAAAAAGCGTTCATGGGCTTCAAACAATCTGTTTGAAGCCCCTTTTTGGTATATGACAAGAAAGTTGGTGTAAAAATGTTTGCTGACAGAGCTACTATTTATGTAAGAAGTGGAAAAGGCGGAGACGGCCATGTCTCCTTCCGAAGAGAAAAATATGTGCCCGACGGCGGTCCCGACGGCGGAGACGGCGGTCGCGGCGGCGATGTTATTTTTCAAGTGGACGAAGGCTTAAATACCCTGACGGATTTCCGACACATCCGCAAATACCAGGCGCAGGACGGAGAGCCCGGCGGCAAGAAAAACTGCCGCGGCAAAAACGGTTCTGACATTATCATCAAAGTACCTGCCGGCACAGTTATCAAGGAAGCAAATTCCGGCAAGGTTATCACGGATATGTCCGGCGACAATAAGCGTATTGTGCTTTTAACCGGCGGCCGCGGTGGAAACGGCAACCAGCATTATGCCACTCCCACCATGCAGGCACCCAAATATGCGCAGCCCGGTCAGCCCGCTAAGGAGCTGACACTGCAGTTGGAGTTAAAGGTCATTGCCGATGTGGGGTTGGTCGGTTTCCCCAATGTGGGAAAATCCACCTTTTTATCCCGTGTGACCAATGCACGTCCCAAAATAGCGAACTATCATTTCACAACTTTAAATCCCAACCTCGGAGTTGTGGATTTTGAAGACGGAGACGGCTTCGTCATCGCCGATATTCCCGGTCTGATAGAGGGAGCCTCGGAAGGTGTGGGGCTTGGCTATGAGTTCTTACGTCACATCGAGAGAACCAAGGTCATGATTCACATGGTGGATGCAGCCGGTTCCGAAGGACGTGATCCCATTGCGGATATTTACGCCATCAACAAGGAGCTTACCGCCTACAATGAGGAAATTGCCCACAGACCGCAGGTTATCGCAGCCAATAAGACCGATTTGATCTATGACGGTGAAAACGAAATCATAGAAAAACTCCGCAAGGAATTTGAACCCCGGGGCATGAAGGTATTCCCCATTTCCGCAGTCAGCGGCAAGGGTGTCAAAGAGCTTCTTTATTATGTAAGAGAAGAGCTGCGAGGACTGGATGAAAAGCCCATCGTCTTTGAACAGGAGTATTTCCCCGATGAAATGCTGCTTACCGGGGACGAGCCTTATACCGTTACCTACGACGAAGAGACCGGCGAATACGTGGTAGAAGGACCCCGCATTGAGAAAATGCTGGGTTATACCAATTTGGAAAGTGAGAAGGGCTTTGTATTCTTCCAGAACTTCTTAAAGGAAAACGGTATTTTACAGGAACTGATTGACATGGGTATTCAGGAGGGCGATACAGTCCGTATGTATGGTCTTTCCTTTGATTATTACAAATAGGAGAAAAACTATGACAAGTAAAGAACGTGCTTATCTGAAAAGCTTAGCAAGCAATATCGAGCCGTCCTTCCAGGTGGGAAAGTCCAGTCTGACCCCGGAAGTGACCGCAGCCATTGCCGAAGCCTTCAACACAAAGGAAATTGTCAAAATCGCAGTTTTAAAGAACTGCTTTGACGACCCGAAGGAAATTGCTTCCATGGTGGCGGAAAGAACCCACTCCCAGGTGGTTCAGGTCATCGGCCGTAAAATCGTATTATACAAGGAAAATAAGGATAAAAGCCGCAAAAACGGCAGCTCGGCGGCAGAAAAGCAGGCAGGAAAATAAATGAAGACAGCGGACATGAGAAAAATCAGAAGGGCAATGGAGAAAACGCAGGATGAGATGCGATATGAGCATACTCTCGGTGTTGCCTACACCGCTGCGGCGCTTGCCATGCGGTACGGTGCTTCCGTGGAAAATGCGCAGCTTGCAGGACTTCTGCATGACTGTGCCAAATGCCTGGATGACGACAAAAAAATTGCAATCTGCGAAAAACACAATATCAGCATTACAGAGGTTGAAAAGAGAAATCCGTTCCTTCTGCATGCAAAAGCCGGCAGTTTTCTTGCCATGAACAAATACAAGGTGCATGACAGTGATGTAATCAATGCCATATTAAATCACACAACCGGACGTCCCGGCATGTCTCTTCTGGAAAAGATCATTTTCGTCGCCGATTATATCGAGCCGGGACGCAAGAAAGCCCCAAATCTGGCGGAAATCAGAGAGATGGCTTTTATCAGTCTGGACGGAGCAGTAGTGAAAATCCTGAAGGACACTCTGGATTACTTAAAGAGTACGCCCGGAGAAATTGATCCCATGACCCAGAAAACGTATGATTATTACTGTGAACTATACAACACTGCAGTTACTGAGAAAAAGGAGGACTGAATTTTGGATAAAACAAATTCCGCACAGATGGCAAAGCTTGCTATAAAGGCACTGGAAGACAAAAAAGCAGAAGATGTCCGTGTTATTGATATAAGTGAAATTTCCGTACTTGCCGACTATTTTATCATTGCTAACGGCTTAAACGTAAGTCAGGTACAGGCTATGTCCGACAATGTACAGGAAATACTCGGCAGAGCCGGTTACGACTTAAAGCAGGTAGAGGGCTATCAGAGCGCCAACTGGATTTTACTGGATTACGGCGACATCATCGTGCATATTTTCGATAAAGAGAACCGCCTGTTCTACAATCTGGAAAGAATCTGGAGAGACGGAAAGGCAATCGACCCGGAATCCCTTTCCTGATATCCGGAAATGTGTGAATTTAAGCAGTTAATATTTACAGCAGCCTTAACTTGATTAAAAAGCAAGAAAAATCAATTATGTATCCAAGCGGACGGCACAAATTTACTTTGTCCCGTCCGTTTTTATATTGTAAATTATTCGATGTCACTTTTCAGTTTTCCGAAAAAGGAAACCATATACAATCCGCACAGACCCACAACCACATAGATGATACGTGAAAGCCAGGACATATTTCCGAAACAAAATGCCACAAGATCCAATTCGAACAGCCCTATCAGCCCCCAGTTAATGGCGCCGATGATTGTAATCACAAGTGCTGTAACATCCAGCCATTTGATTCCCATCTTAATTACCTCCTTTTTTTGTTTAGTATGTAAATAGAAATTAAAATTATACCGAAATGACAAAATAACTTGCAGAATATTCACATATTAAGAAAAAACTTGATTTATTTTAATATTTTCTTGACCTGAATAAAGCATCTGTGTATATTTGTCTGTATTGATTATACAAAAACGTCAATCGCTTTTGTGAATAATCTGAAGGAGGATAAAATTATGAAGAAGATGAAGAAATTTTTAAGTCTCGCTCTTGCAGGCGCGCTGGCAGTTTCCACTCTGTCCGGTTGTGGCAGCAAAGCAGCATCGGACACATGGAAATTCGGTGGTATCGGTCCCATCACCGGCAGCTACGCACAGTATGGTCTCGGATGCAAGAACGCCATCCAGATTGCAGTTGACGAAATCAACGAAGCAGGCGGTATCAACGGTGTAAAGATTGAATACAAATTTGAAGATGATGAAGTAGATAATGAAAAGTCCGTAAATGCTTACAATGCATTAAAAGACTGGGGTATGAACGTACTTATCGGTTCCACCACCAGCGGCTGCAGCATTGCCGTTTCCGAAAAAACTTCCCAGGATAATCTGTTCCAGATTACCCCTTCCGCATCCAGTGCAGATGCAGTTGTAAAGGGCAATGTATTCCAGGTTTGCTTTATCGACCCGAACCAGGGTATCGACTCCGCAGAATACATCGGTTCCAACAACATGGCTTCCAAGGTAGCCGTTATCTATGACAGCTCCGATGTATATTCTTCCGGTATTTACGAGAAATTCGTACAGGAAGCTGCTAACCAGCCTTTTGAAATCGTTTCCGCTGAAGCATTTACCGCTGACAGCAAGACCGACTTCACTGTACAGCTTCAGAAAGCACAGGAAGCAGGCGCTGAACTCGTATTCTTACCTATTTACTATAGCGAAGCAGCGCTTATCCTTTCCCAGGCTAACACCATGGGATATGCGCCTATTTTCTTCGGATGCGACGGTATGGATGGTATTCTTACCGGTGTAGAAGGCTTTGATACCTCTTTAGCTGAGGGCGTTATCCTGTTAACACCTTTCGCAGCAGATGCAGCAGATGAGAAGACCCAGAACTTTGTTAAAAAATACGAAGAGAAGTACGGTGAAACTCCCAACCAGTTCGCAGCAGATGCTTACGATGCCGTATATGCCGTAAAGGCAGCTATCGAACAGAGCGGTGCGACTCCCGAAGACGGTACATCCGCTATCTGCGACAAGCTGGTTTCCGCAATGACCCAGATTACTTTGGATGGTCTGACCGGCGACGGTATGACATGGAGTGCTTCCGGTGAAGTCAACAAAGCTCCCAAGGCTATGAAGATTGTAAACGGCGAATATTCCCTGATTCAGTAATTAAATCAAAGTAACCAACGAGGGTTGCAGTTACTCACTGCGACCCTTTTTTACTTTATAAGAAGAAAAACAGTCCGTTTTTCTTCTTATAAAATAAAAATATTTTATTCAAACACAGGGTTGCGGATTTACAAACTTGCACGATGTGCCGTTTTTTGTTATAATAAAACGTCGCTACAAAAAAAGATTGAGGTGTTGCACATGGAATTTATTTCTTATTTAATCAAAGGTGTTAATTTAGGAAGTGTTTACGCAATCATTGCCCTGGGATACACCATGGTATACGGTATTGCCAAAATGCTTAATTTCGCCCATGGAGATGTCATCATGATCGGCGGTTACGTCACATACATAGCCATGAGTTCCCTGGGACTTCCCGCCTGGATAGCCGTATTGCTTTCCGTCATCGTTTGTACCGTACTCGGTATCCTGATTGAAAAGGTGGCTTACCGCCCTTTACGAGAGGCAGCGTCCTCCCTTGCCGTACTGATTACCGCCATCGGTGTCAGCTATCTGCTGCAGAACGTGGCTCTGCTGATTTTCGGTTCGGCTCCCAAGTCCTTCACTTCAGTCGTTTCCGTTCCGGCGCTTACTTTTGCGGGCGGCAGACTTACGATTTCCGGCGAGACCATTGTAACCATCGCCTCCTGTATCGTGGTAATGACGGCACTTACATTATTTATCAATAAAACAAAAGCAGGTCAGGCAATGCTTGCCGTTTCCGAAGATAAGGGAGCTGCCAAGCTTATGGGTATCAACGTAGATGCAACCATAGCCCTTACCTTTGCCATTGGTTCCGGTTTAGCCGCCATCGCAGGCGTGCTTCTCTGTTCCGCATATCCGACCTTAAATCCTTATACCGGCTCCATGCCCGGTATCAAGGCTTTCGTAGCTGCTGTATTCGGCGGTATCGGATCCATTCCCGGTGCTTTAATCGGCGGTCTTTTGTTGGGAATTATTGAAATCTTAAGCAAAGCATATATCTCTTCCCAGTTAGCGGACGCCATCGTGTTTGGTGTGCTGATTGTGGTGCTGATTGTGAAGCCTACCGGTATTTTAGGTAAAAAGATTCAGGAAAAGGTATAGGAGGAGAGCAGTATGAAAAAATTAGCTTTGAACAAACAGACAAAAAACAATCTCATCACCTATGCCATTGTGGTGGCTGCCTATATCATAGTACAGATTTTAATTGCTGCAGGTGCGTTATCCTATCATCTGCAAGGCATGCTGGTATCCGTATGTACCTACATCATTATGGCAATTTCCTTAAATTTAACCGTTGGTATATTAGGTGAATTAAGCCTCGGTCATGCAGGCTTCATGTGTGTAGGAGCATTCTTAGGTGCCATCTTTTCCATTGCCATGAAGGATGTGATTACCTTCAGCCCTTTACGTTTCTTACTGGCTTTGATTATCGGTGCCGTCAGCGCCGGTATCATTGGATTTTTAATCGGTATGCCCGTTCTCAGATTAAAGGGCGACTATCTGGCAATCGTAACCCTGGCCTTCGGTGAAATCATCAAGAACCTGTTCAACATTCTATTCCTCGGTGTGGATGAAAACGGTGTGCATATGTCCACGAAGGATACCATTTCCCTGGGACTTTCCGACAGCGGTACGGTCATTGTAAAAGGTGCACAGGGTGTTACCGGCATGCCGCAGGACGCCAACTTTACCATTGGAGCCATTTTAATTCTGCTGACCCTGTTCATCGTTCTGCATCTTATCCAGTCAAGAGACGGCCGTGCCATCATGTCCATCCGGGACAATCAGATTGCAGCTGAGTCAGTCGGCATCCATGTTTCCAAATATAAGCTAATGGCATTCACTATTTCCGCAGCTTTGGCAGGTATGGCAGGTGCCTTCTATGTTCACAGCTACGGTAACATGAGCTCCAGTGTATTTGACTACAACTTATCCATTATGATTCTGGTGTTCGTAGTACTTGGCGGTATCGGCAGCATCCGCGGTTCCATTATCGCAGCTACCGTTCTGACCCTGCTTCCCGAGCTTTTACGTTTCATGTCCCAATACAGAATGTTGGTTTACGCCATTGTCCTGATTATCATGATGCTCTTTAACTGGAGCCCCAAGGCGCAGAACTGGAAAAAGAAAATGCTGGCAAAGTTCCATTTCCCCGAGCGTAAGGAGGCGAAATAATTATGGCATTACTGGAAGTACAGAATTTAAGCATCTCCTTCGGCGGTCTGAGAGCCGTTGATGATTTTAATCTTCATATTGAAAAAGGACAGTTATACGGTCTGATAGGTCCTAACGGTGCCGGAAAGACCACCGTATTCAACCTGCTAACTGGTGTTTATAAGCCAAATGAAGGCATTATCCGCCTGGATGGCAAGGATATTACCGGACGTAAAAACATTGAAATCAACCAGGACGGTATTGCAAGAACCTTCCAGAACATCCGTCTGTTCAAGGATTTGTCCGTAATCGACAATGTTAAGGTAGGTCTTCACAACCAGTATCATTATTCTCTTCTGACCGGCATTTTACGTTTGCCAAAGTACCGCCGGGTAGAAAAGGAAATGAACGAGAAAGCCATGTCCCTGTTAAAGGTATTTGATTTGGATAAGGAAAAAGACTTTTTAGCCTCCAACCTCCCTTACGGCAAACAGCGTAAGTTGGAGATAGCGAGAGCGCTTGCCACCAATCCCAAGCTTCTTTTACTGGATGAACCGGCTGCCGGCATGAACCCGAACGAAACCCAGGAGCTGATGGATACCATCCGCTTCGTACAGAAGAATTTCGACATGACCATTCTTCTTATCGAGCATGATATGAAGCTGGTTTCCGGTATCTGTGAAGAGCTGACCGTACTGAATTTCGGCCGCGTTTTATGTCAGGGCAAAACCTCTGATGTATTGAATAACCCCGAAGTTATCAAGGCTTATTTAGGGGAATAGGGAGGAAACTGCAATGGCTATGTTGGAAATTAAAGATTTGAAAGTTTCATACGGAATGATTCAGGCAATCAAAGGCATATCCTTTGAAGTAAACAGGGGAGAAGTCATTGCCTTAATCGGTGCCAACGGTGCCGGTAAAACGACCATTCTTCATACCATAACCGGTCTGCTTAATGCCGACAGTGGTTCTGTTACCTATGAAGGTAAGGATATCACCCGCATGCCCGGTCACAAAATCGTATCCATGGGGATCGCCCATGTACCCGAAGGCAGACGTGTTTTTGCCAATATGACAGTTTTACAGAATCTGAAATTAGGTGCCTATACACGTAAGGATAAGGCAGAAATAGCCGAAACCCTGGAAATGGTCTATACCCGTTTTCCCAGACTGAAGGAACGTAAGAACCAGCTTGCCGGAACCCTTTCCGGCGGCGAGCAGCAGATGCTTGCCATGGGACGTGCCCTGATGTCCCATCCGCAGATTATTCTGATGGATGAGCCTTCCATGGGTCTTTCACCTATCTTTGTAAACGAGATATTCGATATCATCGAAGAAGTCAGCAAGAGCGGCACGACTGTTCTTTTAGTAGAGCAGAATGCAAAGAAAGCATTGTCCATCGCCGACAGAGCCTACGTTCTGGAAACCGGCAACATTGTACTGGATGGAAAGGCTTCCGAGCTTTTGGACAACGATTCCATCAAGAAAGCATATTTAGGAGAATAACAGAAAAGGGGTCAGGGTATGGAAAAGAAAAATATCGTCATCACAATTGCAAGACAGTACGGAAGCGGCGGTAAAACCATTGGCGCCATGCTGGCAGAGGAACTGCATATTCCTTACTACGATAAAGACTTAATGAAGCTTGCTTCCGAGGATAGCGGCATTAACGAAGCTCTGTTTGCCAAAGCAGACGAAAAGGTAAAAAACAATCTGTTATATAAGGTTGCAAAAAAAGTTTATCAGGGAGAGCTTATCAGCCCGGAAAGCGACGATTTTACCTCCAACGACAATCTGTTCAACTATCAGGCAAAAATCATCCGCGGACTGGCGGATGAAGAATCCTGTGTGATTATCGGCAGATGCGCGGATTTCGTGTTGAAAGACTACGACAACGTGTTAAGCGTCTTTGTGCATGCGCCCAGAGATTTCTGCATGGAACAGGCTGCCAAAAAGCACAGCATGTCCGAAAAAGAATTAGAGAAGCTCATTTCCAGGACCGACAAGGCAAGAGCCGATTATTATAAGTATCACACCGGCAGGGAATGGACAGATGCCAGAAACTACGATTTGTGTTTAGACAGCTCCAAGCTGGGATTTGAACGCTGTGTAGAAGAAATCAAGGCTTACATTGATGTGCGTTTTAAGTAAAATACGCCTGAAATGCCTTATTAAAAAGAGCACAACAAGTATAAAAAAAGCAGGTTTTCCCTCCGGAGAATCTGCTTTTTTAATAATCTTTTACTTATAAAGGCGGAAGACACCGAATACCTTTCCCACGATCGTGCAGTCATCTACGATAATAGGGTCCATTGTATCGTTTTCCGGCTGCAGTCTGATATGACCGTCTTCTTTATAGAAAGTCTTGACCGTAGCGGAATCATCAATCATAGCGACTACCAAGTCACCATTATGCGCCGTATTGCATGCTTCTACAAAAATCTGGTCGCCGCTGAAAATACCCACGTTAATCATGGAATCACCCTTTACCTTTAAGATAAAGGAAGTGCCGGAAGGAACAACCTCCGCCGGAATAGGGAAGTAGCTTTCAATATTTTCCTCCGCTAAAATAGGAATACCGGCAGCCACCTGACCCACAACCGGGATATTTACCATTTCCTTGCGTACCATCTGAAAGCTGTCATCACAGATTTCAATGGCACGGGGTTTCGTCGGGTCTCTTCTGATATAACCGTTCTTTTCCAGTGTCTCCAGGTGAGAGTGGACAGAAGATGTGGATTTCAAATTGACCGCATCGCAGATTTCCCGGACTGCGGGCGGATAACCTCTTTTTAATATCTCATCCTTAATATACTCTAAAATCTCTTTCTGCTTTGCCGAAATCTTTCCCTGTGCCATAAGCATCCTCCCAAGCTCTATCTGAATTTCATATCTGTTGCGTTTCTATGATGTATTCAGTATAGCATAGCAGCTTTTAAAAAGCAAACATATATTCAGAAAATATGTTCGCTTTTTTTAATAAAATCTATTGACATAAGAATGTATGTTCGCTATAATGCATCTATAAGAACAAACGTTCCCGAACATATATTCAATACATGGATTTAAACCGACATTCATAAGCATACGGGTATGTACAGAAATCATATATGCCACATACAGTATATGCCATATATACGGAAAACAGAAAGGTGATTATCATGGACAGAAGAGTATACGAAGCCGTTAAAAAAAGTGAAGAAAGAAGCCGCCGCTATAAGTTAAACAGACAGCGCCAGATTCGCAGACGTCTGCTTGGTCTTGCAACAGCCCTCTGTCTGGCAGTCATCATTGCCACCGGCACCCATACGCTGATTTCCTCTGCCCATACTGCGGACGCAGAGCAGAGCTATAAATATTACACCAGCATTTCCGTTGCCTATGGCGATACCCTTACCTCCATAGCAGGAGAGTACATGGACGAGCATTATACATTGGAAGAGTACATCTCCGAAGTACGTCAGATTAACCACCTGTCCGAAGATGCTTCCATTGATGCCGGAAGCTATCTGGTCGTTCCTTATTATTCTTCTGAGTGGAAGTAATTCAATTTTTTCTTTCTGTATTCGCTTGGTGTAATACGTAATCTATTCTTAAAACAATGCATAAAAGAAATATCATTTTCGTACCCACACAATACGGATATTTCTTTTATAGTTAAATTTGTTTCTGTTAAATAATATTGTGCTGTTTTTATTTTTGCGGATAGCAAATCATCATAGCAGCTTATACCGAATTTCTTTTTATAAAGCTGTTGAAAATAGGATTTACTTAAGTTTGCATATGCAGCCATCTGTAAAATTGATTGAAAGTTTTCAGGATTACTGTATATTTCAGCCCTGAGCTTTTCAAGTTCGGAGTCATATTTTTTATGTATAGATTGTACTTTTTTTGTTTCTGTTTCTGATAGTTTCGTCAAAAGCATATCTATAAGTAATGACATGTATTTATCTTTATTTTCAGACGCATTCATCTGTTCCCAGCTTATCATGCGTAAAATTTCTTCCACATTCTCTACATTATTTATCGTGAGGAGTGTGTCATATTTTATAAATTCATCCGCCTGTTCATTCTCCATATCAAAATGTAAAAAATGATTTACATAATTTCCACAATCCGTTCTGTAAAATTGCAGTGTTCCTTTTCTGTATATGATAGCGCTATCCGGATGAACCGGCTTTTCTTCCCCATGAATTCTAATCCAGGCATTCGTCTTGAATATAACAAGAAGGTAATCCCCTGAACCATGTTCTCTATCTATAACAAATTCACCGACATGTCTGATATTTATCCCCATCGCATGAAGTCTATACATATCATTTTCTCCATAAAAGTACGATTTATAAGTTTTACAAAATTATAGAACATTGTATTGCATTTTACAATATGATACGTTTAGTACATACCGTAATGTAAAACTAAAAAGGAGGACATCATTATGAAACACTATGAATTGCTTATAAATGCCAAGGATATTATAGGGCATATTAATCCCGAAATCTATGGCCACTTTTCAGAGCATCTTGGAAGATGTATTTATAATGGGATTTATGTAGGAGAGAATTCATCAGTTCCAAATATTAAAGGAATTCGCGCAGACATGATAGAAGCTTTGAGAAATATTAAAATACCGGTACTTCGCTGGCCAGGCGGATGCTTTGCCGAAGAATATCACTGGAAGGATGGTATCGGATCCAAAGAGAGCCGAAAGAAAATTATAAATACAAACTGGGGTGGTGTAACAGAAGATAATTCCTTCGGCACACATGAATTTATGCTGCTTTGCGAATTAATCGGTTGCGAGCCTTATATAAATGGAAATGTGGGAAGCGGCACAGTTCAGGAATTATCCGAATGGATAGAGTATATGACCTCCTCTGCCAATTCCCCCATGACAGAATTAAGAAAAGAAAACGGGAAAGAGGCACCATGGAAAGTAAAATATTTGGGAATTGGAAATGAAAACTGGGGATGCGGAGGCAATATGCGCCCGGAATATTATGCAGATTTATATAAGCGCTATCAGTCTTTCTGTAAGAATTTTTCAGGGAACACTTTATATAAAATTGCCAGTGGACCCAGTTCTGCTGACTACGATTGGATGGAAAGTATGATGAAAGCTCTCTCACCAGAAGTAGTAAATGCCATTGATTTGCATTATTATACCATGCCTGTCTGGCCTGAAATGGAGCCGGCAACCGATTTTGATGATACCATGTTTTATAAAACCGTAGAGGCCGCCAACTTTGCTGACGAATTGCTTACCAGACATACAGAAATTATGAACCGTTATGACCCGGAGAACAAAATTGGGATGGTAATAGGTGAATGGGGCTGCTGGCATGAGCCTGAAAAAGATACCAATCCCGGTTTCTTATACCAGCAGAATACTATGCGTGATGCCATAGCTGCAGCAATTCAATTAAATATTTTTAATCGACATAGTAAACGTGTAAAAATGGCCAATCTTGCCCAAATGGTAAATGTCTTGCAATCCGTACTTTTATCAGAAGGAGATACCATGGTAAAAACTCCTACTTATCATGTATTTGACATATTTAAAAACCATCAGGGCGCTGATGCTGTATATTGTTATATTCAAAATGAAAATATGGTGGAAGGTATGAATACTCCTATGATTTCCTGTTCGGCATCCATATCGGAAAATCAGATGACTATTACACTGGTTAATGCCTCCCTTTCCGAAGCAGCAGAAATAAGTGGACAAATTTACGGTTTCCTCCCTCATTCTGCATCGGCAAGAATTCTTAGTGCGGAAGCTCATGCCTTTAATGATTTTGATAGTCCCGACAAAGTGCATATTATATCATGTGTTGTCAGCTTAAAAGACAGGATTGTCAGCATAACCCTACCTCCTTGTTCCATCGCAGAGATACATTTAACTTAGATTCAAAAACTAATCCACCCATAAGGTGGATTAGTTTTCTGTACCCCGGGAAGAAGGCAGCTGCGTTTCACTTTTCAGTTTTACCACATTGGCAGCCTGTCTGCGTCTTTCTTCATCCATATTGGCATAATGCTTTCTGGTCGTATTGACGTCCTTGTGTCCCAGCACGGATGCCACCAGATAAATATCCCCCGTTTCCTGATAAAGCGTCGTACCATAGGTACTGCGAAGCTTATGGGGAGTGATTTTCTTTAAGGTCGTTACCCGGGAGGCATATTTTTTCACCAGATTTTCCACGGAACGGACGGCCATCCGTCTGTTCTGCATAGAAAGAAATAAAGCTTCTTCGTGTCCTGTTGCGGGTATCATATGTTCCCGTTCATCCATATAGTCAAGCAGGGCTTCACGTACTTCCTCTCCGAAGTACACAATGGCTTCATAGCCGCCCTTTCTTCTTACCTTGATACCGTCATTATCGAAATCCACATCCTTAATATCCAGTCCCACACATTCCGATACACGGATACCGGTTCCTAAAAGCAGAGTCAAAAGCGCCACATCCCGCACTTTCGTTTTTGCATGGTATTCCAGTTCCTTTTTTGTCAGCTTCGTACCGTCCTCCACCTGGTCAAGCAGAATAGCTACCTCGTTGGGATCCAGACGGATAATTGCCTTTTCATGTCTCTTCGGAGCCGGAACAAGCTCCGCCGTATTTTTACTTATCCTTTCATTTTGAAAGAAGTAGTGGTAAAAGGTTTTTAAGCAGGAAAGCTTTCTGGCTTTTCCCCTGTCTGTATTGCTGTGTTCCACACCTTCTTTTTCATACAAACTGATATAGGAGAGGTATTCCTCAATATCCTGCCTGGTTATGCTGTCCAGTACACTGATGGGAATGTCCTTTATTTCCATTTTGTTACAAACAGGATTGGTTTCGTGCAGAAACTCAAAAAAGACCCGCAAATCATAAGCATATGCCAGTCTTGTTCTCGTGGATGTCCTGTCCGCAATCCCTCTGAAAAACTCCTGACAATAGGGTGGGAGAGCGGAAAGGATTTCTCTGGTTCTTACTATATTATGTTTATCTAATTTTTCATGATAAGTTTCATAAGCCGGCATCTTTATTCCACTCCTTCAGATTATCGCATCCGTTTTGTATGGCGGTAAACATCCTCTGTTTCACTCCGGGATTTTCGGTATTAAGCTGCTTTAATAGCTGCTTTACATATTCTCTTTTGGTATGTCCGTCGGCAGGGCAGGGACTCTTTACTACGGGAACCTCGTATTTACGGACAAATCCGATGACATCCGCTTCCTTCATATAGATAAGAGGACGTATGACGGTAAGTCCCGTATCATCCAGATAAGTCACCGGCGAAAACGTATGAAATCTGCCCTCGTAAAGCAAGGACAGCATCATGGTTTCCACCACATCGTCCATATGATGGGCATAGGCAATTTTATTACAGCCAAGCTGTTTCATAGCTTCGTTCAACGCACCTTTCCGCATTTTGGCGCAGAGAGCACAGGGGTTATTTTCCTGTCTCTGTTCAAATACAATCTGACCGATTTGCGTCTTTACTACGGTATACGGTACCTCCAGCTTTTCACAAAGCTTTTTTATTTCTGTCAAATCCAGATTAGCAAAGCCAAGATCCACCGTGACCGCCACCAGGTCAAACGGGTGCGGATAAAATCTGCGCAGGCTGCTTAAGGCATACAGAAGAGTAAGGCTGTCTTTTCCGCCCGAAATCCCGACTGCAATTTTATCGCCCTCCGCAATCATATGGTAGTCGTCCACCGCTTTTCTGACTTCGCTCAATACTCGCTGTAATTTCATAAATCACCTTTCTGTTTCTGTAATATCTTATTTATTATACTTGTTTTTTCCGGGAATTTCATTAGTTTTTACAAAATACACACTGTTTTTCCCTGCTTCCTCATGCTATAATAAACTAAATTAAAAAGTAAAAGAAGGGGTCACTTATGAAATTCAAAATCAACAGCAAATATGTTAAATGGGGCATTACTGCCTTTTTCGTTATAGCGGCAGCCATTTGTTTCTATTATGTGGTATTCCATATGACAGATATTGTCCGTAATGTAAAATCTTTATCCAGAGTCACTACTCCTATTATCTGTGGTCTGATTATAGCCTATCTGATGACTCCTATATTAAACAGTTTTGAAAAAGGTCTGCTAAATCCGTTGTTTGATAAAATGAAAATAAAACCTTCCGTCAAGCGTGAAAAAATTATCCGTGCGCTTTCCATTCTTTTGACGGTAGTTTTGGTATTCTTTATTTTATATGCCATCATAGCCATGCTGATATCCCAGATTGTACCCAGTATCCGTGCCATCATCAGCAATTTCGATACCTATGTTGACAATGTATCCGCCTGGCTGGACAAACTGCTTGAAAACAATCCCGATTTGAAGAACTACATCGTTCCACAGGTAAGCAAAGCTTCTACCGAATTGGAAAAATGGCTGGAAGATACCGCAACACTTCTTGCTAAATCCAGTGAAATCTTAAAAACGGTGTCCTTAAGTATTATCAGCTTTGTAAAAGCAACCTGGAACTTTATCATCGGATTTATTATTTCCATTTATGTTCTGGCAAGCAAGGAAACCTTTTCCGACCAGAGTAAAAAAATGCTGTATGCTTTGTTCCAGACAGATGCGGCAAACAGTATTTTAAAGTCCTTCCGTTTCATCCACCGCACATTCATCGGCTTTATCAGCGGCAAGGTTTTGGACTCCATCATTATCGGTCTGCTCTGTTTTATCGGCACCACCATTATGAATACCCCTTATGCCATTTTAGTAAGTGTAATTGTCGGTGTTACCAATGTTATTCCTTTCTTCGGTCCTTACCTGGGAGCCATTCCCAGTGCGCTGCTGATTTTGATTGTAGACATTACCCATCCGCTTAACTGCGTATATTTCGTACTGTTTATTTTCCTGTTGCAGCAGTTTGACGGCAATATCTTAGGTCCCAAGATTTTAGGTGATTCCACCGGATTGTCCGGCTTCTGGGTTATTTTTTCCATCACTTTGTTCGGTGGTCTGTTCGGTATCCCCGGCATGATTGTGGGCGTACCTATTTTTGCCATCATTTATGCAGCCATCAGGAAAATTATCAACCATAATCTGGAAAAGAAAAAGCTGCCCACCGACTCGGCATCCTACAATGATATGGAATGTGTGGATAAGGACGGTAATTTCCTTCCCAGAGTGCCTGCCGAGCCTAAAATCAAGAAGCATAAAAACACCTATGCCCTGATCAAAGAAAAACTGACAGAAAAAAAAGATACAGAACTGACTGAAACAGGCAAACCGAAAGCAATCGAAAAAGAAAAGGCTCCGGCAGAAGAGAAGCCGGATGAATCTGTAAATGAGGATGAGAAATAGGAGGCTGCCGGCTATATGAAAAAAGCACTGCTTGTTCCCCTGATTGCAGGTATCTGTCTGTTGACAGGATGTGCAGAAGCACCTGACCAGGTAAAAGAAAATATGAAGGACTATGGAGTTAATGAACAGATAGTTCTCGATAATGTCACCTATTGCAGTCCTGCGGAATTAAAAAACATTACGCCGGATACTCTGACATATCAGCCCAAAAACCTCATTCTGCCCGATAAGATAGACTTTTCCGATGTAGAGGATGTCGGTCTTGTGACCTTTTGCTCAAAAGAAAATTTCAGTGTAAACAAAGAAGATTTTGCTGCGCAAATCGGTGTCTTTTCCCCAAAATGGACAAAGGGCGACACTGCTGAAGCCGGTTGGGATTTTCAGACGGATGATACATCCGGTTATATACTGGAAAACGGAAGATTTGCCTTCTTTTCCGGAAAATATGAGAAGTATGTGGCTGATGAAAACTACCCGGAAATAACAAACCGCATCTACCTTGGCAGAGAATCCTGTCCGGATATAACCTGTAACCTTAACGGAACAAGCACTTCCCTGCAGCAGGTAATTGACAGTGCCGATGAATGGATTGATGAATTTCCGTACCTTGACGGGGAACTGACCTACAAGATACGAACCGCTTATATCCGGCATGATAATGCCGGCAACGATTATGTAGAGCTTTTTTATCAGCCCATGTACAAAGGTGTCGGATTATCCTATATCACTCATCTGATGGACCCCAATGTAATGGGCTCTATCGTAATAGTCGCCATGTCCTCCGGACTCAGTGTAAATATAGAAAGCCCCGGTACCATATCTACCTGTGTAACACAGCTAAATCCAGACGTGGTAAAAGAGGAAATGGCAGATAAAGTGATTGATTTTGACAGTGCGCTGAAGCTTGCGGAGGAAAAGCTGTCCGGTTTTAACCGCTTAAAGGTAGCGGAAGTACGCATAGAATATGTACTGAAACCTATCTATAATCCCGATAAGCAATCTCCTTACGGAGAACATATCACCATGGAAGCAAGACCGGTATACACCTTTTACATACCGTGCGAACATGAAGAAAATAATTATGAATACGGAATTACCGAAGCAAATGGTCTGGTCTACGTCAATGTCGATATGCTTGACGGAACGGTAACCGATAATTTTTCCGTGAACAGCTTTCACGGAAACTGAAATCCCGGGTCAGGGAAACCGCAAGGAAGGGGAGAGTGCATGAAAAAGCTGTGGAACAATATGAACACCGGCTTTATCCTGCTGAATATTGTGATTGTACTTGCTTTATGTCTGTGCAGCGGTATCGGCACAGTCAACGGCAGAGCCGTTTCTGTGATAGAAGTTGTGTTCAAAGGGTACGACAATGTCCGGAAATTAGTAACATGGGCGGATGCTTTTTCTGTAGTTCTGTACGGGCATCTGTATCTTGCTCTGCCTCTGATTGCTTCTATCGCCTCCCTGCCGATTATATGTGACGAGCTGCGCACAAATAATTTTTATTTTCATTTCAGCCGAATAGGGGTAAAGCATTACATACACCTTAAATATCTGAGTTGTATTGTAAGCGGTGTCGGCGCTTTATTTCTGGGACTTATCCTATACGGAATATTTGTGCGCCTGTTTTTCCCTTCTTCTTATGATTTTGGCGGCAGTCAGGTTATAGGAATAATAGAAAACAACAGCTTCCGGATGATTATATCCTCCGCAGGATACCTTCTTTACATGCTTTGCTATGTAGCCATGCTCAGCATATTCTCCTGCGGACTGGTAAGTGTAACGCAAAACATATACGTCAATCTCTGTGTCCCTTTCCTTCTTAATTATGTAACATCCCGTATCCTGCTTAATACAAAAATTTATGTATTTCTCCTCCTGTGTGTTCTGTTTTATTGCACAGGCTACCGGTTATGGCTGCTAAAATATAAGGGGGTGAGCGCATGAAGCAGAAACTTTCTTTGAAACAGATATTCAGTGTGTTCAAACGCGAATATACGGAATGGATTACCAATCCCCGAATGCTGGTATGTCTGGTTGTGCTTGTTATGATTAGGGAAATCGTTATTCTTCCCTTAAAAAACTATGCTTTTACATTGGCACAGCCTATAAATGCACTGGAGCCGGTCATTGCTGTTGCCAATTCCGGCATTATGCTTCTTCTTATTCCTCTGGTTTATCTGGTAATTATGGCAGATTTTCCCAGAGTCAGCGGAAATACCTATTTTTATCTTTTGAGAGTGGGACAGCGCAACTGGATAATGGGGCAGGTGTTGTTTCAGGTACTCAGCCTCCTTACCTACCTGTTGTTTGTTATCCTTTCTACCATGGTGCAGACGTTTTCCTATGCTTTCCTGATAAATGGCTGGAGTCTGGTCGTGACATCCGCAGACATGACAACTTCCGTATCTGATTTGGTTCCGCTGAATTTATACTACCAGATGCCTCCTTACAGGGCATTTGCAGAAAGCTACCTGTTGTTGTTTCTGTTTTTGCTGTTATGCAGTTCCGTTATGCTTTTCGCTTCTCTGTACGGCAGAAAAGTGCTTGCTTTCTGGATTGTTATGCTTTCCATTGCCGCCGGAATTGTTTTATGCTCTGTAAAAACCAAATGGATGTGGCTGTTCCCGGTAAGTCATTCCATACTATGGATACATTTTCAGGATTACTACAGGCAATACGTTTTTCCGCCCATACTATCCCTTATCGTATTGCTTGTTCTGATAGTGATAGTATATGCGGCAGTTGCACATGCAGCAAAGCGAATAGATATTGACCGGTTGAGGGGAGAGCAGGAAT
>FR880832.1:67963-101371 GCA_000434615.1 Clostridium sp. CAG:510
GAGCAGGAATGATGATAGAGGTAAATGACGTAACATTAAAAACAAAAGAATATACCATATTAGACCATGTGTCCGTTACGGTAAAACGGGGCGAAACAGTGGGACTGGTAGGCGGAAACGGCTCCGGAAAAACCATGCTCATGAAGTGTATCTGCGGATTTTACAGTTCTTATACCGGACAAATAAGGGTAGGCGGCAAAGAAATCGGAAAAGATATCGATTTTCCCGAGAATGTCGGAATCATCATTGAGACTCCGGGATTTATTCCCTACTACAGCGGTTTTAAAAACCTGAAGATTTTGGCAGACCTGCGTGGTAAAATTACGGCTGATGCTATCTGTTCCTATATGGAACTGGTCGGTCTTGACCCCAAACTTCATCGTTCCGTCCGAAAGTATTCTCTCGGAATGCGGCAGCGGCTCGGTCTTGCCCAGGCTCTCATGGAGCAGCCCGAACTTCTTATTCTGGATGAACCTTTTAACGGACTCGACAAGGACATGGTTGCACATATCCGTCAGGTTCTCCTTGCCGAAAAAGAAAAAGGAACAACCATCCTTTTATCTTCCCACAATGCAACGGATATTTCCCTTCTGTGTGACCGCCAGTACCACCTGGATGCCGGCAGGGTAGTAAACGAACTGCATAACTAATTTTATTTTAAGGAAAAGAGTCTTTTATGGACATCAAACCTCATTTTTATGATGAATTCCGGTGTATTGCCGATAAATGCCCTATGACCTGCTGTATGCAGTGGAAGATTGCCGTAGACGAAAAGACGCTCTCCCGTTGGAAGAAAACATTCTTAAATGGGAAAAGGCTGGATATTCCCGTAAAAAAATGCGGAAGAGAGGGTATTATCCGGCTTAATAAGAACGGTGACTGTCCTTATCTGAAGGAAGGACTTTGCAGTCTGGTATCAAACTTCGGCGAAGATATTCTTTCCGAAACCTGTCATACTTTTCCGAGACAAATACATGAATTTCCGGACAGAAGAGAGCTCTCCGTTGTTTCCTGTTGCCCTGCCGTCATTGATTTTCTGCATACTGACAGCAAACTTGTATTCCAAAATCTGGATGCCGTTCACGGGGATAGTAACTTTTCTATTCGCAACCTGATGATGGATATTGTGGGGAACCCAAACTACGATGTCAATTCCGCACTTTTAATGGCATTTTATATATTACTGGATATAGAGAAAAAGGATACTCTGTCTCCGGAAGATATCTCCGAATACCGAAAGGAGAGCACACTTGCGAGCCTCTATCGGGCAATAAAAGCTTTACCGCCTGATAAAGCACAGTGCCTTAAGGAGAATAATGAGCTTTGGCTCGATATTGCCTACAATTACCGAAAAGAAGGCTTATATACGGAATATATTGAAGACGTATCTCTCTTAGCCGAAGAAATCCTGGATAAAGATACGGATATGCCTCTGGACGCATTTCAGAAAGAATTTGCGGAATATGAACCTCTTTTCCGGAATTATCTGGTGTCCGAACTGTTTACCAACATGCTTATCCCGGAGTCGGACAGAGAGTCCATGGTTGTGATGTTTCAATGGATTTGCATGGAGTATGCTGTTATGCGTCAGGGTATTTTTCTGAAATGGCTCCTGAATGCCAGAGAAACGATACCGCAGCCGCTCACCTATGAAACCGTACGGGATTATATCGTTGTTATTGCCAGAATGACCGGTTACGACGAGGAAGATATTTACGAATATATGGAAAACAGTTTTCAGGACGTCATATGGGAATGGTCCTATCTTTTCCTTATTCTGAGCGGATTTCTTCCCGGATAAAAGTAGAAACAAGAAAGGTTTTTCTCCATGAAAATAAAGCAGCAAAAACAGATAAAAGCATTTTTAGAAAAAGAATTCGGCAAACCAAAAGGTAACTCCCTGTTGGAAAAGCAGAAGCAAATTCTCGGCATCCTTATCGAAAACATAAAAAACAAGTCAAAAAACCAAAAGAAAACACTTGTGCAGACAATTCTGCCCGGTATTGCACTATATAAAGCTATGGTGCAGGAAAACATACCGGAAGAAGAGGCGTATGCCTGCATGCAGAAATATATGTTTGGTACGGTTGGGGAGAACATGCACGCATAACGGTTGCCCCGGACTGTGCCGTCTGTTTTGCGATACGGACAACGTAACATACGGCGGACTAAAAAAATTAGGCTTCAGCCGGACCAAAACATTGGGGGCCGGTGAAGATTGTTGTGATTTTCATTTTTACAAAAAATAGATTTTACCAAAGGAGAGTTCCTTATGTTGGAAACCGAAAGACTGTTGTTGCGAAAATGGACCGAAAAAGATGCGGACAGTTTATTTGAATATGCAAAAGACCCGGATGTCGGTCCTATTGCCGGCTGGCCGCCGCATCAATCAGCGGAGGAAAGTCTTTCCATAATCCGCAATGTCCTAAACGGTGCAGAATGTTATGCTATCTGTGAAAGGGGCAGCGAGAAAGCTATCGGTGCGGTTGAACTTATCCTGAAAGGTCATACTAACCGTGTAACCCGTGATGATGAATGTGAACTGGGGTATTGGCTGGGCAAACCTTTCTGGGGAAGAGGTTATATGCCGGAAGCCGCAAAAGAACTCCTGCGTCACGGATATGAAGACCTTAGAATGCAAACCATATGGTGCGGATATTACGATGGCAATGAGAAGTCCAAAAGAGTTCAGGAGAAGGTCGGTTTTCTCTACCATCACACTACACAGAATGTTTCTGTTCCTTTGTTACATGAAGTACGGATTGAGCATGTAAACATCATGACGAAAGAGCACTGGAACGCATTGCAAAAGTAAAGACCATATTAACCATGACGCTTATCCCCGGAGAACGTAAAATGCAGATATATGTAGATGCAGATGCCTGTCCGGTAACAGACATCGTAGAAGCGATAGCCGAAAAGCATAAAATACCGGTCACATTACTCTGTGATACAAACCATATATTATATTCCGATTACAGTGAAGTGGTCGTAGTCGGCGCCGGAGCGGATGCCGTAGATTATAAGCTGATTAGTCTATGCCATAAGGGAGATATTGTAGTTTCCCAGGATTATGGTGTGGCAGCCATGGCTCTTGGCAAAGAAACATATGCCATTCATCAATCCGGCAAATGGTATACCAATGATAATATTGACCGGATGTTAATGGAAAGGCATCTTAACAAAAAGGTAAGACGAAGCTCACAAAAGAGCCATATAAAGGGCCCTAAAAAGCGGACAGAAGAGGATGACAGGCGCTTTGCGCAATCCTTCGAAAAGCTTATCCTGTTAGCAAAGTCCAAGCAGCAATAAAGGACTGACTACAATAAAGAAAGAAATACTTATTATTATAAGGATCGGTTACCGGCCGGATATCTGGAAGGACTGGAATTCTTAGATAAAAGGAGATAAGTATAAATGAAATTTGTAATACAACGTGTGCAGTCCGCATCTGTGACTGTAGACGAAAAAATAGTCGGAAAAATCGAGAAAGGCTATCTGGTTCTGATAGGGATTTCCCAGACAGATACGAAGGAAATCGCAGATAAAATGATGCGTAAGCTTATCAATCTGCGTATTTTTGAAGATGCCGAAGGAAAAACGAATTTGGATATCCGTGCCGTAAACGGAAGTCTTTTATTGGTTTCGCAGTTTACCCTGTATGCCGATTGTAAAAAAGGAAATCGTCCTTCCTTTGTATATGCCGGCAAACCGGAAATGGCAAACGAACTGTATGAATATATCATTGCGGAATGTAAGAAGGAAATTCCAGTTGTGGAACACGGTATTTTCGGTGCTGACATGAAGGTTTCCTTACTGAATGACGGACCGTTTACCATTGTACTGGACTCTGCGGAGATTTTATAAAACCTTGCGTGTATGGGTTAAACAATGCCATTTGAAGCCTATAATTTGGCAAATAAAAAAAGCAGATGACGGGAATCGAACCCGCCTCCTCAGCTTGGGAAGCTGATGTTCTACCAATGAACTACATCTGCAATATAGAAATCATATCACGGCTTTGGATAAAAGTAAATTACAAATTATAAAAAGCGCCATACAGATATATAATATATTATTATCTTAGGTATTAACTATTCGTTAAATCTGCATTTTGCGCATAGTTGTATCTCTCTTCCGGTGACCATCTTTATAGCTTACAAAGCCACATTATCTATCCGTATTCACATCCAGTGCGCCGATACTGAACATATAGGCTGCAATCTGGGCGCGGGAACTGAAGGTTTCATTTTCCAGAAGCCGGCTTACTTCCTGTCTGGAATATAACGCTGCCTGAATGTCCTCGTTGTCGGAAGTATGTTCTTCGGAAATAGTACCTTCCACCTCAGCAAACACTATCTGGTTTTTAATGTCGGTAATAGCCACTGCCGCATAGGACGGCGGAAGAATACGGATAATTTTCTTTAAGGAAAGTCCCGTTTCTTCATAAAGCTCCCGGCGGATGCATTCCTCAATGTTTTCCCCTTTTTCCAGCATACCGGCGCACAAATTGAAAATACGTTCGTTGACCCCCATACGGAATTCTTTGAGTAAAAGCATTTTACCGCCGCAAATGGCAACAATGGACAAACCGGTCACCCTTTCCCCCAGCTCTTCTGCTTTGTTCAGATTACGGAAACTGACAATTTCATAAACCTTTTCTTTACCGGCTTTATTTTCGTAAGTCAGTTCATAATTTTTCAGATATCTTCCCTCTCGGACTTTTGCCATCTGTATCAGTTTCATGTTCCAGACTCCCAAATTTTATTGATACTGTCATCTTTAGACTTTTCATGATTGGTTACACTTCTTTCCTTAACACTTCCCGCAGCGGTCTGTCTATGCGTTTGCGGGTCACTTCCACAAGTCCCAGCGCCGTATAGTCAATTACATCCGTCTGCACTTCGTCCTTTATTGTTTCCGCCCGCAAAAGCTGCAGCAGAGCCTCTCTTTTTTCGGCAGATTTCATATTGATAAAGTCAATCATAACCATACCGGAAATATTACGGAGGCGAAGCTGCCTTGCGCACTCTTTCGCCGCTTCTGCATTGACCTGAAAAAAGGTTTCGTCGGTATCGGATGCCTTCTTTATAAATTTGCCGGTATTTACATCGATTACCGTCAGGGCTTCCGTGGGCTCAATTACCAGATAGGCGCCGGATTTCAGCCAGACATTCTTTCCCAGAAGCTCATTTATTTTCGTTTTTAAGGAATAAAGCTTAAGTAGCGAATATTCATCCTCGTAAATCCTAACCGGCTTTTTCATGGGTAAATTTGTCCCCCCGGTAAGAGCTTCATACACCCGGGGAATATCCGTGATAATCTCGTCGTAATCCTTTTCGTAGAAGTTTTTGACATCCTCAGCCACAGGTACTTTTTTCTCGGAAAGCTGTGTAAAGCAAGTGCTGTGTTCCGCCCTGCCGAGAATGGTCTGAAAGAGTTTGCAAAGACTCCGGTACTCTTCTTCCAGTTGTCCGAATTCTTCAGGGGAAAGATTTTCGGCATTGGTTCTTACCACGATGCCGCAGCCTGCAAGGGTGCAGTTGCCGTCTTCCGTTAAAATACCGCAGCTTATCAGGTATTCTAAAACGGCTTCTTTCTTTTCTTTCGGAAGCTTCTTAGAAAATCCCGTTCTTAAGCTGCCCATGGAAAGAACAAGGTATTTCCCGGATAAGGATATTTTCGTAGTTACCACAGGCTGTTTTGTTTTTACGGCATCCTTCTCCACCTGTACCAGAATTTCATCCCCGCAACGGAGACTACCGTCCGTTTTCCGGTTCCGGACATAAGCATACTTTGTATCGGAAAGAGGCAGGAAGCAAAGCTTTTTATCTCCCACTTCCACAAAAGCCGCCTGAATGTTCCGGGCAATGTTCTGCACCTTGCCGATATAAATATTCCCTAAAAGGGAGACGTCGTTTTCCGCGTACACTTTCAGGGAATATAGTCGGTTGTCTTGAAGAATGACGCTGATATCTTTCTGCTGATAGGATACAATGACTAATTTTTTATCTGCTTTACTGTTCACTGCCGATTTCCTCTAAGGGTACAAGCTTCGGATTTTCTTCGTCACCGATATTCGTATAGGTGTCTTCCCTGGTAATCAGAAGTGCGTTTTCCTTTAGGCTTTCACCGTGTTCCTGTAAAAATGCCTCCACAATCATGCCCGGCTTGATATTGCCGGAGCTGCTGGCATTTATCAAAAGATAAAGAGCATCTTCCTGCAGGCTCCATTCATAAATACCGGGACGCAAATCCACTTCCGCCGTACTCTTCTTGGTTTCCTTGGTTATCAGTATCTGTTCTTTTTCCATGAAGGAAGGAAATTCCTTCTTCCAGTCAAAGGAAGGCTCCCTGCCCTCCCTAAAGTGTATGGTGTAACCGGCTGCCGCCACACTTGCCATGGCATTTTTGCTGCCCTCGGGAAGCACTCTCACGGAAAGGATTTCAAAGCCGTCCACGGATGCTTCATTTAACATCCTTACGGCTTCCTTACTGCCCGGAAAGCTGTTGACTTCCATATCCAT
This sequence comes from Clostridium sp. CAG:510, assembly GCA_000434615.1. Classification (GTDB taxonomy): domain Bacteria; phylum Bacillota; class Clostridia; order Lachnospirales; family Lachnospiraceae; genus Acetatifactor. The sequence continues at coordinate 74,491 of FR880832.1, forward strand.
GTATTCACCGTTGCTTTCCAGCCCGATACCTAAAGGAGCTGCAAAGGACATAATCTGATGCGGGGAAAAGCCGGTGGTATAGCACACGTCAATCTCCGCCCTGCGCACCGCTTTCTGGAAAAAGCGCTGTACGTCCAGATGCCCGATATATTTTAAATTTCCGTATTTCCGAAATTTTACTCTGACCTTCATTTTATTCCCTTTCCTAACTTACGACCAGCAGGGCGTATTGTCGTCCACATGCTCTTCAAAGCAGATACCGCCGCCGAATTTGGCAACACCGCAGCCCTGGCAGGCTTTCCGGCAGTTGGGGCTGACTTCTTCCTTCTGTGCCTTCAGCCACTCTCTCTTCAAGAACTCCTTGGTAACACCGCAGTCGATGAAATCCCAGGGGAAAAGCTCATCTAAGGAGCGTTCCCTTGTGGTATAGAAATCCACGGACAGACCGCATTCCGCAAAGGTGTCCAGCCACTTCTGGTTGTCGTAGTATTCGCTCCAGGCATCGTAAATGGCGCCCTTCTTATAAACCTTCAGAATGACCTCACAGAGCCTTCTGTCGCCCCTTGCCAGCACCCCTTCCAAAACGGAGGTGTCCGCTTCGTGCCAGTTGTACTTGATGCTCTTTTGGTTGAGCTGCTCCATGACCGCCAGTCTTGTTATATAAGATTTGTTTAAGAATTCTTCCTTCGTTGCCTGCTTTGCCCACTGGAACGGCGTAAAGGGCTTCGGTACAAAGAAGGAGGTGCTTGCCACAATCTGCACCCTGCCGTTGACTCTTTTTTCCTTGGGAACCGTATCATAAAACAGCGCGGCAATCTTGTTGGAAAGCTCCGCAATGCCGCGGATATCCTCCTCCGTTTCAGTCGGAAGTCCCAGCATAAAATAAAGCTTAACCCTCGTCCAACCGCCTTCAAAGGCAAGTCTGGCGCCGTGCATGATGTCTTCCTCCGTAAGTCCCTTGTTGATGACATTACGAAGTCTCTGGCTGCCTGCTTCCGGTGCGAAGGTAAGGCTTGTCTTCTTCACATCCTGCACCTTGCTCATCACATCCAGGGAAAAGGCATCAATTCGTAAGGAAGGCAGGGAAATGTTTACATGCTTGCCCTCTAAGTCCTCTAAAAGGAAGGTCAGAAGTTCCGGCAGTGCCCGGTAATCACTGGAGCTTAACGAACTTAAGGTAATCTCCTCCTGTCCGGTATTCTTAAGCATGGTCAGCGCATATTCCTTTAAGAGATTGACATCCCTCTCCCTGACGGGACGGTAAAGCTGTCCTGCCTGGCAGAAACGGCATCCGCGGATGCAGCCGCGCATAATTTCCAGCACCACTCTGTCCTGAGCGATCTTCATAAACGGCACCAGCGGCTTCATGGGATAATAGGTATGGGAAACGTCCATTTCCACTTCCTTGGTAATGGTAGAAGGAATCCCCTCTTCAATGGGATAAAAGTCTTTTAATGTACCGTCCTCGTTATAAGCTGCCTCATAAAAGGCAGGTACATACATGCCGGGTACCTTGGCTGCCCTGCGTAAAAACTCCATACGGGGAAGCTTTTTATCCCGGCATTCCCGGTACAGATTTACCAGCTCCTCGTAACGGGTTTCGCCCTCGCCGATATAGAACAGATCAAAGAAATCCGCAATGGGTTCCGGATTGTACGTGCAAGGACCTCCGCCGATAACAATGGGATCCTCCTCCGTCCTATCCTTCGCAAGTAGCGGAATACCGGATAAATCCAGCACCTGCAGAATATTCGTGTAGCACATTTCATACTGGATGGTAATGGCAAGCCAGTCAAATTCCTTAATGGGATCCTGGGACTCCAGGGCAAAAAGGGGAATGTGCTCCTTTCTCATGATGGCATCCAGGTCCACCCAGGGAGAATATACTCTCTCGCACCATACGCCGTCAAACCGGTTGAACATATCGTACAGAATCTGGATACCCAGATGGGACATGCCGATTTCGTACACATCCGGGAAGCAGAAAGCAATGCGCATGTCCACCTCTTCTTTGTTTTTCACGACTGCATTGACTTCGCCGCCGATGTATCTTGCCGGTTTCTCAACTTTCATTAAAATATCATCCGATAACGCTAATTTGTTCATTCTAAATCCTTCCGTCCAAAGTATCTCTGTCAGATATCCGTATTGCGGGACTTATTTTGCCGTTGCATACATGAGTATCATCTCTTTTAACAAAAGAAGCTCTTCCGTGTAGTCCTTATTATCCTCCGCTCCCCAGATAAAGCCTCCGGCAAAATGGGAGCATGCTGACATCATGGTGTGCACCGTGACACGCATAAACTCCTCCTCCGGAATATCCGTCCGGAAGGTCTTGTCCTCCTTCGCCTTTTCATACATCATATGGAAACGGGTATCCGCCGAATATAAGGAGTTATGGAATTCGGTAAGCTGCTCCGTTTTATATTCTTCGTGGGTGACATAGTAATTAAAATTGTCATTATATTGCAGCAATTCCTTATGATTCCGGTACATATCCACATAACAGTCCAATGAAAAAGTAAGGCGGTTTATGGCCGGTATGTCATGCAGACCCGAAATCGGTCTGGCAGCATCCAGATTGTCCAGATATTCTTTCCACTTGACACTGCAGACTGCGATAACCAGCTCCATCTTGGATGGATAACAACGGAACAGAGTTGCTCTGCCAACGCCCGCTGCTTCCGCAATCTCTGCCATGCTGACACCCTCTATTTTTCTTTTAACAAAAACTTGGAACGCCGTATCGATTATTTTTCGATTGCGTTCCTGTTCTTTCTCCATCTGCTTTTGTGATTTGCTCATGATTTCATCCCTTTTTCATGCAAAGTATCTTATTTATTGTATAAAAATTCCTCTATATTGTCAATCGCATCAAGCTGGTAATTTGCGCCTAAAAGCCGGTCTATTTTCTCGGTATTGAGGGAAAAAATACTGTCCCCTGTAAAGCTGAAAATGACATAAAGGGAAAACAAAACGATGGCAGCAAAAATACGCACTCCCATGAAAAAATGCCTTGCCGGAACATCCTGCGTACCGTAGACCGGTTCGGTCATTTCGTTCTGTCTGCCCGCTCCGTACAACAGATTTTCATGCTGCCTTAAATTCATGCGGTTTTTATCCTCTGCTTCCCTTATGCTTCGTAATAACAACAATTTCTGTTCCACGGAAATATCGCTCATAATTCCTTTTCCTCTCTTTTTCGATAAAAAAAGAGTATAGTTCATTTTCCTATACTCTTTTTGTCCTTATTCTAAATGTATGTACTTGTCAGGGAAATATAACCGCAGTTTTCCTTCCGGAAACACTTCCGCAGGGCTTATCTGTTGGCAAGCTCCGTGGTAATCTCTTCCCAGGAAATATCCTTCTGTGCCATCAGAACCATCATATGGTACAGGAAATCGGAAATCTCGTATTTCACTTCGTTGGGATTTGGATTTTTCGCCGCAATAACGATTTCGGTTGCCTCCTCACCCAGCTTCTTTAAGATTTTGTCAAGACCCTTGTCAAACAGGTAATTGGTGTAGGAGCCTTCCTTCGGATTTTTCTTCCGGTCCAAAATCACCTGATAAACCTCTTCAAATACCTTCAAGGGGTTCTCTGCTTCCTCGTATTCCCTGGTAACCACATCCCTAAAGAAGCAGGAATAACTGCCGGTATGGCAGGCGTTGCCGATCTGGAACACCTTGGCTAAAATCGTATCCTTGTCGCAGTCAGCGGTTAAGGACTTCACATACTGGTAATGACCGCTGGTTTCACCCTTTAGCCACAGTTCCTTGCGGCTGCGGCTGTAATAGGTCATTTTACCGGTCTTTAAGGTGCTTTTATAGGCTTCCTCATTCATGTAGGCTACCATAAGCACCTCTAAAGTTTTGTAGTCCTGCACCACTACCGGCACCATGCCGTCGGAGTTTTTCTTGAAATCGTCCCAGATAAAATCGGAATGCAGCTCTTCTATGGCAATGCCGTTTTCCTTACACAAATCCTTTAACTGTAAAATTTCCTCTTTATTGTCGTTAATAGCATTGCCGGTAATGCCCGTTACATTGTAAAGTCCGAAGATTTCCAGCAGCTTATTCAGGGCAAGCTGCTCCGTTTCCACAATAGCCGGAAGCTCTGTAATCTCCCCGGCTTCTCTTACCATATGGGGATTCATGAATAGCAGTCCGGAGGCAAATTCTTCCAGAAGCTCTTTGTTTTCCGTAAGAGTTTCCAAATCGTTTACGGCAGCTAAGATTTTCTCCCTGCCGAATTTCTGGGAAACCTCTTTGATAATCTCACGGTTGCATTTTTTGCTGAAATTGAGCACTGCTTTTTTGCATCCTGTATAGAGGATTTTCTTGATATCCTCCATACGGTGCACATTGCCGGCTCCGTATACATCCACGGGAGAAGCCGCACAGATGGCTTTCATCACATCCAGCGCCGCATCGTGCTCGGCATCGCCGTTTGACAAATCGTACACCAAAATCTCGTCTGCGTTTTTCTCACAGTATTCCCTTGCCAGCTCCACGGGATTTTCCGCAATTACGGTATTGTCTGAAAGGCTTTTTACCGCCTTTTCCTGATATAAATAGATAGAAGCAATAAATTTTCTGGTCCTCATGTTTTTCCCGGTCTTTAAGAAGGTATGCAAACGTGCTCTTAAAGGCTTCCTTTCGTACTTAATACATCTTCAATTCTGTTATCATATGCAACCGCCATATCCAGAGCCTTGGCAAATGCCTTGAACATGGCTTCCGCCATGTGGTGGTTGTTGGTGCCGGAAATCATTTTGATATGTAAATTCATGGCTGCACTGTAGGATACCGCATAAAAGAATTCCCGTATCAGTTCGCTGTCCAGTTCGCCGATTTTATCCATGGTAAAATCACAGGAAAAATCCAGATACGGTCTGCCGCATAAATCCACGGCGCATAAACACAGTGCATCGTCCATGGGCAGAATAAAATAACCGTAACGGTTGATCCCCTTTTTGTCACCCACCGCTTCCCTGATGGCGTTTCCCAGCACGATGCCGGTATCTTCCACAGTATGATGTCCGTCCACGTAAAGGTCGCCGTTGACTTTGCAGGTCAAGTCAAAGAAGCCGTGTCTGGCAAAGCCGTTTAGCATATGGTCAAAAAAGCCGATGCCGGTATGGATATCCGCATCCCCTTTTCCGTCCAGTGAAAGCTTTACATAAATATCCGTTTCCTTGGTGGTTCTTTTTATTTCCGCACTGCGCATACGTTAGCTCCTTTCAAAACGAACTTTAATGGAATTGGCATGTGCCGTCAGTCCTTCGCTCTTGGCAAAGGCTTCGATTTCCGTATGTACTTTCTCAAGCGCATCCTTTGAGAAAGAAATCAGGCTGGTTTTCTTGATAAAATCATCCACACTGAGCGGGGAGAAAAATCTTGCCGTGCCGTTTGTGGGTAAAATGTGGTTCGGTCCCGCAAAATAGTCACCCAGCGGCTCGGAGGAATACTCGCCCATGAAAATGGCGCCCGCATTCTTAATCTTCGTCATGGTTTCATACGGATTCTTTGTCAGGATTTCCAGATGCTCGGATGCAATATCGTTGGCTGCCGCAATGGCATCCTCCATATTTTCCGCTACTAAAATATAACCATAATTGGAGAGGGATTTCAAGATAATCTCTCTTCTTTCCAAAGTTTCCGTAAATCCGTCCACTTCTTTCGATACCTTTTCCGCCAGATCTTTGGATGTGGTGATCAAAATAGCGGAAGCCAACTCGTCATGCTCTGCCTGGGACAGTAAATCCGCAGCCACATAACGGGGATTAGCCGTTTCATCCGCAAGCACCAGAATTTCACTGGGCCCTGCCACGGAGTCAATGCTGACATGGCCGTATACTGCCTTTTTTGCAAGTGCCACAAAGATGTTGCCGGGACCGGTAATCTTGTCCACCTTGGGAACGGACTCCGTACCGAATGCAAGTGCGGCGATAGCCTGTGCACCGCCTACCTTGTAGATTTCATCCACACCGGCAATATCGGCTGCCACCAGAGTGCCGGCATTGACTTTTCCTTCCTTGTTGCAGGGAGTTGTCATGACAATCTTGGGAACGCCTGCCACCTTGGCGGGAACAACATTCATCAAAACGCTGCTGGGGTATGCGGCTTTTCCGCCGGGAACATACACACCCGCTTTTTCAATGGGGGTAATACGCTGTCCCAAAATGCTGCCGTCCGGTCTTGTTTCGATAAAGCTCTGACGGAGCTGCTTTTCATGGAAGGTACGGATATTGGCTGCGGAATGTCTGTAAACCTCAATCAGATCTTCCGGGATCTCTTTGTAGGCTTCCTTGATTTCCTCTTCCGTTACACGGATATTGCCGCTGTTCAATGCAAAATGGTCAAATTTCTCGGTATATTCAAAAACGGCTTTGTCCCCGTTTTCCTTTACATTGTTTACAATCTCGGAAACCGTCTGTTCATAGGTTCCGTAGCTGGAAGGGCTTCGTTTCAGCAAATCCTTCAGCAGGTTCTTTTTGGTGCTTTCCGTCAATTCCACAATACGCATAGGTTTATTTTCCTTCCTTTCTCAGTGCTACCTTCAGGTCGTTTACAAGCTTGCCGATCCGTTCCTTTTCCATCTGCATGCTGACCTGGTTGACAATCAGTCTGGCAGACAGCGGGCAGACTTCTTCCAGAACAGCCAGTCCGTTTTCATGCAGGGTGGAACCGGTTTCCACGATGTCCACGATGACATCGGAAAGTCCAACTAAAGGTCCCAATTCCACGGAGCCGTTCAGCTTGATGATGTCCACGGTCTGGTGTTTTTTATTGTAAAAATAGTCCTTGGCAATTTCGGGATACTTACTTGCCACACGGATTCTTTCGTGGTGCTTTAAAAGCTCCTCTGCCGACTTTGGACCGCATACGCACATCCGGCATTTGCCGAAGCCTAAATCCAGTACCTCATAAACTCTTCTGTTTTCCTCCAGAATAGTGTCCTTGCCCACGATACCGATATCCGCCGCACCGTATTCCACATAGGTGGGAACATCCGGTCCCTTGGATAAGAAAAAGCGGAGCTTCTGCTCTTCATTTACAAAAATAAGCTTCCGGGAAGCCGGATCCTTCATTTCCTCACAGGTAATACCGATTTTCTCGAATAATTCCATGGCTTTCTTTGCCAGTCTGCCTTTGCCAAGCGCAATGGTTAAATATCTGTCCGTACTCATGCTTTCAGTCCTTTCTGCGCATTTCCACTAATCTGCCCTGTTTTCTTAACTCCTCCGCCTTCTTTAAGACTTCGGGGAAGTTGCTTTCCGTATAGGTAAGGATTTCCTTTCCTTCGGGAAGCTCCATAGCGATTTTCTGTCTGGAAAAGGCCTCCAATATATCATCCACTACGGCAGCAAAGCCGACTGCCGGCGCCTGTTTGCCAAAGTAGGAAATCAGTGTGTCATAACGTCCGCCCTTTACGATGGCATCGCCGATGCCGTAGGTATAAACCTTGAAGATAACACCGGTGTAATAACGGTATTTGCTTAACATGCCAAGGTCAAAGGATATGTATTTTTCCGTACCGTACATGGCAAGCACCTCGTACAGCTTTTCTAAATTTTCAATGGCTTTCACGGAGCGTTCGTTGGAAACCCGTGCTTTAGCGCTGCGAATGGCATCCAGATTGCCGAAGCCTTCCGTGGTCGCCAGAATAAGCTCCCGCAGGTCTTCACTGACGCCGGCTTCGATCAAAAGGTTTTCCGCTGCATAATGATTCTTGGCGGAAATGTATTCCCGCAGAACGTAAATCACATCATCTTCCAGTCCGGCTTCCTCGCAGAGTCCCTTGAAATACTCCACCTGACCTACACTCACCTGAAAATTCTCCAGGCCGGTATGAAGCAGGGATTCGATTACCATATGAATCATTTCCGCATCCGCATAAACGGAGTCGTCACCGATAAGCTCCGCACCGAGCTGGGTAACTTCCTTTAATTTTCCCTGCAGTCGGGACGTATTGGTAAAGGTATTGCCACAGTAACAGAAACGCAGAGGCACGGAATCCTCCATAAAATACTTTGCCGCACAACGGGCAATGGAGGGAGTGAAATCGGGACGAAGCACTAAGGTATCGCCCTCCTTGTCAAAGAACTTATAAAGATCCCTTGACGGCGTGGTGCCGATTTCATTGGAAAAAACATCAAAATATTCAAAGGTCGGTGTTTCGATATCCTCGTAGCCGTAGGATAAAAGCTTTTCCCGGATTTTCTTTTCAATCATAAGCTTTCTGGCACATTCTTTTCCGTAGATATCCCTTACACCGTCCGGTGTATGCAATAAATTCTGGTTCATGTTTTCTGCCTTTCTGTCTCACTTTATCAGATTAACGTGCTACCAAATTAGCAAAGTAGCATGTAAAACTGTATGTAGTATACAAAAAATAGCTTCTTCTGTCAAGAAACTTATTAAGCCCACTCTTTTTTTTATTCCCTGTCGTCCAGATCCTTTTTCAGAATTTCCAGATAGGGGATAAAAAGCCCGTTCTGGGATGGTATGATGTAATCCGGATTCAGTTCTTCATAGCGGAAGCTCTTTCTGCCGCCGTTCTGTGCCCTGTCCCAGAAAAACTTAAGCATCTCATAGGGAAGGTAATAAAACACTTCCCTGGAGGTGTAATAAATAAGAAAGAACGCAATCCCGCCCTGCTGTTCAAACTGCTCCATGAACTTTACCTGATGGGCATGGATGTTCTGCAGAGAAAAGGTGTCCACCGCACATTCCTTGGCGTCAAAGCACACCGGAATGCCCTGCACGGCACCGATATAGTCTACGGTACTCTTCTGGTCAAAATACGCCAGTGTAATATGACGGTGCTCCTTATCGATTTTAATGGGAGTAATCGGTGTGGGAATTTTCTGTATCAGCGCCAGATTACTCTCCGCATATTTTTCATTGGTTCGGTTAATAAGCTCCTCTAAAGTGGAGCCTCTTAGTCCTCTTGAATTCCAGGTTGCCATACTGCCTTCCTATCTTCCTTTTGCGTTCCCGCTTCTTTCCGTTCTTCCTGTTTTACCGCAGCTTCAGAACCCCACCCGGTGAAACACCTCCGGCAGAGGGGCTTCTATGGTTTTTCCTAAAAAAGCAAGGTCCTTTGCCTTTTTTGCTTCCTCCTCCGGCAGTTCCCGCAGCGTGGGAAATACCATTCTTTGTGCATGCAGAAGCTGGGATTTTACCCCCTTCTTCCGGTAGGCTTCGTTAAAGCTCCTGTCCCCGTACTTGGCATCGCCTAAAAGCGGATGCCCGATACCTGCCATATGCGCCCTTATCTGGTGGGTTTTGCCGGTCACAAGCTCAATGGACAAAAGTGTCAGACCGTCCGCATATGCCGCCGGTTCGTAAATGGTGCGGACCTCTTTCCCTTCACCCACATCCTTTATGGTTACTTTGTTGGCTATCTCATCCTTTTCCAGCACACCGCCCAGGATGCCGGCTTTATCAACCCTTCCCTTTACCACGGCAGCATAATATTTGTGCACCGTCCTGTCGTGTATCATTCGGCTTAAAATCTGGCTTCCTTTTAAGGAAATGCCGCAAAGCACCAGTCCGCTGGTATTGCGGTCCAGACGGTTCAAAACGGAAGGCTTAAAGGTTTTCAGTATCTCTTCGGTCATACGTCCCTTTTTTAAGAGATACCCGATCATCCATTCATTTAAGGAAACATCCGTATCCTCCGCTTTCTGGGTCAGCACACCCGCCGGTTTATCTAAGGCAAGCATGTCCGCATCCTCATAGAGTACGGTAATTCCGTGTAAGCTTTCGTAAGCCTTTTCGTAAACAGCCGTCAGCAAACGGCTTGTTGTGTCGCTCTTTTCCATGCCCCGGAATTTAGCAAAGGTTTCCTCCGAAAAAAAGAAATCCAGGGAGTCGCCTTCCACAAGGATTTCCTTTCCTTCCGCTTTCTTTTTATTTAAGACAATGTTTTTCTTGCGCAGCATTTTATACAGGAACGCCGTACCCGCTTCCGGAAAATACTTATGTAAGAATTTATCCAGTCGCTGTCCCGCTTCCTGACTGCCGATCTGATGGTTCTGCATAGCCTCTCCGTTCTATAAAGAAATAGCCTTAAGGGTACTTACAATGCCCTTCGTATTTTTATCGTCCGTCTTGAGTTCCCGCAGGGAGTCCAGCCGTTCCGTGTACTTGTCCAAATCCTTGTACAGCTTTATGGTAAGTCCCGTAAAACGATCCACCTTAAGGCAGGTCTCCAAATGTTTTGCACAGTCCGTTTCCGATACCTTGCCGCTTAAAAGATACCCGGCAATGGTGTTGCCGCACACGGTCAGGTGTCCCACGTAATAGGTCTTGTCCCGGGAGGTAAACACACAGTCATACAGGCAGGTAAGCCCCTTTGCATGGGCTTCTATGGTATCACAGACATCCGCAGGCAGACTCTTGTAACGGCAGTGCATAATCATTTCCACAAGGCTCTTGCAGGCGGGCAGACAGCCGAGCACCGCCACCAGGGTAAGCAGGTTGTTACGGGTGTGCGTGGTGATAAAACCCGCTGCAAATAAAGACAGGGGAATGAAAAAATAAATGACAGTCCTGATGATTTCATATTTTTTCTGGCTGCTTAAATAGTTTCTCGTTCCCTTGACCTCATCCTTGGTAAACATTCTTTTGAAATACATGTAGTCGTCTCTCCGCTGTTATTTTTTCATCATCTTTGCAATCTTCAAAATCAGTCCCTGTGGAACAATTTTCGTCAGCATCGCAAAGGCTTTCATGGGAATACCGGGGATTACCATATCCTTCTTACGGTAGGATGCGTACAGTGCTTCGGAAACGCACTGTTCGGAAGTAATCATGGTGAGCTTCTTGATTTCCAGTGTGGAGCCGTACTGCTCTGCAATCTGGAAGAATTCGGTATTCACAGGTCCCGGGCAGACCGCGGTCACATAGAGACCGTAATCGCACAACTCCTGATTGAGTGCTCTGGAAAAACTCAGCACATACGCCTTGGTAGCGGCATATACAGCAAAATCCTGCTGGGGAACAAAGGCTGCCGCGGAAGCCATCTGGATAATACGGCTGCCCCTTGCCATATAGGGCAGGCAGATATAGGTCATCTTGGTAAGGGCTTCGCAGTTGACATAGAGCATGTCCGTCTGTTCTTCTAAGGAAAGCTCGTCAAAAGGCCCCATCAGGCCGAAGCCCGCGGCATTGATCAGCATGCGGACGGTCACATCCTCTTTCTCCAAAAGCTCTTCAAAATCATCCATGGCGTATTCATCCGTAACATCCATGGAAATCATTTTCACCTTATGCTCCATGACCTTTCCTACTTCCATAAGGCGTTCTTCTCTTCTGGCAATCATCCAGATTTCATCAATGTTTGAAAAAGCCGTGTCAATCTGTAAGGCAAATTCCTGTCCGATGCCGGAGCTCGCCCCGGTAATAATGATGATATTCTTCATAGCAATCATTCCTTTCTTCCTTTAGTATGCCATTTTTTACCTGAATTTACAAGATTTCCTCATAAGAACGCAACGAAAAATCCGCTGTTTTTACCTTTTCGTCCCAATCCTTTTCGGAGTATTCGTCCCATACCGCACAGACGCTCATACCGGCGGCTTTTCCCGCCATAATGCCGGGGATGATGTCTTCAAACACCAGACATTTTTTCGGGTCAGTGTGCAGTCTTTTGGCTGCAACAAGGTAAATATCCGGTGCTGGTTTGCAGTTTTCCACCTGACAGCCCGTAACGATACAGGAAATGTAATCCTTTAAGTGGTGCGCCTCTTCAATCCGTTCCACAAGCTCCAGGGAATTGCTGGTGGCAATGCCTAACTTGATGCCCTTTTCCATGCAGTAGGATAAAAAACGCTGGGCGCCGGGTTTCATGGGAACCTCGTGGCTGTATTTATAAAGCGCCATGGAAATCCAGTCGCTTCTCATTTTTTCCACCGTATCCGTTATGCCGAATTTTTCCTTAAAATAGACGGCGGTTTCGTTCAGTCCCATGCCCTCTATTTCCTTCTGTAGGTTGTCCGGCAGCTCGATGCCGAAGTTTGCCAGATATGCTCTGTCGATTTCCTTCCACATCCACATGGAGTCCACCAGTGTGCCGTCAAGATCAAATATCACCGCCTCGTAGTCCTGCAGCTTCTCTTTTAATGGATTGCTGTTCATTTTATTTATCTCCTTTAATCTTGTATAGTTCTTCTTCCGAAAGCGGCCGGTAGGCGCCCTTTTCCAAATCCTCAGGCAGACGCAGGCTGCCCATGGAGAGTCTTTTCAAATACAGCACTTCATTGCCCACTGCCTGTAGCATGCGCTTTACCTGATGGAAACGTCCCTCCCGGATGGTCAGAAGAATTTCTTTCTCCGCCACACGTTCCACCTTTGCCGGAGCCGTGGGCTTTTCGTCCCCGATATCCACGCCCTCCGAAAGCTTTCTGCAGTCTTCTTCGGAAATGCTGTCCCTTACTTTAACCAGATATTCCTTGTCCACATGCTTCTTTGGGGAAAGCAGGTTGTGGGCAAGCTCGCCGTCGTCGGTAACAAGAAGCAGTCCTTCCGTGTCCTTGTCCAGTCTGCCCACGGGAAACAGATTTTTGACCTTTTCCTCCCTTAGGATATCCATAACCGTGCTTTCTTTTTTGTCCTCCGTGGCGGTAATCACGCCCGCAGGTTTATGCAGCATATAATAATGGAACGCTGCATAAGAAAGGGGCTTTCCCTGAAAAGTCACCGTATCCGTAGTTTCCTTTACCTTAAAATCCGCGGCCTTCTGCACCTGGCCGTTTACGGCAATCTGTCCTTTTTTTACGGCATTTTTTGCCTCCGTGCGGGTAAGCCCCGCCGTATCGCATAAGAATTTATCCAGACGCATGTGTCTCTCCGTTCCTACATTTTTTTCGGTTCTTTCTCATATGATTATAAAAAACCGTACAGGATTTTCATGAAAATACTGCTGTTTTTTCTTTCCTTTGTGCTGATGCTTTTCTTTTCGGAAGACAGTGTGCAGCTTGCCGCCGACGGTCTTTCCGTATGGTTTCAGACCATGATACCGGCGCTGTTCCCTTTTATGCTGCTTTCCTGCCTGCTCGTGCGTCAGCAGATGACGGAAAAGCTTTCCTTTTTTCTTTCGCCCCTTCTTTGTCCGCTGCTTCGCATCAGTCCACAGGGTGTGTACTGTGTCCTGACGGGCTTTCTGTGCGGTTTTCCCATGGGTGCCAGAAACATTGCGGAGCTGTACCGGAGGAAGGAATTTTCCCGCAAAGAAGCCCAGTATCTATTGGGATTCTGCAACAACATGGGGCCTCTGTTCATCCTTTCCGTCCTGCTTCCGTCCCTGGCTATTAAAAATATTCCTGCCGCGTTCTTCCTTTTAGGAATATACGGCATTCCTTTTCTCTATGCCCTGCTTGTCCGGCTCATTTCCCCTCTGCCGCTAAACCTGTGTCAAAAAAGTCCGTCAGAAGCCGCACCGGAGCCTTTCTTAAAAAGTCTGGATTCTGCCATCCACTCCGGTATTGAGGGCATCACCGTACTGGGCGCATATCTCATTGTGGGAAATCTGCTCTATCTGTTTCCCCTGATTGTATCCCGAAGCCTTACCCGGTATACGGGTATTGTCCTTCCGGATACCCTGCTCTGCGCCAGCCGCTGTCTGTTGGAAATTACCGGCGGTATTCATGCCCTTTCCGGAAGACTGCCGCTGTTTCTTTTAACGGTTCTACCCTTTGGGGGACTATGCTGTCTGCTGCAGACCAAGGGCATGCTTGCCGGCACCGATTTATCCATGAGGCGCTATGTGTATGACAAACTATTGCAGTGCCTTTTGAGTTTTTTTTATTTTTTCCTTCTTTTCCGCTTCTTTTTATGACGCTTTTTGTTTGCCGTTAAAACACCCACAAACAGAACTGCGGTAAAAATCACAAACACCGCTAAAAGACTGATTTCCACAAAACGGACAAAGGTTCTGTCTTCTTCGTTTTCTTCTTTGACCGGCGCTTTGAAGCCGCCGTCCGCACTGTCCTTAATCGTATCGTGAAGGCTTCCGGCATTGCCACTTACCTCTTCAGTTTCCTCCGGGATTTCCGGAAGCACCTCATCGGGGTCGCTGCCCGTAAACACCGGGTAACCGTTTAAGTGGTTGCTTAAGGTGTATCTGTCGTACTGGTTAATGCCCTTTACCACAATGTCAGGGTTCACGCCCTCGGGTATATCTATCTCCAGATTAAAGGTATCCGCATAAGTGCCGGCAAGCATATCCGCATCCGGCCACAAAAGGTACGGGGTAAAGGTTTCACCGCCGTCTATGCTGTAGGAATAGTACTGCATGGGTGAATCGTAATCACAGCCGGTTACCTGAATGCCGATTTTCTTATTTGCAAGGTCAGTATAGTTTTCCTCTATCATGCAGATATCCGGGTCCGTGGTGTCCATTTTGGCGTAACCTGCGCCGGGTGTGGGCTCCACTGCCTCGGTATTGTCACTGTAGTCCACGCCTAAGCTTTTACTGGACAGGCGGAAGAATTTGGCTGCCGCCGTGGCATCGGCTTTACCGAGAGCAATCAAATCCTCTTTGGAGTCGCAGAACCCCACATCCGCATCGTTGTCGATATGGCAGTGCTCAATCAGGGCTGCCGGAATATCCTCTGCTTCGCAGAAGCGCAGAATACCGTAATAATCCGCCGTCCCTTCCTCATTCAGCCTCGTTTTAATGCCTCTTATGGAAAGTCCCAGCTTCCGCATTTCATTTAACTGCAGTCCTGCAAAGGTATAGCCCTGTCTGTTTTCCTCTCCGTATGCCGAAATCCAGACCTCGGAGCCATACAGAATATTGCCCGGTGACATATTGAAATGCAGGCAGAATAGGAAATCCGCATTCACACTTTTGGCAAATGCCGCCCTGTCCTTTATCCTGATGTCCGTGTCCAGATCCTCATGTGTCAGGTACACGGTAATGCCCTCGTACTCCCTGAGCTCCTCCGCCATGGCTTCAGCCACCGTAAGGTTCATTTCTTTCTCCAGAAAACCGTTGTAATCCGCACCGAGATTGGAGCCTCCGTGCCCGGGGTCAATGACCACCACCAGTTCTCCGTCCGTATCCGGCGGGTAATAAAATCCTTCTGCCTTCACATCTACGGCAAATATCAGAAACAGAAAGAATACCCATAGAAAAAAATTCCCGGCAAACAAATTGTTTCCGGGAATCCGTTCTTTTCTCTTTCGCTTACTTAGCATCAAGGTTGTCCCCTTGCTCTGCATCCAGATCCACTTCTTCAAGTTCATCCTCTGCCGGGTGAAGCTCCGCACGGTTGGACTGGATAATTTCATGATAATGATTTAAGTTTCCAATCAGCGTATCGTAATTTGCCGTAGCCGTCTGACTGGAGGTTGCTATAATGTTTTCCAGATGGGCAAGCATATCATCCATGTACTGCATGGCGGACATCTTTACATTGTTTGCCTCCATGGTGGCGTTGTCTAAAATTTCCTGCGCCTGTCTCGTTGCCATGGTAACCACTTCGTTTGCCTGTGCGTATGCCTGCTGCATAATCTCATGCTCGCTGATTAACTGGTTGGTCTGGATGGTCGTCTGCTTGATCAGCTCCTCCGCCTTTGTACGGGCATCGTTCAGGATAGCTTCCTTATTGCTGATAATCTTCTGATAACGCTTGATTTCATCAGGGGTTTTCATCCTGAGTTCTCGCAGCAATTCATCAATTTCTTCTTTATTTACAATGATTTTGGTACTGGAAAAAGCCTGCGGCTTGCAATTATTAATATAATCTTCGATTTCATCAATTAATTGTTCAATCTTGCTGCTCATATCTACTCTCCTTGTTACCCAATTATTTCACGCCATACTTTTCATTCACAAGCTTCTCTACAAAATCCGGCACACAGAGGGAAATATCCCCGCCAAAGCTGGCAATCTGCTTGACACCGGAAGAACTGATATAGGAATAGTCCAGATTGGTAACAAAAAATACCGTATCTAATTTTCCTCCCGAAAGCATCCGGTTTGTCTGCGCCATCTGCATTTCGTATTCTAAGTCCGTAATGGCACGAAGCCCCCTGACGGCTATCCAGATATCCTTTTCCCTCGCATAATCCACGAAAAGTCCGCTGAAAGAATCAATCTTTACATTCGGTATATCCCTGACAGCCTCTTGTAATATCTTAACACGTTCTTCCACAGAAAACAACGGCTTCTTTTCTTTATTGTTTAAAACTCCCACAACTAATTCATCAAAGGTGTCAGCCGCTCTTCTGATAATGTCCATATGCCCCAGAGTCACCGGGTCAAAGCTTCCGGTATAGATTGCTTTTTTCATAGTTTATCCTTCCTTTTTCTTAAGGAATACATGCTTGTTGGTCTTGTATTTCTTTTCTTTTACAAGCTCGTAGCCCAGTTCTTCCGCATAGGAAAAATCGGTGTGAAGGTCAGCTTCCACAATAATCAGGGTGTCTTCCGTCACATAACGGTAACCCTTCAGCACGGAGAGCACCTGCTTTTCCAAATCCCTGCCGTAAGGCGGGTCCATGAAAATAATGTCCGTTTCTTTTTCAAAAATGCCGTTCAGGGCGCTGATGGCATCCTGTTTTAGCACCACCGCCTTATCCGCAAATTTCGTAAATGCCAGGTTCTCCTGGATGCACTGTAAGGCTTCGGAGGCATTTTCCGCAAAATAGGCTTTCTTCGCCCCTCTGCTGATGGCTTCGATGCCCACGGCACCGCTGCCCGCAAACAAATCCACGAAAACACAGCCCGGGATATAGGTCTGCAGCATATTAAATAAGGTTTCTTTTATTCTGTCCGTGGTAGGTCTGGTATCCAGCCCTGTCGGGCATTTTAAGGGTAAGCTTCTGGCTGTACCTGCTATTACTCTCATAATTTTTTCCTTTCCGGCATAAGTCTTGTTATGCCCGTACTTTGATACCCTTGCCGTCACGCTTTCCGGGTTTTAAGGTATTCAGTACGAGATTTTTGTTTTTATACGGAATAGCGGTTTCCACTGCATTCTGTATGTAATAAACGGCTTCGATGCTGTCCTTGTCCGACAGCTTCATGCCGCGGACACCCACCGCTCCTTTTTTCTTTTCCGGAATTTCCTCGATGGCAAATTTTAAGAAATAACCGTCCTTTGACTGCAGTACAATGTTCCTCTGCTCCTTTATCACGGTAACGCTTACTACTTCATCCCCTTCGTTTAACTTGGTGGCAGCCACCAGACGCTTGCTTACATCGAATTCGCCGCCGTCCACCACCTTCATCATCGCCTGCTTTGTGACAAATATCATCCGGTATAAGTTTAACTCCGTCTGGCTTGCCACGCAGAGAATGGTTTCCCTGAAAGCGCTGTAATTGCTCACATTGTCCACGGGAATACCCTTATCGCGGAACTTGCCGTAAGGGATGTCCGTCACCTTGATGGTGTGGAGTTGTCCGATATCGGTAAAGAGACAGATTCTGCCGGTATTCTTACATTTTACCACATATTTGTTCTCTGTATCCGCAGCTTCCTTATTTCTTTCATAGGTAGCCATATCCACTGTTTTGGCATAACCGAAACGGTCCATTAAGAACATGACATCCATTTCTTCCGGCTTCTTTTCCTCGTAAACCGCTTCCTCCTTATTGGTAATTTCCGTTTTACGGGGCTTGCTGTATTCCTTTTTAATCTGGTTTAATTCGTTGATGATAACCTGTGCCATGGAGTCCTTGCGCTCTAAGATATCCTCATAGCGGAAGATATTGGACATGGTTTCCTCATGCTCGTTGATAAGCGCCTCGATTTCCAGACCGATTAACTTATACAGACGCATTTCCAGAATGGCGTTTGCCTGCTTTTCCGTAAACATAAGCTGCTGTGCCATAATCTTGGATTCCTTTGACTTAAACCTGATGCCGTCCGTCGTTCCCTCAGTCAGGCATCTCTTTGCCATGTTCCTGTCCTTGGAGCCGCGCAGAATCTCAATAATCAGGTCAATGACGTTGCACGCCTTGATAAGTCCTTCCTGAATTTCCTTCTTCTCTTTTTCCTTTTCCAAAAGCGTGGTGTACTTTCTTGTTGCCACTTCAAACTGGAAATCCGTGCAGGCTTTCAAAATCTGCTTTAATCCCATGGTTTCCGGTCTGCCGTCCGCAATGGCAAGCATGTTGACACCGAAGGTATCTTCCAGACGGGTCTTCTTGTAGAGCATGTTTGTAAAATTCTCTACGTCCGTATCCTTCCGCAGCTCGATGACGATGCGGATGCCTTCCTTGGAGGACTGGTTGGAAATATCTACAATGTCCATGGTCTTCTTGGTTTCGGAAAGAGCTGCCACATCGGATAAAAACTTGGCAATATTCAGTCCAATCATCGGGTAAGGAATTTCGGTAATGACAAGATTTAACTTGCCGCCCTTTGCCTTTTCCACTTCCACCTTGCCGCGGATTTTGATTTTGCCCACGCCGGTTTCATAGATATTAAGAAGCTCTTCCTCGTTGATCACAATGCCGCCCGTCGGGAAATCCGGGCCCTTTATATACCGCATAAGCTCTCTTGTGGAGATGCTCTCATCCTGCATGTATGCCTTCATGGCATCAATGACTTCGCCCAGATTGTGGGGCGGAATGCTGGTCGCCATACCTACGGCAATACCTTCGGAGCCGTTTACTAAAAGGTTGGGGATTTTTACCGGCAGAACCTCCGGCTCTTTTTCCGTTTCATCAAAGTTCGGAATAAAATCCACCACATCCTTGTCCAAATCCGCAAGGAATGCTTCCTGGGTGATTTTCTCCAGTCTGGCTTCCGTGTAACGCATGGCAGCGGCACCGTCGCCTTCAATGTTGCCGAAGTTGCCGTGACCGTCGATTAGCGGCATGCCCTTCTTAAAATCCTGCGCCATGACCACCAGCGCATCGTAAATGGAGCTGTCGCCGTGGGGATGGTATTTACCCATGGTATCGCCGACAATACGGGCGCTTTTACGGTAAGGCCTGTCGTAGCGGATGCCCAGTTCGTGCATATCGTAAAGGGTACGCCTCTGTACCGGCTTTAAGCCGTCCCTGACATCGGGAAGCGCTCTCGCGATAATAACGCTCATGGCATAGTCTATATATGATTTCTGCATCAGGTCGGAATATTCCGTACTGATGATTCTGCTGTCATCCATTGCCAAATCTCCTTTTATACATCCAGTTCCGCATCATGGGCATGTTCGTGGATAAATGCCTTTCTGGGCGGAACATCCGTACCCATTAACATTTCCGTAATTTCACTTGCCATGCGGGCATCTTCGATTTCGATTCTCTTAAGCAGGCGCCTCTCCGGATCCAGAGTGGTTTCCCAGAGCTGGGATGCATCCATTTCGCCAAGACCTTTGTAACGCTGCAGGGTAAAGCTTCCCTTGTGCGACTTCCGGTATTTTTCCAATGCCTTGTCGTCATACAGGTACTCTTCCTCTCCCTTGGCGGGCATTGCCTTATACAGAGGGGGCATCGCCTGATATACATGACCTTCAAAAATCAGTTCCGGCATAAAGCGGTAGAACAAAGTCAGAAGCAGGGTGCTGATATGAGCACCGTCCACATCCGCATCCGCCATGATGATGATTTTGTCGTAGCGCAGCTTCGTGATATCGAAATCATTGCCATAGCCCTCGGAAAAGCCGCAGCCGAATGCATTGATCATGGTCTTGATTTCCGCATTGGCGAGTACCTTGTCGATGCTTGCCTTTTCCACATTAAGAATTTTACCGCGGATGGGAAGGATTGCCTGATACATACGGTTTCTTGCCATTTTGGCACTACCGCCCGCAGAATCACCTTCGACGATAAAGATTTCGCATTTGGAAGCGTCCTTGGACTCGCAGTTTGCCAGCTTGCCGTTGCTGTCAAAGGAGAACTTCTGCTTTGTCAGCATATTGGTCTTTGCCTTTTCCTCCGTCTTGCGGATTTTGGCAGCCTTTTCGGCACAGGCTATGATGCTTTTTAAGGTTTCTAAGTTACGGTCAAAGTAACGCACCATTTCTTCGGAGGTTACCTTGCTGACCACCTTTGCCGCATCCTGATTGTCCAATTTTGTCTTGGTCTGTCCTTCAAAACGGGGATCCGGATGCTTGATGGAAACCACCGCCGTCATACCGTTTCGCACATCCGGTCCGGTGAAGTTAATGTCTTTTTCCTTTAAGAAACCGAGCTCTCTCGCATAGGTATTGATAATATTTGTAAATGCCGTCTTAAAGCCGGTTAAATGGGTGCCGCCCTCTGCATTGTAAATATTGTTGCAGAAGCCTAAGACGTTTTCATGAAATTCATTTACATACTGGAATGCCACTTCCACGGAAATGCCTTCGCTTTCTCCGGAGAAGGAAATCACCTCATGTACCGGCTCCTGGCTTTTGTTCATGTCCTTGATGAAACCGGTGATGCCGTCCGGCTCATGGTATACCACATGCTCCGGCACATCCTTCCGTCTGTCCTCAAAAATAATCGTCAGGTTCGGGTTTAAGTAAGCCGTTTCGTGAAGTCTGCTCTTGACCTCATCCTCTTTGAAACGGGTCTTGTCAAAAATGGTGTCGTCCGGCAGAAAATTTATGGTGGTGCCGGTTTCCCTGGTCTTCCCCACTACCGGCAGCAATCCGTCTATAAGGTCTAAAACCGGAATGCCCTTTTCGTATTTATCCTCGTAAATCTGTCCACCGTTTTTGACCCTCACAGTCAATCTGTTGGACAGGGCATTTACAACGGAAGAACCAACACCGTGCAGACCGCCGCTGGTTTTGTAGGCATTGTTGTCAAACTTGCCGCCCGCATGCAGGGTCGTAAAAACCAGACGCTCTGCGCTGATGCCCTTTTCATGCATGCCCACGGGAATGCCTCGTCCGTTATCCTCAACCGTAGCGGAGCCGTCCGCTTCCAGATAGACCTTTATGATGGTACAGTACCCTGCCAGATGCTCGTCCACGGCATTGTCCACGATTTCATAAATCAGATGGTTAAGTCCCTTGGTGGAAACACTTCCTATGTACATACCGGGACGTTTTCTAACTGCTTCCAGGCCCTCTAAAACGGTAATGCTGGAGGCATCATAATTATTTGTCTTAGCCATTATCTACTCCTTTGTGTCAGCTTTCACAAGTTTACACACTAATAAAAATTATATCATATTCCCACCCTATATGCAAAGAACGTTTTATCGGAAATTTTAAATTCCAACAAAACGTTCTTATTATACCGTCTATGCAGTTTTTCCTTAAATATCCAGCTTCTTGCAGCATCCCACCGCAATGGCGCCGGGGCCGATATGGCAGGAAACACTTAAGGATAAGGGATCCATGTGTACCTCAAAGCCCGGGAAAGCTTCCTCCACTTCTCTTTTCCAGGCAGCTGCCGCTTCCTCGTCATATGTATAGGCAAGTGCTAAATAAATATTATCCGGTGTGGCTCCGCCGAAACGATTCTCCATATCACTGCGGATGGCATTAATCATCATGGACTTGCCCTGTCCGGTGGTACGTGCCTTGGCAAAGGCATCCAGCTTTTCTCCCTGTATGGTAAGCACCGGCTTTAATTTCAAAATGGTGCCGAGGGCTGCCGCCGCCGGGGTAATTCTGCCACCCTTTTTCAGGTAATACAATGTGTCCAGCATGATGTAAATACTGCTGTTAAATTTATCCTCTTCCAGAATGTCGCGGATTTTTTCCGCGCCCAGTCCTTTTTGGGCCATCTGCATGGCATCCAGAACGGACTGTCTCTGGGTAATGGAAATACGCTGGTTGTTTACCACAAATACCTTTCCTTCAAACTCTTCCTCTTTGGAAAGCATCACTGCCGCCTCGCAGGAACCGGAAAGGCCGCTGCTCATGGGAATGTAAACCACTTCGTCATACTCTTTCAGTGCATCATTCCAGTACTCCATAAGACTGTCTAAGGAAGGCATGCTGGTGCTGATAGCCGCATCTCCTTTTAACTTCTCATAGAACTGTGCCTGGTTTAAGGTAATATCTTCAAAGTAACCGGTATCTCCAATCATAAACGGCATGGGTACCACACGAATCCCCATTTCCTTTGCCTGGGACTGGGTAATGCCGCTGTTGGAATCCGTAATAATCGCTACTCGGGACATAAATTCCTCCATTTTCCACAAAATTATAATGCAAGAACTATTGTAAGGTTAAATGGACGTAAAGTCAATCAAATAAAATAATCCGTCTTCCGATTTGGACGGAAGTTTCTTTTGAAAGGCTTCGCTCTGCCAGATATCCGTATGGCTGTCCACGCAGACAGCCGCCTGTTTTAATACATCCGCATCCTCGTAAATATCCCCGAGCCGGAACCGGAACGCACCGCTCTGCCGGATTCCGGTAAGCTCTCCGGGACCGCGCATTTTCAAATCCTCGTTGGCAATATAGAAACCGTCGTTGGAATGGTTCAGGATGTCCAGACGTTTTCTTGTGGCATCGGAATTGCCGGTATTTAAGAAGATGCAGTAGCTCTGGAAGCCGCCGCGCCCTACACGTCCCCGAAGCTGATGAAGCTGCGCCAGTCCGAACCGCTCCGCATTTTCCACCATCATCACCGTGGCATTGGGTACGTTGATGCCCACCTCAATAACCGTGGTAGAAACTAAAATATCGATGTTTCCGGCAGCAAATTCTTCCATGATGCGGTTCTTTTCCGCCGGCTTCATTTTGCCGTGAAGCCTTGCAATGCGCACGCTTTCCGGGAAATACGCCTTCAGCTTTTCTGTATAGTCCGTGACATTTTCCAGATCTGTGGTTTCGCCTTCCTCCACCATGGGACAGATACAGTAAACCTGCCTGCCCTCGGCAATCTGTTTTTCCATAAAAGCATATGCCTTGGGGCGGTATTCCTCTCCTACCACACAGTTCTTAATGGGAATTCTGCCGCCCGGCAGCTCGTCAATGACGGACACCTGCAAATCGCCGTAGAGAATAATGGCAAGTGTACGGGGAATGGGGGTTGCACTCATCACCAGCACATGGGGGTGATTACCCTTTTCCTTTAAGGTCTCCCTCTGTCTTACGCCGAAACGGTGCTGTTCGTCCGTTACCACCAGCGCCAGCTTCTTAAAATGCACCTTGTCCTGAATGACCGCATGGGTACCGATTACCAGATTGGCGCTGCCATCCTCTATCCGCCGGTATACCTCCCTTTTGGCTGCCGCCGTCTGGGAGCCGGACAAAAACACCGGTACAAAGGGCAGGTTCTGTTCCTTAGTGAGCCGTAAAATCTCTTCGTAATGCTGCCTTGCCAGCACTTCCGTAGGGGCCATAAGTGCTCCCTGATAGCCGTTTGTCACGCACAAAAGAAGCGCCCAGAACGCCACGATGGTTTTACCGGAACCCACATCGCCCTGCACCAGACGGCTCATGACCGCATCCCCCGTCATGTCCGCAAGGATTTCCCCGATGACCTTGTTCTGGGCGCCGGTGAGTTTATAGGGAAGCCGCTCCAAGAACCGCACACACTCCGCCGTTTCCACCATGGGACAGGTGTTTTTTTCCTTTTCCGTCAGCATTTTAGACTGCTGCATCATCAGAATAAACAGGAAGAATTCATCAAACACAAGCCGCTTTCTGGCACGGTCAAGGCTTTCCCTGTTCTCCGGGAAATGAATCTGGGCCAGAGCCTCTCCGTAAGGCATGAGTTCTTCTTTCTTTAAGATTTCTTCGGGCAGAAATTCTTCCGGCATGGGGCACAGGGAAAGCACCTGTTTCACGGCTTTCGAGATATTTTTGCTGGTAATGCCCTTGGTAACCGGATATTTCGGCTGGATAAACGCCATCAGTTCCCGGTATTCCTCTTCCTTATACATACGGGGCTGTTCCATCTGATTGTTATTTTTCAGCCTGCCGCGGAACAGCATAAACTGCCCCGGTTTCAGTGCTTTCTGTAAAAATGGCATGTTAAAAAACGTCAGTGTCACCGCCCCTGACGCATCCCTTGCCTTCACCTTCAGAATGGACAGATGCTTTACCCTCGTCACCGTGGGGGCAAGCATCACAATGCCCCTTATGGTGACAAGCTCTCCCGGCTTTGCCTCACTGATGAGTACCGGCTCCGTAAAGGTTTCATAATCCCTCGGAAAAAAGAACAAAAGGTCCTTTACCGTATGAATATTTAACTTTGCAAAAAGAGTGGCGGATTTCTCCCCCACTCCTTTGATTGTGGTAATATCAGACTGTAAATTCATAATCTTACCTGTTATTTTTATGTTTATTCTGCGGAAATGACATAGTAATAAATAGGCTGTCCGCCGTACTGCAGCTCAATGTCGCAGTTCACGAATTTCTCAGCCAGTGCATCGCGCATCTTTTCGGCATCTTCCTTGGTAACATCGCTACCATAGTAAATGCTTAACAGCTCTAAATCATCCGTCATCATGCCGGTTACCATATCCATGGTAACTTCCCAGATGTCCTTGCCTACCGCTAAAATGCCGGCATCGCCGATACCCATGTAGTCGCCCTGGCAGATAACCTTGCCATCAATCTGGGTGTCTCTTACGGCATAGGTAACCTCGCCGGTCTTTACATTGCCGATTTCAGACGTCATGTTCTCTTCATTTTCCTCAGCGGATAAATCGGGAATGTAGTTAATAATGGCGGTAATACCCTGCGGTACGGTCTTGGTGGGAATGACGATAACCTTCTTGTCCTCCACCAGACCAACTGCCTGGTTGGCTGCCAGAATGACATTTTTATTATTGGGAAGGATGAATACCGTATCGGCATTTACCTTATCAATGGCGTTTAACATATCTTCGGTGGAAGGATTCATAGTCTGTCCGCCTTCGATAATGTAATCAACACCCAGTCCCCTGAAAATTTCATTCATGCCGTCACCGATGGAAACTGCCACGAATCCGGCACTCTTGCGCTCTGCAGGTACTTCCTGCGCTTTTGCTTCTTCCTGTGCGGCTTTCTGCTTTTCTGCTTCCTTGAACAGCTTTTCCTGATGCTCTAAGCGCATATTGTCAATCTTCATATTGGAAAGTGCGCCGTATTTCAAAGCTCTCTGGATAGCCAGTCCGGGATCATTGGTGTGGACATGTACCTTTACCACATCCTCATCCGCTACGCAGACAATGGAGTCACCGATGGACTCTAAGAATGCCTTGAAATCCATTTCCTGTTTGATATTGAACGGTCTGTTTAAGAGAATGATAAACTCTGTGCAGTAACCGAATTTAATCTCTGCTTCCTCGGTCTGTGCCGGCTTTGCTTCGCCGTCAGCCTTGGGAGCCTCTGCAATGGTGTAGTCCACTTCCTTGCCGAGGAATGCATCGTAAGCACCTGCCATCACTTCCACAAGTCCCTGTCCGCCGGAGTCTACAACACCTGCCTGTTTTAATACCGGTAAAAGCTCGGGAGTCTGGCTTAAGACGTAGCGGGCATGCTCCAGTACATCACCCATGAACGCTGCCATGTCTTCCGCACCGTCCTCGGCAAGTTCTTTCGCCTTGTCGGAAATCCCCTTTGCTACGGTAAGAATAGTGCCTTCCTTCGGCTTCATAACTGCCTTATAGGCGGTTTCCACTGCTTTTTCGTAAGCTTCTGTCAGGTCTGTGATACCGATTACTTCCTTTTCTTTGATACTCTTGGTCAGACCTCTTAACAACTGGGATAAAATAACACCGGAGTTACCTCTTGCTCCTCGTAAGGAACCTCCTGAAATAGCCTTGCACAAAGCAGTCATATCCGGTTCTTCACCGAGTGCCACCACTTCTTTGGCTGCAGACATAATGGTAAGTGTCATGTTGGTTCCTGTATCTCCGTCGGGAACGGGAAAAACGTTTAATTCGTTAATCAGTTCCTTCTTGGATTCCAAGTTTTTTGCTCCGGCTAAGAACATCTTTGCAAGCATCTTAGCGTCGATCGTATTTAAAGCCACGGTAAATCCTCCTTAATCAATCACTCTTACACCTTCAACAAAGATGTTAATTTTTTCAATTTCAATTCCGGTAAATTCTTCCACTTTATATTTCACATTGTCGATCAGGTTGTCGGATACAGCTAAAATGCTGACACCATATGCCACGATAACGTGGAAATTCAGAGTAAGCTTATTGTTATTTAAGGAAACGGCAATTCCTCTTGTCAGACTATCTTTCTTTAAAAGCTTAGCAATTCCGTCTTTTGCGGAGAAGCCAGCCATTCCCACGATACCAAAACATTCCATGGCAACCGTACCTGCATACTGGGCAATAACCTCGTTGTCAATCGTAATGTTACCCATGTGGGTATTCATAGAAGATCCTTTCATGTAATACCTCCTTTTTACCATACGCTAATTTGTCATAGCTAAATGTATTATAACTGCTTTTCCATAAAAAAGAAATATAAAAATTCAAAAAATGAAAAATCTTATAATTTTACTTGCAATCCGAAATGTTTTCTGTTAATATATCAATGTTGCGAGTTTAAAGATAACTGATGCGAAAGCATTTGAGGAGGTGTCAAGATGGCTAAATGTGATATTTGTGGAAAAGGCGTTCATTTCGGTAACAACGTAAGCCATTCTCATAGAAGATCTAACAGAATTTGGAATTCCAACGTTAGAAGCGTAAAGTGCAAAGTAAACGGTGGTTCCAAGAGAATGCATGTCTGCACAAACTGCTTAAAGTCCGGTGCTGTTGAACGTGCTTAATTGATTGTAAATAAAAATGAAACCAAAGGAAAGCCGGTGTTTTACACCGGCTTTTGTTCTGCTCTTTTTCTTCTTTCGTATTCACGGTTAATGAGCTGTACCATCTCTTCGTCCCCGCACAGGTTGTCCGGGTGAAAAATCTTTAGAAGCTCCTTGTACCGCTTCCGTAAGGTAATGGGATTGCTGACACCCTTAAACAGTACGGCAATCACATCGTCCGGCTTTTCATTCCGTACCACACCGC
>FR880832.1:101398-124923 GCA_000434615.1 Clostridium sp. CAG:510
CACCGCTCTTCCAGATATCCTGCTCCGTCTTAAAACGGTACTTTTCTTTCCGTAAGGCTTCCTTTTCTTCTTCCAGATGTTTGAAACCATCCTGCAGAATTTCCATTTTCTTATCGAAAAACAGGGTTTCGTCTTTCAGGCGTTTGTGCTCTAAAACCATTTTGTGGTTCAAAAGATCTATTTCCTTCCGGAACTGGGTTCTTTCGCGTATCAGCTTTTCCCTGTCCTCTTTCAAAGCCTTTTTCTCATTCTCGATGCGTACCGTTTCCTTAAACAGAAAGTGCTTCAGTTCCTTTAACGCATCTTCATCTTCTCCCCGTAATGCATCCAGATTTCTTGCGTCTATATCCATGCTTCCTCCGAAACGCTAACAACAGTCGTAACAGTTATAACCGACAAACAACAACAGGGCAATAATAATAATACCCACCAGGTCGTTTCTAAGAAACAGCATAATCAGCATTCCTAAGGCAATAAACATCGCCATGAGTCCTATCAGCTTTCTTTTATTCATATCCTTCTTCCCCTTTTTATGCACCGGGTATCCCACAGAGTCCTCACAGGGTATCCCTATAGTTTAGGATATGAAGCTGTACTTTCTTTGTTTCCTGCCGGTTAAGAAAGATTACTGTTCAGCGGGAAATGCTGCGTCCACCGCTTCCTTATCGTCAATCTTTTCTTCCTTATCCTTCTTGCCAAATCTGTCTAAAATGTCAGGAACCATGTCCAAAATCTTGGTAACGGTATCCTGATTTTTAATGTTGACCAGTCTGGCGCTTCCGTTCTTGCCGATTACCAGTACGGCACTGGGAGTCATCTTTCCTCCGAGACCGCCTGCTCCGTTCTGGGTCTTCTTTTCATCGTTTACACCTGCTCCGGCGCCCACGCCGAAAGACACATCCACAAGAGGTAAAATAATGGTGTCACCAATCTGGGTTGCTTCCCCTACTACGGTTTTGGTGGAAAGGATGGTATCCATTCCCTTTAATAATGATTCTACTACACCGCTGAACTGATTTTCTGCCACTTGCTAATCCTCCCTTTTCATCTCTTTTAAGAATACTTTAAGCTGCTTGTCCAATAAAATCTTAATGCCGTGGCGAACAAGTGTTGCCACCCTCACCTTGCCTTTTACAGAAAGTTCACCGTCCAGGACCTTGTTTTCAAAGTCTGCAGTGAAGGAAATTCTGTCCTCTATGACCGGATAAAGCATGCCGTATACAGCGCACACATAACCGGTGGTATCCGGGGAACCGGTGCCGCATACAATGCGGGCGGTAAGCACCTTAGGCTTTATGCTTTTTAAGACGGCAAATATCCTTTCCTTCGTTCTTTTTAAGAACAGCCGGTTTTCTTCCGCTGTCAGGCGTTCTTTATAATACTCTACATTATCCCTGATATTCTCCATTTTATCACAGAGTCCGGAAATTGTGAAGCGGGCTTTCTTTTCCGTGCCTTTCTCCTGCTTGTCCGCAGCCCGTTTTTCTGATGTTTTCTCTCCTGCGCTGCCTGTTTCCGATGAAGCCCGGTCCGTTTCTTGCGTTCCGTTTTCCTTTGTCTGCTGTGCCGCATTTCCGGTTCCCGCATTTTGCACACTTGGTGTTGCCGGTTGCTTTTCTTCTTTCACCGGCTTTGCGGCTTTTTCCGGCTTTGCCGCTTTGTCTGTTTCCTCTGCTTTGCCTTTGTCCGCTTTCTCAGGCTCTGCCACTTTGCCCTTGTCTGTCTTTTCCGGCTCTGTCGTTTTGCCTTTGTTCGCCTTCCGGGAACTCTTTAACCTTATGCCGAGAAGCCGCAGTGCCCAGCGGTTTTCATTGCCAGTACGCTGCCATTTGAAAGAAAGGATCGGATACAGAAAACTGACCGCCGCCACACCCTCTATCCTGTCTGCCTCTTTTTCTCCCGAAGCCCTGTACCGGATGGGCACGAAAAGCACCGCCAGTACCGTCAGTATCAGAAGCGCCAACAAAACCAGCAGAACGATACCGATAACGGCTAAAATCTGTAAAATCACATGCCACA
The DNA here is from genome assembly GCA_000434615.1 of Clostridium sp. CAG:510. Taxonomy (GTDB): domain Bacteria; phylum Bacillota; class Clostridia; order Lachnospirales; family Lachnospiraceae; genus Acetatifactor. Next base: position 103,418 of record FR880832.1, read on the forward strand.
TATTATTGTATCCTTTCGGATAAAAAATCCCTAAGCCTGCAGTCTCCCCGCTTTGCAAAACACTCCTCCGCAATTTTTTTCACCACGTCCACTGCGTCGTCGTAGTCCTCTGCTATACCTACAATATACGGATTCTCCGAAGCATAAAACTCTTTGTTCAAGTCCTTTGCGTTTCGGATATCCAGCTCGTCATCTGCACTCTGGGCAAATGCAATAATATAGGCATCCGGTATTTTCTTCTGCTTTTTTATCTTTTTCAGCAAAACGCCGGGCTTTTCCACCTTTTCGCCAATATATAAATCAGGATAAAATTCCATGCAGTCATCCTCCTGTTTAATACTGTTTTCGGGTGCCCCAAAGATTATTTTGCTTCAGTTTCAGATACTCGTTGTACGCCTTTTCCAAAATCTGCTTTTCGTTGGAAAATTTCAAAAGGTGGTATGCCTCATGATACTTATAATATCCGGAATCCATAAAATATTCTTCACGCTGTGGTTTGCTGTAGTAGCTGTCCGCCATCATAAGATACCAGTGCACTTCTTTTTTTACAAAGTCCTCCGGAACGTTAAAGGTGTATTCACTCTTTCCCACGTATTTTACGATGACCGGTCTGGTACCTGACTCTTCCAGTACTTCACGCAGGGCGGTATCCTTGAACTCCTCGCCCTCTTCCACGGTTCCCTTGGGTAAAACCCAGCCTTCATACTTGTTTTTGAAATTCTTGTATAAAAGAAGAATTTTCCCCCGGAAAATAACCACACCGCCGCAACTAATTGCTTCAATCATTGCAATGCCTCCTGCCGCTTCTGGTGTGTCAAATGAAAACTTGACCTATCCATAGTATAGACTATCCGGTCTTCTTTCGCAATATTTAATTTTCCTGTTCAAAATAGGCGCGGAAGATTCTCTTTGCCATGGGAACCGCATAATCACCGCCGCTTCCGGCGCCCTCCACGATGATGGTAACTGCAATCTCGGGATCCTCCGCAGGTGCGAAGCCGGTAAACCAGGCATGACTTTCGCCCTTGGTCTGTCCGTACTCGGCGGAGCCGGTTTTGCCCGCTACCGTAAATTCCAGACCGGACACCTTCTTTGCCGTACCTTCTTCCACAACCGCCTTCATAAGCTCCGTCAGTGCCTCCGACTCTTCCGTTGTCATCACTCTTTTGTATTCCTCCGGTGAAAATTTCTTTACAACCGTTCCGTTCTCCGATGTAACTGAGTCAATCAGATAGGGCTTCATCATCACTCCGCCGTTGGCGATTGCCTGGGTAATCATATTCAGATGAAGCGGCGTCATCACCGTGGTCCCCTGACCGATGGCCGCCTGCAGACGCTCTGCATCGGTAAACTCTTCGGAAAAGGAAAACCGGCTCTGGGAATACAAAAAGGAAACCGGCAGTTTTTCATTAAAGGAAAGCTCCTTTACCGTCTTTTCAAACGTCTCCCTGTCAATCTGCATTCCCATGTTGGCAAAGGAGGAATTGCAGGACTTGGCAAAGGACTCCGTAAAGTCCACCTTTCCGTGGCTGATGCCGTGGTAGCAGTTAATCCGGGCATTTGCCGTCTTGAAATATCCGGGACAATTAAAGGTATAGGATGCATATTCTTCCGGATGCTGCCGCATAAAGCAGAGGGCGGTCACAATCTTAAATGTGGAGCCGGGCGGATATAATCCCTGGGTTGCCCTGTTCATCAGCATGGCGCTGTCCGTATTTTCCGAAAGCTTATCCCAGTCCGCGGCAATAGTGTCCGGGTCGAAATCCGGTTTGGAAACCATGGCAATCACCTTGCCGGTTTTCACTTCCGTTACGATCACGGCGCCCCTGTAATTGTCAAGTGCCCTGGAAGCTGCCTCCTGCACCGGCACCTGCAGGGTGGTGTAGACATTATCTCCCGGATTTTTCGCTCCGGCGGTTTCGTTTATCACTTTTTCCGACAGTGGAATGTTGGACTGGATGAGGTAGGCATTCGCCTGTGCCTCCACGCCCGTTTTTCCCCGGGTGGAATATCCCACTACATGGGAAAAAAGATTTCCGTATGGGTACTTTCTTTCCTCCGAGCCGTTTTTTATCTTGGTTTCCGCCAGCACTTCCCCGCCGGAAGCATAAATGCTTCCACGGTAGTTCTGCGCTAAAAGGATTTTCTGCCGGGTGTTGTAGCTGTTGTTAAGCAAATCCTGTCCGTTCTGTTTCACATACAGACACAGATACGCAATCATACCCAAAAACAGGAATACAAAGCTGTACATCACCACATAGATGCTGCTGTTCTTCTCTTCAGGCTTTTTCAAGGCAGTGTCCTCCTTCCTTCCGATAGCGGATATAGACCGCCTGCATCAGATAAAATAACAGTATGGAAGTAAGCAAAGAGCTGCCTCCGTAGCTGATAAAGGGTAAGGTCACACCTGTCAGCGGAATAAATTTGATACCGCCGCCGATGGTTAAAAATATCTGGAACAGATACGTGACGGCTCCGCCGAGACAGATAAGCTTATAGAATTTATCTTCTGTTTTCAGTCCAATCTGCATCATCATAAGGAAGCTGCTTACGGAAATCAGCAGAATGCAGATACCGGTAACAATGCCCATTTCCTCACAGATGGCAGAAAAAATAAAGTCCGTTTCCACATATGGGATGTCCTCCGGGCCACCGTTCATAAGTCCTAACCCGAACCAGCCTCCGGCGCCTATGGAAAACAGGGACTGGGCAATCTGGAAGCCCTGGTTGTCAATGTAGGCAAACGGGTTCCACCACGCCTGCACCCTGACCCGCACATGACGGAAAATCTTATACGCTGCAACCGCTCCGCCGCAAAGTCCCGCTATGCCGAGTGTCAGATATAGATAGCTGTTCGTCGCCATGAAAAGCACACAAAGATAGGTCATAAAGAAAATGAGGGCGCTGCCGAGGTCACGTTCCGCCACCAGCAAAAGCACATGGGCTGCCGCTCCTATGCTGACAAGCACCACTCTCTTAAAATCCGTTTTTTCCGCCAGAAAGGAGGCTAAGTAAAACAAAAACAGAAGTTTTACCGGCTCCGACGGCTGGAAGGTAATGCCGCGGAACGTAAGGGAAAGCTTGGAACCGGAGGTTACATTTCCCAGCACCAGAACCACCGCCAGCAGCAACACGCCCACAAGCAGGTACAAAATCCCTATTTTTCGGAAGTTCTTCCCTTTTTCCATAAGGAAAACCACTAAAAGTCCCAACAGGAATGAAACCGTCATAATCATAAGCTGCCGGACGGCTTTCGTTGTCGCCAGTCTCGTAAGCATAATAATGCCGATACCAAGCAGCATGCACATGTTATTTAACAGAAGGCGGTTGCACTGCTCATACATCAGATGGGTACAGGACAAAACCAGGATGAGCAGAAGCTGCGTCACAATGTATATGGCCGGATAGGTATAATCCTCCCTCTCCCCCTGCTTCACATACAGGGTAAAAAAGGCAAAGAACTGCACCGCAAACAGGTAGAACCACTGTCTGACGTAAAAAAGTGTGTTCTTCCTCTCCTTTTTATAGGAAAATGCTAAAAAGCATTCCAGCGTGTATATGACCATCAGCACCGATATGATGTATTTTGAAAGCTCGGAAACCCATATTTCCATCCCTTATCCTGCCTTTCTTATGCTTAGTCCACGCCCCTCTTTTCATGTCCCTTGGTAAATTCCGTAAAGGGCGGCTCCATGCTGCCTCCTTCCATACGGTTTTTGAAGAACTTAAGAACTGCCTTCGTTTCCCGGTAGTCCTCCGACGTAAACTGTATCCGCAGAATATCATCCGTTTGTATCGAAATAGTATCATGCAGGGAAAGGGGCACGGAATTTAGGATTACATTATAGCAGTAACGACAGTGCAGCATAACCGGAAATTCTTTCCTGTAACGGTCCCTCAGTCGATTTTCGCCCATATGTGCGGATTTTATACATTTCTCCATGGTCCTCTGGGTACAGTTTGCCGTTACCATAAGAGGAATGCGGCCGTACACCACATGCTCGGTAAGTATGCCCGTTTCCATGCGGGATAAGGACTTCTGTTCCCTGTGGTTTAATTCATACGGCATGCAGTAGCTTTCCGCAAGCGGCTCATAGAAGGAAACCGTTTTCTTATTAAAGCAGTACATACCTGCATCCAGTCGAATGTTTCCTTTGTAATCGTTTTTTTGCAAAAATCCCAGTGTTTCCAAATTTCGCACCAGTACACCGTCCACACGGTTCATAAGAGGAAGAAGCTTCTTAAGGAAATCCTTGTCCTTGTCTCGCACGATAAACGGCAGGGCAATGTATACTTTCTTTCCGCCGTTTCGGCAAGCATCTGTTTCCGCCTCTCCCACAACACCTGCTTCGTTCCGGAAATCCGACTCCAGATAGACCGTATCGTAAGAAAAATCACTCTCCAGAAGAGCAGTAAGCTGCTCTTTTTTCTGCACAAGAACCGCATGCTCCTGTCCGTTTGCGGCTGCTTTCCTTTGCCCTGCAGCACATTCTGACACCGTATCTTTTCCTGCCTGCCCCGTTTTGCCGTCCGGTGCTGCAGTATTTTCCTGTGCAGGCACTTCTTCTGCCTTATTTTCCGTCCTTTCTATGGGATAATAGAGTTTGAGCAGCTTCTCCATGCCCTGCCTGCGCAACTCGTTCATGGTCTTTAAAGGATAAAAACAGTCGGCGTCCATTTCTATGTGCATCTGCTCCGGGCTGACGGCAAAGAACGTATCGCCCAGCTTGCCGAAGCACTTCCTGACATTTTCCTCCGTGATGGGATTTTTCTGCGCCTTGTCTACCTCCGGACCCGTAAGGAATATTTCTCTTTCCGTCTGCAGCACTTTTACACGAAAGGCAGCAGGCTTCCCCACATGAAGGGTAATCTCCATGCTGACGGGTGCTTTTTTCTTTTTCTCCGCCGGTACGTCGATATAGGTCTCCCGGATGCGTTTCAGCACGGACTCTTCACTGCCGTTGTAGGCTGGGGAATTAAGTGTTATCATATCCGCACCGTTCTGCTTGTAATAATAACCGTCCTGAATCTGGGAACGGATATACAGGGAAGATAAAAAATCCAAATCCTTTTTATCCACCCGGTACCCTTCCCTTCCAACCTGAAAATACCGGTCAATATATTTCCGGTATACGGAGGTTACTCCCGCTGCATACTCCGCCTTCTTCATACGTCCTTCTATCTTAAAGGAGTCCACGCCTGCCTCAATCAGATCCGGCAGAATGGATAAGGTACACATATCCTTCATGCTGAGCGGATACACTTCCTTTTTTCCGCTGCTTCCTCCCGCAGTTTCCACCTGATAGGGAAGTCTGCAGGGCTGGGCGCACCTGCCCCTGTTGCCGCTGCGTCCGCCTATGATGCTGCTCATGAGGCACTGTCCCGAATAACAGTAACACATGGCGCCGTGCACAAAGACTTCTATTTCAATGCCGGTGTCTTCTTTGATTTTTTTGATTTCCTGTAAGGAAAGCTCTCTTGCCGGAACGATGCGCTCTGCCCCCAGGCTCTGTAAAAAAGCCGTACCCATACTGCCCGTCAGAGTCATCTGGGTACTGGCATGCAGGGAAAGACCGGAAAAGGCTTCCTTCAGAGCGGTAAATACACCGAAATCCTGCACAATCACACCGTTCAGTCCCGCCTCGTAAAACGGTTTCATATAGGGAACCAGCTCGGAAAGCTCTCCGTCCTTTAATAAGGTATTGACCGTCATATAGACTTTTTTTCCACATACATGGGCATACAGAATGGCTTTGCAGATTTCTTCATCCGTAAAGTTGTCCGCATAGGCTCTTGCACTGAATTTGCTTCCGCCTAAATAAACGGCATCCGCTCCCGCCTGTATAGCTCCCAAAAAACATTCATAATTTCCTGCCGGAGCAAGCAGTTCCACATTTCTCTTTTCCATATATAAAATAACGCTGCCCCACCGGACAGCGCCCTTTCTTATCTATGTGTTTCTTTTAATTTGGTTTCCAGACGAACAATCTTTTTGGCATTCTCATGGTTTTCCGACTGTAATTCTTTTACATTCTTTTCCATGGACTCTAACTTCATCTGTGTGGCAATCAGTTCATGCTTCAAGTCGTACATTTCGTTTTCCTTGGTATGAAGCTCTTCCTCCAAAAGGCTTATCTGCTTCTTTGCCTTAAAATAATCGTCCGCAATGTTTAACTGCATCAGGACGGAACGGGTATCCGCATTCTGCATACGGAACGCATCTATCTTTCCATATTCGTCCAGTTTGCTGTTGATATAGGAAGCTACCTTCTGCAGGTACTCTTCACTTTCATAACCGCATAATGTATAAATCTTGCCCCCGATAATTACTTCCGCATCTGTTTTAGAAGACATAATCCTACCCCCTTCTCAGGTCAGATACTATCAAAACGTCGTATAGTATACTGGTTTATTGTATCGCAAACAGACCCTTAAGGCAAGCGGTTTCTTATAAAATACTCTTACAGAAGTCCCATATGCCGGTAAGCCAGATCCGTGGCAACCCTTCCTCGCGGAGTGCGGTTTAAAAGACCGTTCTGGATTAAAAAAGGCTCATATACATCCTCTATGGTGCCGGCATCCTCGCCGATGGCAGCCGCCAGCGTATCCAGTCCCACCGGACCGCCGTCAAACTTTTCAATCATGGTACGGAGCAGATTCCGGTCGATATGATCCAGACCCATCTTGTCCACATCCATAAGGTCAAGCGCCGTCTTAGCCACCTCTTCCGTAATCCTGCCGTCGTATTTTACCTGGGCAAAATCCCGCACTCTTTTTAAAATTCGGTTGGCAAGTCTCGGCGTCCCGCGGCTTCGCCTTGCAAGCTCCAGGGATCCTCCCTCGTCAATCTCCACCTGTAAAAGGGAGGCGGACTGCTTCACAATATGCTGCAGCTCCGGAATGGTGTAAAACTCCAGACGGTGTATCATTCCGAAACGGTCGCGCAGAGGCGCCGTCAGCATACCGGCTCTCGTTGTAGCGCCAATCAGGGTAAACTTCGGTAAATCCAGACGGATGGAACGGGCGGAAGAGCCCTTTCCAATCATAATATCAATGCAGAAATCCTCCATGGCAGGGTAAAGAACCTCCTCCACCTGTCTGTTCAGGCGGTGGATTTCGTCCACAAACAAAATGTCTCCCTCCTGCAGATTGTTTAAAATAGCCGCAATTTCTCCCGGCTTTTCAATCGCCGGACCGCTGGTCACCTTCATATGGGTGCCCATTTCGTTGGCGATAATACCTGCCAGTGTGGTCTTTCCTAATCCGGGCGGACCATAAAAAAGCACATGGTCCAGTGCATCGCCCCTCTTTTTTGCCGCCTCAATATAGACCTTTAAATTCTGCTTTACCTTTTCCTGACCGATGTAGTCGGCAAGGCACTGGGGGCGTAGGGAACCTTCTATTCTGCTGTCCTCTTCCGTAATATTGGTTTCTATTGTACGTGCCATTTTTGTCCTCAATACTTTCTATCCAAAATCCGATATCCCTATTCGAACCGATACACGGTATCAGAACAGATACTTGAGTGCTTCCTTTAAGAGCGCACCGCTGTCCTTTTCCTCCGCATTCGGAATTTTGCCGACCGCCTGCATGCTTTCGGTCTGTCCGTAGCCTAAGGCAACAAGTGCCTCTATGGTTTCCTTTACGGCTTCACTCTGCACGGCACCTCCCGCATGCTCCGATACTTCCATGCTTATCATGGTATCATCATAGGAAACCTTGTCCTTTAAGTCAAGGATAAGCCGTTCCGCCGTCTTCTGTCCGATACCCGGAGCCTTGGCGATTGCCTTGGCATCCTTGGATAAAATGGCATAACGCAGAGCATCCGCGTCCATGGTGGACAAAATCGCCAGTGCACCCTTGGGGCCGATGCCGTTTACCGTAATGCATTTTTTGAAAAGCTCCAAATCATTTTTATGTAAAAAGCCGTAAAGTAAAAAAGCATCCTCACGCACCAGCGTATAGGTATGCAGCTTTACTTTTTCTCCGATACCGGGCAGCTCTGCCGCCACCCGGCCGGATATATGAACATTGATACCGAATCCATTGACGGAAAGTACTACGGTATCTTCCGTAATATCTGCAATTTCTCCCTGAACAAATGCTATCATGTGTCTGCTCACCTTTCTTTAACTGTAGTTTAAGCATACCACAATCGAACATATGTTTCAAGTCATGTCTTGCAAAATCTTTCCTTCGTTTCCCAAAAAGCTTCCCGAAAGCCTTTTTATTTCCGGTTGATGTAGTTGACCAGACCTTCCGCAGCAATAATCTTCTGCATGAAAGGAGGGAATGCCTGACCCTTATAAGAAGTATTCTTGGTTAAATCCTTAATTTCGCCGGAATCGAAGTTTACTTCCACTTCATCCCCCGCTTCAATCGCCTTTGCCGCCTCCGGGCACTCGATAATGGGAAGTCCGATGTTGATGGCATTGCGGTAGAAAATTCTGGCGAAGGTCTCTGCGATAACGCAGCTTACGCCTGCCGCTTTGATGGCAATGGGCGCATGTTCTCTGGAAGAACCGCATCCGAAGTTTTTCTCCGCTACGATAATGTCTCCTTTTTTTACGTTCTTTACAAAGTCCTTGTCAATATCTTCCATACAGTGTGTTGCCAGTTCTGCCGGGTCGGAAGAATTCAGATATCTTGCCGGGATGATAACATCCGTATCCACATTGTCTCCGTATTTAAAAACCAAACCTTTTGCCTGCATTTTATTCATTCCTTTCCAAAACTGAATCGTTACGATTTCTGATAAATTTCTTAGCCTGACTTTCTTCGGTTATAACTGTCTTCCGGGTTCCGCTTTCTTATAAAGCATCCGGTCCGCCAATATAGCCAAGTACGGCGCTTGCTGCCGCAACTGCGGGGCTTGCCAGATAGATTTCGGAAGTAACATGGCCCATTCTGCCTACGAAGTTACGGTTAGTGGTGGAAACACAGCGCTCCTTTTCCGCCAAAATACCCATGTAACCGCCGAGGCAGGGACCGCAGGTCGGTGTGCTGACTACCGCACCGGCTTCGATGAAAATCTTTAAGAACCCTTCTTCCATGGCATCCATGTAAATCTTCTGGGTAGCGGGAATAACGATGCAGCGCATGCCCTTCTTTACATGGCGTCCCTTTAAGATTTCGGCGGCGGTACGCAAATCGTCCAGTCTGCCGTTGGTGCAGGAACCGATAACCACCTGGTCTATGTCGATTTTTTCGATTTCATCAATGGTATGGGTGTTTTCAGGCAGATGGGGGAAGGCAACCGTTGACTTTAATGTGCTTAAATCAATGGTAATTTCCTGCTCGTAGGAAGCATCCGGATCCGCTTCATAAATCTTGTACGCTCTCTTTGAATGTTCTTTCATGTAGCTTTCCGCTTTTTCATCCACGGGGAAAATACCGTTCTTGGCACCTGCCTCAATCGCCATGTTGGCAATGGTGAAACGGTCGTCCATGGAAAGAGCCGCAATGCCGTCACCGGTGAATTCCAGGGATTTGTAAAGCGCACCGTCCACACCGATCATACCGATTAAATGTAAAATCACATCCTTGCCGGAAATCCACTTGTTCGGCTTGCCGGTAAGCACCACCTTAATTGCTGCGGGCACCTTGAACCATGCCTTGCCGGTAGCCATGCCTGCAGCCATGTCCGTACTGCCGACGCCGGTGGAGAATGCACCCAGGGCACCATATGTACAAGTATGGGAGTCTGCGCCGATGATAACATCGCCTGCCACGGTCAGACCTTTTTCGGGAAGCAGGGCGTGCTCGATACCCATTTCGCCTACTTCAAAATAGTTGGTGATTTCGTTTTTTCTGGCAAATTCTCTTACGCATTTGCAGTGTTCTGCGGATTTGATATCCTTATTGGGTACAAAATGATCGGGAACCAGGGCAATTTTATCCTTGTGGAATACGCCGTCCACCTTCATTTTTTCCATTTCCTTAATAGCAACCGGACTGGTAATGTCGTTGCCCAGCACCAGGTCCAGATCCGCTTCTATCAACTGACCGGCTTCTACCTTGTCAAGGCCTGCATGAGCCGCCAGAATTTTCTGTGTCATGGTCATTCCCATCTCTAACATCCTCCTGTTTTTCAAAACCTTTTTTCTATCTTAGCACAGTTTTTTTCTTTCGACAAATAGTTATCTTTCATATTTCCCATAACTGCAGACTATGGTATAATCTCTATTATAACTCTGTATTTTCTCTTTTATGAAGAGAAAACCCACGGAAAGGAAACCGAAATGATAAAGGAAAACCTGAATTTGTACCATATTTTCTATGAAACCGCCATCTGTGGCAATATATCCATGGCTGCCCGGAAGCTCTATATTTCCCAGCCCGCCATTTCCAAGGCTATTTCCAAATTAGAAAACAGCCTGGGGGTTTCCCTGTTTGTGCGTTCCTCCCGCGGTGTCAAGCTCACGCCGGACGGCGAAATTCTCCTAAAGCAGCTTGATACTGCTTTTCATGCCATCAAGCAGGGGGAAGATACCATTGAAAGCAGGAAGGAAAGTGGTGCAGGCTCTCTTTCCATCGGCATCAGCACCACCCTCTGCCGGTATCTTCTGCTTCCCTATCTGCAGGATTTTATCAAAGCCCATCCTGAGGTAAAACTCTCCATTTTCTGCCAGTCCTCCACGGAAACCATTGCGGCACTGGAAAACGGTCTTTTGGATATGGGTATCATCGGGGAAACCTCGCATCTTGACCCGCTGCATTTTTATCCCATCCGCGACATCCACGATATTCTGGTTGCCACGAAGGATTATCTTGCCCAGGTGGAAAGCGCCACGGACAAAAGTCCCCGGGATATGCTCAGCCACGCCAATCTCATGCTGCTTGACAAACGCAATATCACCAGACAGTACATTGAAAAATACCTGCTTTTAAATGAGATTACACCCAGGCAGCAGCTGGAAGTCACCACCATGGATCTGCTCATCGAGTTTTCCAAAATCGGTATGGGCGTGGGCTGCGTCATCCGGGAATTTGTGGAGGAAGAACTATCAAACGGCACCCTGCTTCCCTTCCCCATGTCGGAGCCCATTCCTCCCCGGAAAATCGGCGTCGCCTTAAAGGGAAATGTTGCCAGGAATTCTCCGACCGATCTTCTTTTATCCCTGCTGTTATCTTAAAGCTTTTTTATTGTAACTATCAAATCATTTCACGCAAAAAAATTCATCGAAATTTCCTATAAAGCAAGAAAGAACTGCAGCCGAAACTGCAGTTCTTCTATACTTATCTTATTCTTTTTCCGTGAAAACCGTTTACGAAACGAATGCTTTGATTAGTTGTTAATCAGCTTGTCGTTTTCGTTGTTCCAGCTGTAAAGCTTACGGATTTCTTCGCCGACCTTTTCAGAAGGATGCTCGGAAGCTAACTTTCTTAATGCACGGAAGTGAGCCTGGCCGCCTGCGGAAGACATATCCAGAAGGAAGTCTTTTGCAAAGGTACCGTCCTGGATATCCTTTAAGATTTTCTTCATGGTCTTCTTGGTTTCATCTGTGATAATCTTAGGGCCGGTAATGTAATCGCCGTATTCTGCTGTATTGGAGATGGAATATCTCATGCCTGCGAAACCACTCTGGTAAATCAGGTCAACAATCAGCTTCATTTCATGGATACATTCAAAGTAAGCGTTTCTCGGATCATAGCCTGCTTCTACAAGGGTTTCAAAACCAGCCTGCATCAGAGCGCATACACCGCCGCAAAGAACTGCCTGCTCACCGAAGAGGTCTGTTTCGGTTTCGGTTCTGAAGGTGGTTTCCAGAACGCCTGCTCTTGCGCCGCCGATAGCCAGTGCGTAAGCCAGTGCTAAATCCTGTGCCTTGCCGGTAGCATCCTGATGTACCGCAATCAGACAGGGAACACCCTTACCGGCCTGATACTCGCTTCTTACGGTATGTCCGGGTCCCTTAGGAGCGATCATGGTAACATCTACATCCTTAGGAGGAACAATCTGTCCGAAGTGAATGTTGAAGCCGTGAGCGAACATCAGCATATCGCCTGCCTTTAAGTTCGGCTCGATATCTTTCTTATACATAGCAGCCTGTAATTCATCATTGATAAGAATCATGATAATATCTGCTCTCTTTGCAGCTTCTGCTGCTGTATATACTTCAAATCCCTGTGCTTCAGCCTTTGCCCAGGACTTGGAGCCTTCATACAGACCGATAATCACATGGCATCCTGATTCCTTTGCATTCAGTGCATGTGCATGTCCCTGGCTGCCGTAGCCGATAATTGCGATTGTCTTGCCTTCCAGAAGAGAAAGGTTACAATCTTCCTGGTAAAAAATTTTTGCCATTTTTCTTTCCTCCATTGCATCATAATTTAATAGCTTTTATAACTGTAGAGGGTTCATCCCCCGGGTTATCATATTAAAAATTCACGACGTTTTCCGTACCTCTGCCCAGTCCGGCGATACCGGTTCTGGCAAGCTCTAAAATTTCGTAGCCTTCCTGCATCAGATCGTTTAAAAAAGCATCTATTTTTTCCTGTGTACCCGTCATTTCCACAATCAGGCTTTCCGGCGCCACATCAATAATCTTGGCACGGAAAATATCCGTTAAGGAAATCACATTATGTCTCTTTTCTGGACAGACACGGACTTTAATCAGCGCCAGCTCCCTGTAAACACTTTCCGTAGGCTTTAATTCCCTTACATCCCTGACATCCACAAGCTTACCTACCTGCTTCTCAATCTGTGCCAGAATCTGCTCGTCCCCGGTTGCCACTATGGTAATACGGGTAAATCTCGGGTCAGCCGTCACACCTGCGGTAATACTTTCAATATTGTAACCGCGGCGGCTGAAAAGACCGGAAATACGGCTCAAAACACCGGATGTATTATCTACAATAAGCTGAAAAACTCTTCTTTGCAAAATCTTTTCCTCCTGCCCTTTTCCCTATCATATCAACACTTTTTTCGCTTGTCAACGTATGATATGCAGGAATATTTTCTATAACCTGTGTTTATGAAATCATAATTACAGACGCATGTTATTCCTATCAGTTATCGTTTTCGGAACATTTGGGAAGCGCTAACGTTCCGGTTCTTGCCACTTCCACAATGCTGATGGAAGCCAGCAGCTGGATAAACAGCTTCGTCTTTTCCGGTACATCGCAGACCTGAATCATCATCAGATTTTTGGACATATCGACGATTTCCGCCTTTCCCTTCATCATGTCACAGACCTCTAAAATTTCACGCCGGTTGTTTTTGTTGTACTTTACTTTAATAAGCATAAGCTCCCGGCTGATGCTTTCGGTCTCGCCGAAGGTCTTTACCTTAATGACATCCAGCTTTTTGTTAAGCTGCTTTTCAATCTGTTCAATGGTTCTTTCGTTACCGCTCGACACAATGGTCATGCAGGAAACGGCAGGGTCGTCCGTTTCGCCTACGGCAAGGCTGTCAATATTAAAGCATCTCCGGGAAAAGAGTCCGGCTACCTTGCAGAGTACACCGGAACGGTTTTCTACCAATACAGAATATATTTTTTTCATAGTCGTACCTCTTATTTCACAAGATCCATAGGGTCAATCAGGCATTCCAAAAGTGCGGTTTCATCCTTCGCCAAAAATTCATCCAGTGTCTTTTCCGCATCCTGCATATTGGCCAGGCGGTAAAACGGCATGTCGTATGCCTTGGACAGCTTGGACAGATCCGGACTGCCGGAAAGGTCTACTACGGAATAATGGTCTTTGTAGGTGTAATGCTGGTACTCTCTTACCATTCCGAGGTAGTTGTTTTTCAGCACGATAATTTTCACCGGAACGGAAAACTGCCGGATGGTTGCCAGCTCCATCATGGACATCTGGAAAGAACCGTCGCCGCAGACGGCAATGACCTGTCTGCCCGGAGCCGCCAGCCTGGCGCCCATGGCTGCCGGAATGGAGTACCCCATGGTGCCCATACCGCCGGAGGTTAAGAACTTACCCTTCTTTACAATATGGTAGCCGCAGGACCATATCTGGTTCTGTCCGACATCCGCCACATACACGCCATCCTCTTTCATTTTATCGGAAAGCATGGTAATGAAGGCTGCCGGGTCCACATAGTCCGGATTGGGATTTCTCTTCGGCGCCATAGTCTGTCTGTAGGAGTTTAAGGTTTCTATCCATTCGTCATGCTCACAGGTAAATTCCTGTTTCATGAAGTCTTCAAAAATGTGCTTGGCATCGCCGACAAGGGGAATGGTCGGTCCGGCATTCTTACCGATTTCCGCCGGGTCCACATCCATATGTACCAGAATTTTGTTCTGGGTAATCAAATCCGGCTGGCTGACCGCTCTGTCCGCCACGCGTGCACCCACCATGATAAGCAGGTCGGACTCGTTCATTGCCCGGTTGGCATAGGCTTTGCCATTGTTGCCCACCATACCGTAATAAAGCGGATGCTCGGTAGGCATTACCCCGATGCCCATCATAGTGGACACTACGGGAATTTTATAGGTCTCCGCAAAGGTGCGCAGCTCATTTTCCGCTTCGCTTAAAAGCACGCCGCCTCCCGCACAGATAATGGGACGTCTGGCATGCTCCAGTGCCTTGATTACCTTTTTAATCTGCACAATATGCCCCTTTACGGTAGGCTTGTAGGTACGGATATTGACTTCCTCCGGATATGCAAAACGGCTGATTGCCGCATTCTGGACATCAATGGGAATATCAATCAGTACCGGACCTTTTCTGCCTGAATTGGCAATATAAAAGGCTTCCTTAAAGATACGGGGAATATCCTGCACGTTTTTCACAAGATAACTGTATTTTACAAAGGACTCCACAGCGCCCGTGATATCCGCTTCCTGGAATACGTCGCTTCCTAAAAGCTCGCTGTTTACCTGACCGGTAATGCAGATTAAGGGAATGCTGTCCGCAAACGCGGTGGCAATGCCGGTGATGACATTGGTAGCCCCCGGTCCGCTTGTTACGGCACAGACCCCCGGCCTTCCCGTCATTCTTGCCATTCCGCTTGCGGCATGGGCTGCATTCTGTTCCGTGCGCACCAGCACGGTTTTAATATCAGACTGTAAGATACTGTTATAAAAAGGACAAATCGCAACGCCCGGATAGCCAAACACGACTTTGACATCCTCGGCTTCCAGACATTTGATAATAGCATCTGCTCCGTTCATGGTTTTCCTCCAACATTTCTAAAATTGCGTAAAATTTATTTTAACACACTAAAGTATTTCTGGCAATGTTTTGCTAAATTTTAACATGCAAAACAGAAAAAACATCAAGAAAAAATCCGCAGACAATCTGCGGACTTTCCCTTTAAGCCATTTT
Source organism: Clostridium sp. CAG:510 (assembly GCA_000434615.1). Taxonomy (GTDB): domain Bacteria; phylum Bacillota; class Clostridia; order Lachnospirales; family Lachnospiraceae; genus Acetatifactor. Next base: position 118,706 of record FR880832.1, read on the forward strand.
ATTTATTTGTAAGGAGATGTTTAGAAACCTGTAGTTACTGCTTTTCGCCAACATTACTGTCTGACGTTAAAAGCCTTCATGCCGGGATAAACGACACTGTCGCCCAGTTCTTCTTCAATACGGAGAAGCTGGTTGTACTTGGCAACACGTTCACTTCTGGAAGGTGCGCCTGTTTTAATCTGGCAGGTATTTAATGCAACTGCCAGGTCTGCAATGGTGGTATCAGCCGTCTCACCGGAACGATGGGAGCTGATAGCGGTGTATCCTGCCTTGTGAGCCATCTTGATAGCTTCCAGGGTTTCGGATACGGAACCAATCTGGTTTAATTTAATCAGAATGGCATTGCCTGCGCCTAAGGAAATACCCTTAGCCAGTCTTTCGGTGTTGGTAACGAACAAATCGTCACCAACAAGCTGGACCTTGTCACCGAGTCTTTCGGTAAGCTTCTGCCAGCCTTCCCAGTCCTCTTCATCCAGACCGTCCTCGATGGAGATAATGGGATATTTTTCACACAGCTTTGCCCAGTGCTCAATCAGCTCTTCGGCTGTATACTCGGTACCCGCCTTGGGCAGCTTGTAATAACCTTTACCTTTTTCGCTCTTCCATTCGGAGGAAGCGGCATCCATGGCAATTTTAAAATCCACGCCGGGCTTGTAGCCTGCTTTTTCTACAGCTTCCAGAATAGTGGAAATTGCTTCTTCGTCGGATTTTAAGGCCGGAGCGAAACCGCCTTCATCACCAACGGAGGTAGCCAGTCCTCTTTCCTTTAAGATAGCTGCCAGTGCATGGAATACTTCCGCACACCATCTTAAGCATTCCTTGAAGGAAGGTGCACCTACAGGCATAATCATGAATTCCTGCACATCCAGTCCGCTGGAAAGCGCATGGCAGCCGCCATTGATAATGTTCATCATGGGAACCGGAAGTCTGTTGCCGGAAATACCGCCTAAGAAACGGTAAAGAGGAAGCTCCATGGCATTTGCTGCCGCTCTTGCGGTTGCAATGGAAACTGCCAGAATGGCGTTTGCACCGAGATTGGATTTGTCCTTGGTGCCGTCGGCCTTAATCATAGCCTTGTCAACCGCATATATGTCGGAAGCATCCAGACCTTTGATTGCATCGTTGATAATTGTATTTATATTTTCAACGGCCTTAGTGACACCCTTGCCGCCGTATCTTGCCTTATCTCCGTCGCGAAGCTCCAGTGCTTCAAATTCACCGGTGGATGCGCCGCTGGGTGCGGTTCCTCTTCCGATGGTACCGTCTGCTAAAACAACCTCTGCTTCCACGGTAGGATTTCCTCTGGAATCTAAAATTTCTCTGCCATATACTTTTTCAATACTCAGATAATTAACCATTTTGTACACTCCTTTTCTTTCTGCAAGCGGGATATCCTCCCGAAAGCGTGCATTCTTTCGGCTCATGCGATAGCATGAATGAGGATTCCACATGATTTACTCATTAGTTAGCACATGCTAACTAATGTGAAGTATACAATGAGTATCAAGAAAATGCAAGCCCTATTTTTAATTTTTTTCAGAGCTCTTCTATTTTCTTCCGTTTTAAGCATTGGCAAGCTTTTCTCCTAATTCCCTGCACGCCTCTAATCCCTCTTCGTCGGGAGTTTCATGACAGATGACGCCTTCGCCGCCCACAACTTCGGCACCGGCAGCCATCATACGGGCTTCCCAGTCACGCATCCACTCGCCGTCGCCCCAGCCGTAAGAACCGAACAGGGCAATCTTTTTTCCTGCCGCGAAGCCTTCCACTTCCATAACGAACGGTTCCATGGCGGACTCTTCCAGAACTTCCGCTCCCATAGCGGGGCATCCCAATGCAAATGCGCTTGCATCCTTTAAGGTATCTGCCGGAACGGTGCCTACGAAAGCAACCTCCGCTTCCTTTCCTGCCTTTCTTATGCCATCCGCAACAGCCTCTGCCATTGCCTGTGTATTGCCGCCCATTGTCCAGAAAATTACATATATTTTATCCATTTTACTTTTCCTCTTTTCTTATAATTTTAATTCTTATTGACAGATGGCAAGAATGTCTTTCATTCCCACCTGAAAGGATAAGAGCTGAATCAGGTTTTCCCTTGCATATTCAAACTTCCGGAAAAGCTCCTGTTTACTCTCCCTGTCCTTATATACCTTCCAGTAACCGCTGCAGAGATAATTTCTGCCGCCGTACCGGATAAAACCTTCCACGTCTTCCACCGGATATTCTAAGAGTATTCCCATCTCGTGAGGAAACTCCTCTTTTCCTTCCCTGTAAGCCAGGTATCGCATCCGGAAGGAAGTAAGTACACTGTTTAATGTGAGTTCATCATAGCCCCTTTCCTGTAAGAAAGCCGCCACCTCTTCATCCTGCAGGAGTTTTTCCATTTTATCCGTCCGGTATAAAAAGAAAACACCTCGGTTTTCCGTTTCTCCCAGAAAAAAGCTTAAGATTTTACTGCCACGCAGTACCTCAAGCATGGACTCATATTCGCTCCAGGGAATGGTTAACAGATTGGATGCTTTCAGTCCGGTAATCAGAGGTGCACACTGCATGGCAAGTTCCCTGTCGATATTGCCCGAAGGTGAACTCTGCAGTTTCTCCCATGTTTCGTAACTCAATCGGTTCCTCCTTTCCAGTTAGCTTCTGCTAACTGGATTTATCATACAGGATTTACCGCTTTCTGTCAAGTCACTTTCTGTTGTCTTTTTTCCCAAGATATGATAGATTAAATAGGTACGAAAAAAGGAGGACTTTCCATGAAAACAAAACATTTTCTGGCACTGCTTGTTCTCTCTGCCAGTTTGCTTTTTACAGCCTGCGGCAAAACAACCGACCCTGCCAAGGCAAAATTTGAAAATGATATCAATACTTTCTGCGACAATGTGGCGGAAATCGACGCCGGTATCAACAGCATCGACTCTTCTTCCGAGGATGCTCCCGATATCCTGCTCGATTACTTGGACCAGCTTGACCAGCAGTTCAAGCTTTTAGCTGAGCTCTCCGTTCCGAACGACTACTCCTACATGGAGCAGCTTGCCGATGAAGCCAGCGAGTATATGTCCACGGCAGTTTCTTCTTACCACGAAGCCTACGCCAACCATTCCTTTAACGAATATACCGCTGAATACGCCAAGGAAAACTACGACAGAGCCTGCAAACGCGTGACCGTTATCTTAGAGCTTCTGCAGGGCAAAGAAATTACCGATTCCGACGTTGTCATCGAAACCGGTAACGAATAAACTTTCTCATGAAATTTCTGACAACGGTTTTATGGTATACCCCATCTCTTCCCATTTTGTCAGAAGTTCATCCAGTATTTCCGCATTGGTCTTTGAAGTGCTGTGCAGCAGCACAATCGCGCCGGGATGAATACGTCCCGTCAGCTTCTGAAATGCTTCTTCGTGTGTGGGCTGGTTATCCTGATACCAGTCCACGTAAGCAAGACTCCAGAAGAAAGTCTGATATCCCATGCTTTGCGCCATTTTCATATTTTCCGTGCTGAATTTTCCCTGCGGCGGTCTGTAGTATTTCGCCATTTCCGTTCCGGTTATGGATTGAAACAGGGCTTCCACATCCTCCATTTCTTTTCGGAAGGAGGCTTCATCGGAAATCTTAGACATATCCAGATGATGGTATGTATGGTTGCCGACCGCATGCCCGTCCTCCACCATTCTTTTTACGATTTCCGGCGCCGACTCTAAAAAATGTCCCACTACAAAAAAGGTTGCCTGCACATTGTGTTTCTTTAGGGCATCCAAAATGGGCTCCGTATTTCCGTTTTCATAGCCGCAGTCGAAGGTCAGATAAATCACCTTTTCTTCGGTGCTTCCCACGTAATACGCACCATACTGTTTAAGCTCCTTCTCACTGACATTGCCCGTGGGCTTTGTTCCTTCTTCTCCAAATCCCAGTCCCCAGTTCTCCGTGGAAAGCACCTTGCCGGAGTTTGCCTGCCGCACGTAGCTTGTGGCATATCCCAATGCCTGCCCCACAAAATACATGGAAAGCAAAAGCACTATCACTAATATTTTTTTCATAAGAAAAACCCTGATATACTTTTTATCAGTATATTAGGGTTTTCGGGTTTCATTCTTATAAATTTCCGTTCTCCCGGGAATTTAAGCTGTCATTTACGGGCGCATACGGATTTTGTTGGTTGTACGCATTATACGGGTTCCCGCTTCCTGCATTATACCCGTTGTAGGTATTTCCCGTATTATACTGGTTGCAGCCGTTTGCCCTGCGCATGTTGTCCGGTCCGTAATAGACAGTCTTTGCGTCAAACGCCAGAATAACCCGGAATATATACGGCAGCAGCATCATGCCGATGTTAAAGCCTGTCGTTTTTCCATAGGCTTCTCCGGTTTTGAACCGGATATAAAGCCTGCCGAAAACATTGATGCCCGGGACAAATCCCAGCCAGAACCACAAAGAATCGCCCATGACAATCCGGCAGAGCACAAAATAATTGTAGAACGGAATAATGGCTTTCCATCCCTCTTCGCCTGCTTTCTCGAACAAGCGGTAATCCGCTATGATGCTCAGAACATAAATGACTAAATTGACAAGTGCAATGACCATATAAATGACTGCTATAGCAGACATCATGGCACTATACACATCATGATAATAACCGCTGTTGTAAGCGTATCTCATATATTCCCCTCTCCTTCTGCATTTTTTCCAGAGAGCACTTTTACCCTCTGTTCAGCTTTTTTTCTATCCATTTACCCCGGACCAGAATAATACCGGCCGGCAGCAGAATAAAACTGATAATCTGTGAGGTCGATATACCGAATATCTGTCCTCTGATTAAATCGCCTCTTAAGAACTCCAGGCAAAATCTGGCTATTGTATAATAAATCAGATAAATCCCCAGTAACTGACCGGTTTTTGTCTTCTTTTTTTTCATCAGTATAAATAAAACGGCACTTACAATGAAGTTCATGCCCGCTTCCAGAAGCTGTACGGGAAATCTTGATACTTCACTAAGCTCCGGAATCATTTCGTTGTACGGGAACTGTATGCTGAAGGGTCCATGATATTCAATGCCGTAGCAGCATCCTGCCATAAAGCATCCGATTCTGCCAAACCCATGTACAAACGGTATCAGTGGCGCCGTGATATCCATAAACGGATATGCCGGTATTTTATATTGCCGGCAGTATACATATACGCCTGCCGCCGCCCCTAACAGACCTCCATAAAAGACAAGTCCTCCGAAGGCATACGCCAGTGCATCTACGGGACTCACCTTTATCAGTTGGACAAAGGTGGGAAAATGCCGGATAATCTGCGGAAGCTTACTGATAAAATACATGAGCTTGGCGCCTGCTGCAAGCCCTATTGCCGCATAAATGGACGCATACAGCAAATCACTGTCCAGTACCCCGTATGCCGGTGCCATCCGTAATGCAATTATGACGGCAATCACGAATGCCACAAAAAATATCATTCCATACGTGGGAAGCTCAAAAAAGCCAAACAAGCTAATTGATGGTAACATAATATTGTTTTCTCCGATTTCAGATAATGGCCGGGCTTTCGGAGGCTCCGGCCACTCTTTTTCCTGTTGTAAAATACGAAACCGGAATTAATAATCCCAGTCGCTGTAATCGTAGTTTTCCAGCATATTCAGGATATCCCCTGTTCCTCTGGAAATATCGCTGGAAGCCTTGCAGCAGCCTCCCACACAGCCATAGCAGGTATATCCTCCTGATACACAGCCGCAGATGCTGCAGCCTGCTGCAAATACAACACCGAATACAAGACCGATGATACCGCAGATAAGCGCTGCATTCCCCTTCTTTTCCGGGGAAGTCTTGTTGATGTTGATAGCCAGTACAACTGCCACTACACCAAGTGCAACGGAAATAACTGCAGGAATGACACCGAACAGAATACCGCCGAGAATGCTCAGAACGATGCTGACAATACCACATACCAGTGCAATCGTCGTATTGGCATCGGACTGAGGTACGGGCTGGGCGTAATTCATGCCGGGCTGAGGTGCTGCCTGACCGTAAGCTGCACCCGGCTGAGGTGCTGCCTGACTATAATTCATATCCGGCTGAGGCGCTGCCTGCGTGTAAGCTGCATCCGGCTGGGGTGCTGCCTGACCATAATTTACTTCCGGCTGGGGTGCTGCCTGTGTGTAAGCTGCATCCGGCTGGGGCGCTGCCTGCGTAAAGTTTACATCTGCCTGAGGTGCTGCCTGC
>FR880832.1:124961-140853 GCA_000434615.1 Clostridium sp. CAG:510
GAACGGGTGCACCTGCTAACGGTGTACCGCAGTTAGGGCATACATTTGCGCCTTCAGGAACCTGATTACCACAATTTCCACAAAACATTCTCTTTTCCTCCTGCTATTTGTCCTGCTGTATACAGCAGGACAACATATTTATTCATATAAGTTTTCTATATCGACTGATTTTATAAGCCGTGTACCCTGTTGTAAGCCTGGCAAATCTTATTGCTGTTTTTAATTAAAATGCTCATGGCAACAAAAGGTCCGATACCGCATAACATGGAACCGAACAGACACCACATTAAAAGCGTGGTACCGTTTTCCTGGAAGGACATTCCATATCTGGGTGCATTGGAAGCCAGTCTGTTGCCCAGCTTATACTCCCATACCCAAGAGTAAATACCGCAGGTAATGAAAGATAACAGGATAAATGCTACCAGACCGGATGTGCTTTCTCCATCGCCGTCACAGGCAATGTTGACATCATGTGCCATTTTGTAAATGAAATAATAAGAGTAGATACCGCAGGTAATAATGGAAAGAAGTATGTACATGGCAAGGCTTCTGTCCGCCTGCAGTTTTTCCCCGCCGTAAGGGGGTACATTTCCGCTGTTGGCAAATGTGTTGTGAATGTCATTGAAGGCATTTCCCACCTGTTTCTCCGCATTGTTGAACATGTTGTTTGCCGAATTTGCAAACTGCTTTCCCAAAGATAAATCCGTACCGCAGTTCGGACAAAATCTTGTACCGTCAGGTACCTGACCACCACATTTTGAACAAAACATTTTTATTTCCTCCTCAGTCAAAAAAATATGCTTATTAATTTATATAATAAGCCATCCCGAATATTCACGGAAACCACCGTATCGTTGCCGTTAAATATTCTGTATATATAGACAATAACAAATAATATACAGATTGTAAATATAAAAAATTTATAAACTTTCGGGTTAATACCATTTTTGAACAGATATAAGGCAAGAAATCCCACGGGCAATAAAAACAGCGGGTGGTAATAAAATGCCTGCCTGAAATCCCCATGAAAAAGAAGAGCCTTCCAAGCCCTTGTCATCCCGCATCCGGCGCAGGATATTCCGGTCACAAATTTTATCGGGCAGGATATCCCGAGTCCCTGCAATATCATATAAGAAACGGCTATTACCGCCAGAGCCGCTATTTCTTCTTTTAAGGCTTTCAGGGAAAAATGCTTCATCTTTGTCCTTACCGTAACCCTTTCCGCAAAATCCGCTTTTCGTTTTCAGTCAGTTTCCCTTAAGTTAAGAAATCTATACCCCATCCGATAAGGAGCACGTTCTTCACCACCCAGTTGACACCGATAATTACCAGAGCGCCGTACAGGTACCCCATCCTTATCAGCATACCATGAATTTTCCCTTTTGTCACATGTTCCATTGTCTGCGTCACCATAAACGGTATATAAATAAGCGCACTGTAAAGTACAACCGGATGATACAAAAAAGACATCAAAAAACGACCCTGCAAAAATAAATGCAGTGCCCTGCTCCCGCCGCATCCCGGACAGTACAGATGTAAATATAATCTGGCAGGGCATCCCGGCATCACTCCCGCTCCCACCAATTTTTCTATCCAGAAAAACAGTGGGAAGGCAATGGGCGGCACCAGAAGCCCTGCTATGTAAAAGCCTTTGTTGATTGAATTCTGTTCCATGGTACTTTCTTTCGCTATGTCTTTTCTCCCATTATACCTTAAACAGAAATTTTTATCATCTCTTTTTGTAGAAAATAAGCTCCGGATTTTCACCGTTTGCCTCATAAGTGCTTATTAGAATAAAATCCATACCGGCAAGAATGCCGAAACATCTGTCTCCCCCGAACTCCGACTCTAAATGATTTCCCAGATACGTTTTCCCGTCATCAAGAAACTTCACCTTCTGTCCGCCGGGCAGAGTATACGTTGTCACTGAGTTCTTCATATCTTTTCCAGTAATCCAGTTTGGGCAGCAGTTCTTTCATATAGGAACGCGCCTGCTCCTCCGTAACCTCTTCGTTTACCATGTTTTTCACGCAGACATCAATGAGCTCGTCCATGTCATGATACGTGTAAGTTCCGTCCGCATAGCACCACTTACAATAGTCCTCATTTAATGCACCGTCTTTGTCCCGTCCCAGTATTGCATCATCCGAAATCGGCATTCCGCAGCACTGGCAAACCAACTGTCTCGGTTCTCCCAAAAGTGTATTGATGGAAACGTCAAATTCCTTTGACAACAGCTTAAGTGTTTCCGTATTCGGCACCGTTTCATTATTTTCCCAACGTGATACCGCCTGCCTCGTTACCATGACTTTCTCAGCCAGTTCATCCTGCGACATTCCTCTTAGAGTGCGAAGCTCTAAAATAATATTTTTTGTTTCCATCGTCACTACCTCCTCATGGCTCTATCATACAGGTGAATGGGTTGTGTGAAAAGCAACTTGTTGTTGCGGACCTCTATTGATGGTATACTTTGCTTCCGTTCAGTTTGCATCCTTTAAGGTAAGAAATTCATCTGGCAAATATTTTTTCTACCAGTTCCTTGTAATGTTTCTTCAGTATTTCATACTCCAAAGACTCTGATATCAGCTTAAGCGTTGTCTCACGATAATCTTCTTTGTAAAAATCTTCCTTACAAATTTTTTGAGCCAATTCTAAGATATTGATATCCAGAGGTGCCGCTGGAGCAATTTCACGTCCCAAAGCAATTCTATGAGTTCGTACTTCTTCTACAAGTTTCAAAAAGTCATCGTCTATCTCCACACACTCCGATAACTTATAAATATCGTACAAATGTCTTGCATTTCTGTGAGCCTTCCCCTGCAAATAGTAATCACATACGGCAAATACCTTATCAATTAAAGTACGGTTCAATGATTGAACCCTCATAGGAAATGTTTTCAAATCATAAGTTATAATAAATTCTTCTTCCTCTGTTTCCAAGGCATCCAGTAAATAATTTCTTATCTCCCTTTTCTCTGTAGGAAAGGCATAAGACATTAGCGATGTTTCCAGTTTTACATAAGGTGGAATAGCATTGCTAACTCTATCCCCTACCACTGAGTCATAGTAAAAATCATAATGATTTAAATTTTTATCGCTTTCAACAGAATCAAAATTGCCAATCACAAGTCCCAACTCATCGGCAATAGGTTTCAATATGTTATATTTTAATTTCTTCCTTCTTGCCTCACCCAAATGCTCTGTGAATGTAATATCGATGTCCTCCGAAAATCGGTCAATTATCTGAAAGGCTTTGGAAAGAGATGTCCCACCCTTAAATACAACCGGGTATTCAATGGAAGAAAGCTTTTTCAGAATCAGTGTGACATAATAGTCTTTTTCTATAATATCCTCACTGACTTCCAACTTCTGCGATGCAAGAAGGATTGCATCACGGAATAATTCTCTGTTTTCTTTATGCAAGTACATAATCTAACCCCAATTCATAATAGTATTTAAACGTAGCTACCGGATACTTTCTGATATACATATCCACATCGCTTCGTTTAATCCCATGAAACGAGATATACTCAGCAAATTTTTCCCTTGCCTCCTCATAGGAATAATCCAGATATGCATCAAGATTTTTTAGTAACTCCAGCATCTGCAGCACATACACATTCTCTTTTGTTATCTGTACGATTGGTTTCTTCACATAAAATCTTCTGTTTCCAATCCGTACTTCTCTGTCTGACGAGTTGGTATTGTTGCTTACAATCTCAACCACTTGCGGAACCTGTGTGCTAATTCCTATCTGGTTGGCAAATGAATTTCCCCCGTAAAACCCGTCAATATTATTCCCTTTTGAAATAAAACGGTATCTGGCCACCATATCTGCATTCGGACCTATAGTTGAATTCAATAAAGTTTTCTTGGGTATAAAATATACTCCGACATCATATTTTTCCAGCAGTCCCTTATCACAAAGTTTCTTCAACTGTTGGTTCAAAGCAGACCTCGTAATATCCTCACGTTCCAAATCCGAAAAGAAAATCGGCTCTGCTTCTTTGTAATGTTCCCTTATATAATTGTACAGTACCATTTCTTCTCCTTTGCTTAACGTTTTAGACTTATTTAATCCATTTTGTTAAGTATATTATATTAACTAACATAATATATGTCAAACATATTCTTACACGTATTATAAAATTCTATCCATTGTGCGTATTATGTATTGTGCACGCTTTTGTATGTTCATTGCAAAAAAAAGTAAATTTTTGGAAGTTTTTGCATTTCAGTGCATAAACATGATTTTTCGGATGGGTTTATGCTATACTTCTATCACAAGGAGGAACTGGCAATGATTTTTCCTTTGGCAAATGTCTTTCTTTACATCCACGCCGGCTTTCGCACCTCTAAAATCCTTTTTTTCATGTCTTTTGCCTGTATAAATCCCTGTTGCATAAGTGTTTCACACGATTCCTCAAGTGCACTTTCTATTCTGCTTAGCATATCATCATAATGCCTCATGGCAAGTTTTTCACCAATCCCGATATTTTTCAACTCCCGGCAAAAATGCTCTCGCTTGATTTTATGAATGTCATATTCACATCCAATCGAAACAGCCATCTCCGTAGTACTGCTTGGATAGATCATCGTACATACAATGTCGTAAGCCGGTGCTAATCGTATGGATGCCATATCAGAAGCATAAAGAAGTGATACATTCTTAATATGATTATCGGTATTCCCTATGAGATAGTTGAATACACAGATATCCCATAGTTTTAGCTGATCTTCCATTGGATTCGAGGAATATTTTTTCAAAATATATATCTATGTGTTGCAAATAACACCTCTTCATCTTTACCAGTTCCTACATTTATCACAAAGCTGTCCGGTACATCAATTCCCAGATTTTTGGCTGTCTGTAAACATAGCTGTTCATTGGTAACAATCCCGTCTAATCTGACATGACTTTGTTTCACAATATGCGTACTCGGAGCTGCTTCAATTGGTAAATACCATTCATTTGTGTCTATTTTATAATATAATCCAGCTTTACCAGAGGCTCCGGTCAGAGACAAATGCGCTTTTGTAACCAGCTCTGCCGCTTCTGAAGCACCTTCTTTCGCCAATCTGCATACATCTTCCTTTGTAAGTTTCTGATAACCAGCTTTTGGAACATCCATGCCATCTTTAATAATCTGAATAGCCCCCAGACATTCCCTCCCCAAAGCAGCTAAGATTGTCATATAATCATATTCATCTGCATGAATCCATCCGGCTACACACTTCCTGTTATCTTACCAACATAGATCTGCTCTCCCTGCTGTTCAATAAATACATGAAAATCTCTCATTTTATTTACCTCGCTTTTCCATACATAAATCCATACCTAAAAGATTTACAATCTCAATCGCCTTTCCAATCTCACACGTTTCCTTTCCTCTTTCCAGATCAGATATAAAGCTGACACTAAATCCTGTAAATTCAGCGATATAAGCCTGTGTATATCCCAATTCTTTTCTGCGTGTACGTAATTCGTTTCCAAAAGCTTCTGCATCTGCTATTTTCATGACGCCTCCTTGTCGCATAGTCGAACGGCTTATTTTAATATTGTGCAAGTAAAAAAAGGTCGAACGGCTTATTTTTGATACATTTACCAATATACTAAGCCGTTCGGCTATGTCAATACCAGATGCGATCCAGAAAATGAGCTTAAAAAAGAGACCCATACCATAAATGATATGAGTCTCCAAAAAACCAATAAAATCAAGCTTTCTATTTAGAATTTACCAGCTTTTGCTGCTTCCTCAACAGATACTGCTACGGCAACGGTGGCACCTACCATGGGGTTATTACCCATACCGATAAGACCCATCATTTCTACGTGAGCGGGTACGGAAGAAGAACCTGCGAACTGTGCATCGGAATGCATACGTCCAAGGGTATCGGTAAAGCCGTAGGATGCAGGACCTGCAGCCATGTTGTCCGGGTGAAGGGTACGTCCGGTACCGCCGCCGGATGCAACGGAGAAGTACTTCTTGCCGGCTTCAATTCTTTCCTTCTTGTAAGTACCTGCTACGGGATGCTGGAATCTGGTAGGGTTGGTAGAGTTACCGGTAATGGAAACGTCTACGTTCTCTTTCCACATGATTGCTACACCTTCGGGAACGCTGTTAGCACCATAGCAGTTTACTTTGGAACGAAGACCTTCGGAGTAAGCAATTCTTTCGATTTCCTTTACTTCGTTGGTGTAAGGATCGTATTCGGTCTCTACGAAAGTAAAGCCGTTGATACGGGAAATAATCTTAGCTGCGTCTTTTCCAAGACCGTTTAAGATAACACGGAGAGGTTTCTGACGAACCTTGTTTGCCTTTTCTGCGATACCGATAGCGCCTTCTGCTGCTGCGAAGGATTCATGACCTGCTAAGAAACAGAAGCAGTCTGTATCCTCTTCCAGAAGCATCTTGCCAAGGTTACCATGGCCAAGACCTACCTTACGGGTATCTGCAACGGAGCCGGGGATACAGAATGCCTGTAAGCCTTCTCCGATTGCTGCTGCAGCTTCGGAAGCCTTTCTGCAGCCTTTCTTGATTGCGATTGCAGCGCCTACGGTGTAAGCCCAGCAAGCATTTTCAAAACAGATGGGCTGGATTTTCTTTACCTGCTCGTAAACATCCAGACCTGCATCCTTGGTAATCTTCTCAGCTTCTTCGATAGAGGAGATACCGTAGCTGTTTAATACAGCGTTAATCTTATCAATACGTCTTTCATATGATTCAAATAAAGCCATTTTTATGTCCTCCTTTATCCTGATTATTCTTTTCTGGGGTCGATGATCTTAACTGCATCGTCTACACGGCCGTACTGTCCGCAAGCCTTTTCGTAAGCAGTGTTTGCATCGTCACCCTTCTTCATAAAGTCGGTCATCTTACCAAAGTTTACAAACTTGTAACCAATAATCTGATCGTCTTTGTCAAGTGCGATACCTGTTACATAGCCTTCAGCCATTTCCAGATATCTGGGGCCTTTCTTTAAGGTACCGTACATAGTACCAACCTGGCTTCTTAAGCCCTTTCCAAGGTCTTCAAGACCTGCACCGACAGGCAGACCGTCTTCAGAGAATGCACTCTGGGTACGTCCGTAAACAATCTGTAAGAACAGCTCTCTCATTGCTGTGTTGATGGCATCACATACAAGGTCTGTATTCAAAGCTTCCATAACGGTAAGTCCGGGAAGGATTTCTGCAGCCATTGCTGCGGAATGAGTCATACCGGAGCAGCCAACTGTTTCAACCAGTGCTTCCTGGATGATACCTTCCTTAACATTCAGAGTAAGCTTGCATGCGCCCTGCTGAGGTGCACACCAGCCAACACCATGTGTCAAGCCGGAAATATCTTCTACTTTTTTTGCCTGAACCCATTTTGCTTCTTCAGGGATAGGTGCACATCCATGATGTACGCCCTGTGCAACTGTACACATTTCTTCAACTTCTTTTGAGTAAATCATGTGAAATCTCCTTTCAACTATGTAATATCTAAAACAGCAAAGTCATGCACTTACTCTGCCATTTCTTCTCGCAAACATCATTTTCTCATATTTACCGCAAAAAATCCAGTTTTTTTTAAAAACTTGTTGCTTTTTCTACAATTTCCTTCTCGTTTTTATAGATGGAATTTGCGGGAATGCAGCCTCTTACGCAGGAAGTCGGGTAAATATTGGAATTTCTGCCGATTACCGTACCGGGATTTAAAACGGAATTGCAGCCCACTTCCACATGATCCGCCAGCATGGCACCCATTTTCTTAAGGCCGGTTTCAATTTTTTCGTCCACGGATTTTACCACCACAAGGGTCTTGTCACTCTTTACGTTGGAGGTAATGGATCCGGCTCCCATATGGGATTTGAAGCCCAAAACGCTGTCTCCCACATAATTGTAATGGGGCACCTGCACCTTGTTAAATAAAACCACATTCTTCAATTCGGTGGAATTTCCCACAACGGCACCCTTTCCCACAATGGCGTTGCCTCTGACAAACGCACAGTGTCTGATTTCCGCATCCTCATCCACGATTAACGGGCCGTTTAAGCAGGCTGTGGGAGCAACCGTTGCAGATTTTGCAATCCAGATATCCTCGCCTCTTTTTTCAAATTTGTCCGCAGGAAGGCTTTTGCCCAGCTCCAAAATAAAATCATGGATTTTCGGCAGTACCTCCCAGGGGTACTCTGCTCCTTCAAAAAGTCCGGCCGCTATGGTCTCGGACAAAGCATACATGTTACTGATTTTGCAAGCTTCCATCTTCGTTCTCCTTGTTATTTATATTGTCATGCTCCATATCTTGTGGCATTTCCCGTTCAGATTGTTCCTCTGCGTTTTGCATCTTTTCCTGTCCGGGCTGTCTTTCCGGCGTCTGTTCCGTTTTATCTCCCACTCCGTTGAAATCAAAGGAAATATTGTCCTTGCCGTTCTCGTCCTGCTTTAAGACAAGGAACGCATCGAACACATTTCCGGCTTTGGAGGTAAAGCCCCGGATGGGCTCCTTCGTGCGGCCTTCGGTGAAAATCTGCGTCATCTGCTCATCCGTAAGAGCAATGCCCGCTACGGTATGGAACTGGCTGTAGCCGCATTCGCAGAGGTAACGCCATTTGTCCCTTTTCATGAGCTCCCCGCACTTGGGACATTTCACCGTGGTTTCCTTCGGTTCTTCCTTTTCCGGGAAATCGAAAACCACCTTTTTTTCTTCGTCCAGCTTCAGCGCCGCCTCAAACATCATACCGGTTTTGGCGACAAAGCCCTGGATGGGAGAGGTTTTGCCGTTCTGCAAAAGCTCCTTCACCGAAGCTTCCTTTAATTTCACACCGGCAATTTTGCCGATGGAAAACCGGCAGCTTTCGGGATTGTTTTTGTCATATGCCGCACAGCCGTAGCCGAAGGGCGTCTGGACAATGTCGCCGCCGCATAAGGGGCAGACCACATCCTTTACCTTCTTCGCTTCCACATGTTCAAAGTCAAACTGTATTTTAGCACTTCCTTCTTCTTTTACAAGTTCTAAGCAGGCATCGAATTTTTTGCCGGACTTTCCTTTGAAACCGCGGATGGTACCGGTCTTTCCGGTGGTAAGAAGCTCCCGCACATTGCTTTCCGTGAGGTCTTTTTCCGCAATCCTGCCGATGGCAAAGCTGCAGCCTTCCTTTCCATCCCGGCTTCTGTTGGCACAGGCATAACCGAAGGGCGCCACCAGTATTTCACCGCCGCATAGGGGGCAGACCGCATCCTTCACCTTCTTGGCTTCCACATGCTCAAAGTCAAACTTTAGCTTCTTTCTGCCATCCTCTTCCGTAAGGATCAGCACCGCATCGAATTTCTTGCCGTTCTTGGACTTAAATCCCCGGAGTGTCTGGGTGTGTCCGTTCTTTATAAGCTCCGTTACATCCTGCTTCGAGAGCTGCTTCTCGGCAATCTTGCCGATGGAAAAATAACATGCCTCCGGGTTTTCCCGGTGTCTGCGGCAGGTGTAGCCGTAAGGCATGATTTCTATGGACTCTCCGCAGACCGGACAGGCAACGCCTTCCAGCACGTCCGGCACATTGCCGGAAAAATCAAACTGGATGGAGGGTATGCCGTTCTCATCCTTTTTGTAGATAAGGGCTGCGGAAAACTTCTTCTTTAACTTGGAAACAAAGCCGTTTAAGATTTCCGTCTTTCCTTCCGTTAAAAGCTTCGTTACCTCTTCTTCCGTCAAATCCCTGCCGGCAATGGTGCCGATGGAAAATTTGCAGCCGTTTGTCCGGTAATTGCTGCAGCCGTAACCGAAGGGTGTGGTTTCCACTTCCCCGTCGCATAAGGGACATTTGATACCCAGCTTTTTCCTGGCGGCAGCACCTCTTGACTCCCTGCCGGTAAGGGGCTGTATCCTCTTAATCAGTTCCTGCTTCCTATCGGTCTGCGCCATGGAAAGGGTTTCCCTACGGATAAAATCCTCTAACTTTGCCCGGTACTCACCCATATCCACGGTGCCCCTGGTGATGCCGTCCAGTCCCTTTTCCCAGGATGCCGTCATCTTGGGGTTTAACAACTCCGGCACCGTCATGCTGACGGTTTCAAAAATCATTTCTCCCAGTATGGTAGGCGTCAGTACCTGGGATTTACGGTTCAGGTTAAGATACCCTACCCGCACCAGCTTCTTGATAATCTCCGCTCTGGTTGCGGAGGTGCCGATGCCGGAGCCCTTAATCTGGGCACGCAGTTCTTCGTCCTCAATAAGCTGTCCCGCATTTTCCATGGCAAGCACCATGGAACCGGAGGTATACCGCTTGGGCGGCGAGGTCTTGCCCTCTTTAATGTCCATGCCCTTCACGGGCACTACATCGTTTTCCGACAGCTTTTCTATCATTGCAAGAAGCATTTTCGCATTGGTGCCTTCTTCCTTTTCGCCGCCGTCCTCGTCCTTCTCTTCCGCCGCTTCTTTTCCTAAAACGCAAAGATAACCGGGGGACTTTAAGATTTTACCGCCGGCAAAGAAAGACTCCTTTTCTATTTTGGCAATGAATTTCACAGTCTGGTATTCCGCAGGCGGGTAAAAAATGCTTAAGAAACGTCTCACAATCAGGTCATACACCTGTCTGTGCAGACCGTTTACGGAATTTAATTCCGTAAGCTGTCCCGTGGGAATAATGGCATAATGGTCGGTAATCTTGGAGTCATCCGTATACGCCGATCTGCCGATACTCCGGTACGTGCCACTCTGCATAATGGCATTGACAAATTGGCTGACCGGCTCATACCCTTTTAGCCTGCTTACGTTTTTACTGATTTCCTTTGCAACGGCACTCGACAGTACACGGGCATCCGTTCTGGGGTATGTGGTCAGCTTCTTTTCGTATAAATCCTGTGCAATCTGCAGGGTTTCGTCCGGGCTTATCTTAAACCGCTTGGCGCACTCCGCCTGCAGCTCCGCTAAGTTAAACAAAAGCGGCGCTTTCTTTTTGCTGATGCCCTTTTCAATGGAGGATACCCGGGCTTCTTTCCCGGCAAGGCTTTCCAAAAAGGCCTTTGCATCCTCTTCCTTTGCAAAACCGTTTTCCTTATATAAAAGCGGGGAGGCATAGTACGCCGACTCCTCCGTGGTCTTCCATTCCGCTTCGATTTCCGCATCCGTAAATTTTCCCACAATGCGGTAAAATGGGGTTTCAATAAAGTTGCGGATTTCCCGCTCCCTGATAACCACCATTCCCAAAACACAGGTCATAACTCTGCCGACCGCTATGGCGGTATAGCTTTTCGTCCCCGCCGCATCGTTTAAGAGATTGCCGTATTTCACGGACATGGCTCTGGAAAAATTGATGCCCATGGCATAGTCCTCAATGGTGCGCATGATGCCGGATTTGCCTAAATTGGCATATTCCCGCATGGGCTTTGCCTCTTTGATGCCGCGCAGGATTTCCTCCTCCGTCTGGGAGTCAATCCACACACGCAGCTCCTGCATGCCTTCTCTTACGCCGCCGAAGTTACGGATGTTTTCCTCAATGGTCTGTCCTTCTTTTCCGGCATCCCCCGCCCAGTAAACGGTATCAATATCCTCTCTGTGAAGCATTTTATGCACCACATCGTACTGACCGCTGACGCTTTTAATCACACCGTATTTATAGTCCTTCGGCAGAAACGGCAAATCCTCTAATTTCCACTTTTTATATTTACTGTCGTATTCTTCGGGATATACCATCTCCACCAGATGCCCCACGCACCAGGTAATCACGTAGGACTCGTTTTCCAGATATCCGTTCTGTCTGCCGGATACCTTTAAGATTTTGGCAAATTCCTGCGCCACGGATGGTTTCTCCGTTATAATCAATGCTTTTCCCAAACTTATTCTCCTAAATTCACCAGTCTGATGTTCTTTTTCACCCTTGCCTCCAGCAGGAGTTTTCCATCAAAACGGTCTATTCCAAACAAATAGATATAGCTGTAGGCAATTTTTGCCTGTTTTGCCGCTAAAAGCAGCTCTTCGTAAAGTTCATAGGTGACCATGGGCATAAAGAAGCAGGCTCCGATTAAGCAGTTCTCTCCTTCTGTGCTGCCTACAATGTCCACACAGCCCTGCTTGCCAATCCATTCGCCGATTTTCGTTAAAGCAAACGGCAGCTTTCCCGCCGTATTTTCCCCTTCCATATACTCCCGGCAGATTTCCTTGAAATGCACATCCACAAATGCCCGGAAATCCTTTTCGATATATTTCTCATAAAATGCTTTCCCGCTCAAAAGCTCCGCATCGCTTGCGTGTGGATATACAAAACGGTAATAAAAATCCACCAGGTGGCTTTTTATCCGGTAATAGCCTTTTTTCGTGTTGGCATGTCCTTCCGTATCAAAAGAAAATACCTTTTCCACTAATTCCAGCTCCATCAGACTCTTTAAGTACACACTGATTTTCGCTCTGGAAAATCCGGTATGCGAATAGAGCTCCTGCAAGGTATTCCGCCCTTCCGCAAGCCCGGTCAGAATCGTATTGTATACTGCCGTTTCCCGCAGCTCCTCTGACACCTCACTCATCGCCTCTCTTAAGAAAAAGCCGTCCGTATCAAGCATGTTCCGTACAACATTTTCCTTGACGGAAAGGGTGGTGTCAATGTGCTTCCAGAGTCCCGGCAGTCCGTCCAGCAATGCATACAGACAGATGCACTGCTTCAGGTCGTATGCCGGAAAATACTGCCGCAGATCCGTAAAACGTAATTTGCGCAGTTTAAGAAGACCGCGCAATCCATGAGCAGCCTCTCCCATCTTTTTTATCATATTGTTTTCCACAAAACAGACCGATGAAGAACACAGGACAACCAGAAATTCTTTTTTTGACGGGTTCTTCAAGAATTGATACAAAGAAGGAAAGAATGTGGAATCGGCTTTTAAGATGTTCTGGAATTCATCGATGACAAGAACCCTTTTTCCGCTTCCCGCATGTTGTATAGAATAAAAAATATCTTCGTAGGAAAGGCATCCGCCACTTATGCCGTAGTAAGCCTTCAGCTCCTCTCCCCACCGGTAAATCTGTTCCCGTTCCGAGCAGGACCTTGCCAGATAATAAACATGAGGCTTATCCTGGACAAACTCCCGGATTAAAGAGGTTTTGCCAATGCCCTTCTGTCCGTAAACCACCACCATGCCGCTTCCAGGGCGGTTATAATACTGATTTAATTGTGCAGCTTCCATACCCCTGTTAAGCAGCATAGATTATTTACCCTCTCGTTTTGCCATTTCCTGTAACAGCTTTTCCAGATCATCCCCGGGCATGGGTTTTCCCAGATAATAGCCCTGGATAATATGGCAGCCGATTTCTTTCATGTAATTAAGCTGTTCTTCTTCCTCCACACCCTCTGCGATGGTCTCGTAGCCTAACTTGTTTACCATGGTAATCACGGACTCCATGATAATGCGGGTGGAACGGTCCGTCATGACTCTGTCCACAAAGCTCTTGTCGATTTTCAAAGTGTCTATGGGCAGACCGTTTAAGTAAGACAGGGAAGAATAACCGGTTCCGAAATCATCCAGGGAAATACGGATACCATATTCCCTGAGCTGCATGAGTTTTCCCTTTACATCTGCGAAATCGTCAATCAGGATGCTCTCCGTGATTTCAATTTCGATTTCCTTCGGGTCCACTCCGTACGTGTGAATGATTTCCATCAGTTTATTTACAAAATCCTTGCGTTTATACTGTACCGCGGATATATTGATGGACATAATCATGGAAACGCCGTACTCGGCTCTCCACTTTGCATACTGCCGTATACTTTCTTCAATAACCCAGCCGCCAATGGGTATAATGGCGCCGTTCTTTTCCGCAATGGGAATAAAAACGGACGGGCTGATCATTTTATTTTCCTGATTTCTCCAGCGGATAAGTGCTTCCACGCCGCGGAGCTTTTCTCCGTTCGTGTAATACTGCGGCTGGAAATACAGACAGAAATTATTGTTGAATATAGCTTCCTTTAACTGGTTTTCAATGCTTGCCTTCTGTAAAAAGTCCTGCAGAATGGGGGCATCAAAATACTGGATAGAGGATTTGCCGCCGGATTTTGCCTTGAACATGACAATTTCCGCACAGTTAATCAGCTCTAAAACGGACTGGGAGGCTTCCGGATACTCTGCCACACCAATACTGACGGTCAGATGAATGTCCGTGCCGTCACTAAGTACAAAGCCCTTTGCCATCCTCTCCTGAATTTTATGATAAATACTCTCTACACTTCTGTCCCCCACAGGATCATAGACAGCCATACAGAAAATATCACTGTTCATGTGGCAGGTAATGCATTTATCACTGGAAAATATCCCTAAGAACTGTCCGCACTGCTGGATAACTTCGTCGCCTACCAGCATACCGAGACCGTCGTTGATTTTCCTAAAGTCGTCAATGTCCACAATCAGAACACTGACAATCACCTGTTCCTCTTCCGCTTTTTTTACCATGTCACCCAGAAGCTTTACAAAATAGTTGCGGTTGAAAAGAGCGGTCTGGTTGTCGTAATAGGACAGGTATTCCAGTTCTTCCTGCTGGTTTTTAAAACGGGTAATATCCTTTACGCAGATCATTTTATCCACCGGATTTTTTTCTTTGTCGTAAAGGACCCGGCTCTCAAAGGAAAGCCAGGTTCTGCCGTTGTTTAAGCGGCATTCCGTAAAATCACGTTCTTCTCCGTTGTCTTCCGGGAAAAGAGCATTTTTAAGAGAGTCCCTTTCCTCTTCCGGCACTTCCCTTAAAAGGAGTAAAAGCTCCTCTCCGGATTTTACCATGTAGGGAAAAGCAGCGTCCCAGTTGCCGATGGTAATGACTTCGTCCTTCTTAAAATTGTAATATAAAAAGGCATTATGTGAGGTGTCACAAACCATCCGGAACAGTTTATCCCGTCCCGGATATTCCTCATTTTTTGTGTTCAGGAACTCGGTCTGCTTCTCCTTAATCATAATGCCTCCCTTAAGTTACGTTTTATTTTTTGGTGATATAACCCTGCGCCTTTAACAGCTCTGCACAGAGAACGGCTCCGCCTGCGGCGCCTCTTACGGTATTGTGGGAAAGTCCTACGAACTTCCAGTCGTATACGGTGTCTTCACGAAGTCTGCCTACGCTGATGCCCATACCGTTTTCAAAATCCACATCCAGAGCTACCTGGGGACGATTGTCCTCTTCCAGATACTGGATGAACTGCTTCGGTGCGCTGGGAAGTGCAAGCTCCTGGGGAAGTCCCTTGAAGTTTACCAGCTTCTCGATTAACTGCTCTTTGGTGGGTTTCTTCTTAAATTTAACAAATACGGCTGCGGTGTGTCCGTTAAGTACCGGTACACGGATGCACTGGCAGGTAATAACAGGGCTCTCTGCCGGTACGATAACGCCGTCTTTGATTTCACCCCAGATTCTTAAGGGCTCCTTCTCGGACTTTTCTTCTTCACCGCCGATGTAAGGAATAATGTTTCCTACCATTTCCGGCCAGTCTTTAAAGGTCTTTCCGGCGCCGGAGATTGCCTGATAAGTGGTAGCCACTACTTCATAAGGTTCAAATTCCTTCCATGCGGTAAGAACCGGTGCGTAGCTCTGGATGGAGCAGTTGGGTTTTACGGCTACAAAGCCTCTCTCGGTACCCAGTCTCTTCTTCTGGAATTCGATAACCTTCATATGCTCCGGGTTGATTTCGGGAACCACCATGGGAACATCCGGTGTCCATCTGTGTGCGCTGTTATTGGAAACAACAGGGGTTTCGGTCTTGGCATAAGCCTCTTCAATCGCCTTGATTTCTTCTTTGGTCATGTCTACGGCGCTGAATACGAAATCCACCTGTGATGCTACTTTTTCTACCTCATTGACATTCATAACCATGATTTTCTTCACGGCTTCGGGCATGGGCGTGGTCATTTTCCAACGGTCTCCGACTGCCTCCTCGTATGTCTTTCCTGCTG
>FR880832.1:140884-206182 GCA_000434615.1 Clostridium sp. CAG:510
CTGCTGAACGGGGGCTTGCTGCAATGGTGGTTACTTCAAACCAGGGATGATTCTCCAGGAGAGAAATAAATCTCTGTCCCACCATACCGGTTCCGCCTAAAATACCTACTTTCAGTTTCTCGCTCATAATAGTCTCCTCTTCTTGTTTATTTAAAATTAAATAAAAAACGTATTTATGCCTCTTCGAGGTACTTCCGGTTCAGAGCAATAACATCCTTCATCATGGAAGGTCCCGGTGCACCGAAGGTCAGTCTCTTCTCCACACAGGTCTTTAAGCTGATGGCATCGTACACATCAGGCTCAAATTTGTCGCTGAAAGTGCGAAGCTCGTCAATGCCCAGTTCGTCAATACTCTTGTTTTTATCGATGCAGTACAGCACCAGTCTGCCGATAATACCGTGGGCATCCCGGAAAGGTACGCCGTGGTTTACTAAATAGTCGGCTGCATCCGTCGCATTGGTAAAGCCCTTTACCGCACTGCGTTCCATGGTGTCCTTCTTAAACTTCATGGTAGACAGCATGCCGGTAAACAGTTCCAGACAGTTTTCCACGGTACGGATGGCGTCGAAGGTCAGTTCCTTATCCTCCTGCATATCTTTATTGTATGCTAAAGGAAGGCCTTTCATGGTAGTAAGTAAGGACATCAGTGCTCCGTATACACGGCCCGTTTTGCCTCTTACCAGTTCCGCAATGTCGGGGTTTTTCTTCTGCGGCATGATGCTGCTTCCGGTGGAATAGGCATCGTCGATTTCCACAAAGCCGTATTCGTTGGAATTCCAGATAATGATTTCCTCGGAAAAACGGGATAAATGCATCATAATGGTAGAAAGCGCCGCCAGATATTCAATCAGGTAATCTCTGTCGGAAACGGAATCCATGCTGTTTAAGGTAGGACCCTCAAAGCCAAGCAGGGATGCGGTATAATTTCTGTCTAAAGGATAGGTGGTGCCTGCCAGCGCGCCTGCGCCCAGCGGGCAGTAATTCATGCGGGCATAAATATCCTTTAAGCGGAGTCTGTCCCGCTTGAACATTTCAAAATAAGCACCGTAGTGATGCGCCAGGGTAACCGGCTGTGCCTTCTGCAAATGGGTGAAACCGGGCATGTATGTCTCCAGATTTTCCTCCATGGTATGTAAGATAACGTGCAGAAGCTCTTTTAAGCGGTTGTCCGTTTCCACGACATGGGCTCTTGTATAAAGTCTCATGTCCAGCGCCACCTGGTCGTTGCGGCTGCGTCCGGTATGCAGCTTCTTTCCGGTGTCACCAATACGCTCTATCAGGGTAGCCTCCACAAAGCTGTGGATGTCCTCCTGTGTTTCGTCTATGGCAAGCTTTCCTGCCTCTACGTCCTCCCTGATGCCTGCCAGTCCCTTTACAATGGCATCCTTCTCTTCTACGGTGAGAATGCCCTGTTTTCCAAGCATAACGGCATGTGCAATGCTTCCTTCCACGTCCTGGGTAAAGAGATTTTTGTCAAAGGAAATGGATGCATTAAAATCAAATACTTTCTGTTCGGTGGCTTTGGTAAAACGTCCGCCCCATAACTGTGCCATAGCTTTGTCCTCCGCAAATTAAATCTAAACTTGATAGTACCATAATTTTGTATTTTATGCAATAACCTTACACCCTTTCCCTTTGCATACATAAAATAAGAATAAAACAAAGAGGATGATAGCTATGCCAAAGCCTCTGCTGGAAGCAAAAAATATCTGTTATTCCTACCACAGTCTGCAGGGGGAAACACCGGCGCTTAAGGATGTCAGCTTCTCCATAAATTCCGGTGAATTTGTCGCCATGGTAGGCCCCAGCGGCTGCGGAAAATCCACTCTTCTGTCCGTTATCTACGGGCTTTTAAGGCCGGAAAGCGGGGAAATCATTTTCCATTCGGACGATATTTCCGGAAAATCGCCGAAAATCGGGTATATGCTGCAGCGAGACCACCTTTTGGAATGGCGCAGTGTCTACGAAAATGCCGTGCTGGGACTGGAAATCACCGGCAGTCGGACGCCTGAAAACACCTCCGCCGTCCTGCAGATGATGCAGGATTACGGTCTGTACCGCTTTAAGGACAAAAAACCCAGCGAACTGTCCGGCGGCATGAAACAGCGTGCCGCTTTAATCCGTACCCTTGCCTTAAACCCGGAGCTTCTGCTTTTGGATGAACCATTCAGTGCCTTAGACTATCAGACAAGACTTATGGTTTCCGCCGATATCTGCGAAATTATCCGCAGCAAAAAGAAAACCGCGCTGCTTATTACCCACGACCTTTCCGAAGCCATCAGTTTAGCCGACCGGGTACTGATTTTAGGAAGCCGTCCCACTACGGTGCGCTTCGACATTCCCATTCATCTTACCCTGACCGACCACACCCCGTTAGCTGCCAGAAATGCTCCTGAATTCAAATATTATTTCAATTTATTATGGGAGGCGATGACAGATGAAACCTGAATCCGCACACACACAGCTTTCCACACAGGAAGCCTATGTGAAGGAGCACAAAAGATACCACAATAAAATCACCCTGTGCCGCCTTACGATTTTTCTCTTATTTTTAACTGTCTGGGAGCTTGCTGCCGACCTTAAGCGGATAGACGCCTTTTTCTTTTCCAGCCCCTCCCGGGTGCTTACCTGCCTGTTGGAACTGGTTACGGAAAAAAATCTCTTTCTCCACATCGGCATCACACTCTATGAAACCATTATCAGCTTTTTACTTGTATTTTTATTCGGTATGCTGACCGCCACCCTGCTCTGGTACTCGGAGGGCATCTCAGAAATCCTCGAGCCGTATCTGGTTGTCTTAAACAGCCTGCCGAAATCCGCACTTGCTCCTCTTTTTATCGTATGGCTGGGCACCGGCAGTCTTACCATCGTGGTTGCGGGTATCTCCGTTGCCGTGTTCGGCTCCATCATCAGCCTGTATACCGGTTTTAAGAGCGTGGATGCGGAAAAAATCACCCTGATCTACACCCTCGGCGGCAGTAAAAAGGATGCCTTTACAAAAGTGGTTCTGCCAGCCAGTATTCCTACGGTTTTAAGCACTATGAAGGTGAACATCGGTCTTGCCCTTGTCGGCGTCATTATCGGCGAATTTCTGGCTGCCAGACGCGGACTCGGCTATTTAATCATCTATGGTTCCCAGGTGTTTCAGATGCACATGGTTATCACCTCTATTATTCTTCTCTGCCTCATTGCCATGGGGCTGTATCTATCCATCGGCTATGCCGAGCACTTCTATAAAAAGAAAACCGGAATCAAATAATTCCGGTTTACATAAAATTTGTGGTTGCTTTTTTTCCGTTTACCCAGTATAATAATTTTTGTTGTATTTCTGCTGAAATAGCTCAGTTGGTAGAGCACTTCACTCGTAATGAAGGGGTCGTGGGTTCGAGTCCCATTTTCAGCTTTAAAAAAAGATGCTTTCCGGCATCTTTTTTTGTTGCAAAAACTCCGGCATCTGTCCGCCGGAGTCTTTTATTGTTTATTTCTGATGTACGTCAATCTGCGGGAAGGGAATGGAAATACCGGCTTCATCCAGGGTGTATTTCACCCGTTCCGTCAGTCTCCACCTGGTCTGCCAGTAGTCCTCCTGCTTTACCCAGCAGCGCAGGCAGAGCTTCACTGCAGAGTCGCCCAGTTCATCCACGTAGACAAACATCTCTTCTTTTTTAAGGGTAGCCGGGTCTTCCTTCAACAGCTCCGTCAGCACCTTCTTGGCTTCCCTTAAGTCCGTGTCGTAGGCAACGCCCACCGGCACATCCAGACGCCTCTTCGCTTTTTCCGTCACATTGGTCATACTGGTATTTGCCAGTGTACCGTTGGGAAGAATAATCACCTTATTGTCATAGGTGGTAAGCTTGGTGTAAAAAAGCTGGATTTCCGTTACGGTTCCCTCGTTTCCCTTGTTGTCCTCCACAATGTAATCTCCCACCTTAAAGGGCTTTAGAAGCAAAATCAGCACACCGCCTGCGAAGTTGGACAAACTGCCCTGAATGGCAAGACCGATTGCCACACCGGCGGAACCGAGCACTGCCACGATGCTGGCGGCATCCACGCCGAAGCTTCCCGCAATGAGAAATACCAGAAGCATATATAATGCCACTTTCACAAAAGAGTCCGTAAACTGGATGACTCCCACATCCGCTTTTGCCTTTGTCATGGACTTCTTTACGATTCTGCGCACTAACTTGATAATCTGGGCTCCAATCATAAAGGCAAGGATGGCAAGCACAATGCGGATACCTAAAGAAAGCGCCTTTTCCGGCAGGGTTTCAAAGAATTTTTCAAAAACGGATGCCTGCTTTGTAACCTGTTGCCACTCATCTTCCAGTGTGGCGGTAAGAAAAATTCCTGTCATCGTATTCATATCCGTTCAACCCTTTCTGTTATCTGTCTTTTTCTCCGGTCTTATTTGCCGGACGAAACTCCAAAATACTTACGGACAAAGGAGCCAGCGTAATGGATACGGAGTAGGGCCTGTCGTCCCATTCCTTCTTTACCGCTCTCTTGGCGCGCTTGTTTATCATGCCGCTGCCGCCGAATTCCTCTGCATCCGTATTTAAAATCTCCTTGTAGCTGCCTTCATACGGCACACCGATTTTTACCTGCTTTTCCACGCCGGAGAAATTGGCCGCCACCACAAGAAGACTTTCCTTCTTTCTGGTTTTTCTCAGAAAGGTGAGCAGATTTTCCGTACTGTTTATGCTGTTTATCCAGGCAAAGCCTTCCGGCTTGTCATCCCACTCATACAGGGCGGGCTTTGTGGTGTAGAGTTCATTTAATTTTTTCACCAGCGCCGCCATGCCCTTGTGGTCGGGATATTTTAACAGCTCCCATTCCGTCTGGCGCATCTCGTTCCATTCGGAAAATTCGCCGATATCCTGTCCCATAAATAAAAGCTTTCTGCCGGGATGGGTGAACATGTACGCATAGGTCAGACGTAGGTTGGCAAATTTCTGCTCCCGCTCCCCGGGCATTTTGCCCAGCATGGAGGACTTGCCGTGTACGGCTTCGTCATGGGAGAATACCAGCATGAACTTCTCACTGTATGCATAAATCATGCTGAAGGTCAGCTCGCTGTGATGATGGCTTCTGAAATACGGGTCATACTTGATATAATCCAGATAATCATTCATCCAGCCCATATTCCACTTCAGATCAAAGCCCAGTCCGCCGTCTTCAAGGCTGCCCGTTACCATGGGCCATGCCGTGCTTTCCTCCGCGATACGCAATACACCGGGATTTCTCTTGCCCATCATGGAATTTAAGTGCTTAATCAGCTCCACTGCCTCTAAGTTTTCATTGCCGCCGTAAATATTTGCCGTCCATTCGCCCGGATTTCTGCCGTAATCCAGATACAGCATGGAAGCCACCGCATCCATACGGATACCGTCCGCATGGAATTTTTCCACCCAGAACAGTGCATTGGCAATCAGATAGTTGGAAACCTCCGGTCTGCCGTAGTCAAATACCAGGGTACCCCAGTGCGGATGGGAACGTCTCTGTTCGTCCGGGTTCTCGTACAGGCAGGTGCCGTCAAAGGAGGACAGCCCGTAAATATCTCGCGGGAAGTGCGCCGGTACCCAGTCCAGAATCACGCCGATGCCCGCTTTGTGCAGCTCGTTCACAAAATACATGAAGTCCTCGGGCGTGCCGTATCTGGCGGTCGGCGCATAATAACCGATAACCTGATAGCCCCAGGATGCATCTAAGGGATGCTCCATAACCGGCATCAGCTCCACATGGGTATAGCCCATTTCCTTTACATAGGGAATCAGCTTGTCCGCAATTTCCCGGTAATTGGCATATTCTTCGTCATCCTTTGGTGCAAGGAAGCTGCCCAGATACAGTTCGTATACACTGATGGGCGCATTTTCCTTCTGGAAGGCCTTTCTCTTTTTGATAAACTCTTTATCTTCCCACTTAAAGTTCCGCAAATCCGCTACCACCGATGCCGTTTCCGGGCGGAGCTGCGCCGCATTGCCGTAAGGGTCGGCTTTCAGATACGTCAGTCCGGTTTTCAGTTTGATTTCGTATTTGTAGTTATCCCCCGCCTTTACGCCCGGGATAAAGATTTCAAAAATACCGCTGGGAAGCTTTCTCATCTGGTGCACTCTGCCGTCCCAATGATTGAAATCCCCCACAGTGCTCACACGCAGGGCATTCGGTGCCCACACGGCAAAATACACGCCGTCCTCTCCGTCTAAGTTCAAGGGATGGGCGCCTAACTTTTCATAAACCGTATAATGTACGCCCATTGCGAATTTTTCCTCATCCTCCGCCGTAATCAGACATTCGTGGCGATAGGCATCCTGCATGGTTTCCACACTGCCGTTTTCATAGGACACAATGTACCGGTATGCTCCCACATTCTTGACAGGCAACCAGACTGCAAAAAATCCGTCGTCATCCGCAAGCTCCATTTCTTTTTCCGCCATATCCTTTGTAAGCTGCAGGGTCACCTTTTGTGCTCCCGGGAAAAATGCCTGAATCAGTGTGCCGTTCCCCTGTACATGCGGTCCCAATGTTGCATGCGGATCCTGCGACTCCGAATAAATAATCTCCTCTATCACAGGCCAGTTCATCATTTTATATAATTTCTTTGTCATATTGCCCCTCCCAGGTAAGTATTCTAAAAAGTATGTATAAACAGTCCGCTTCTTAACTTCGGCTCAAACCATGTGGATTTGGGCGGCATGAGCAGTCCTGCATCCGCTACGGAAAACAGCTCCCCAATAGATGTGGGATACATGGAAAATGCCACTCTGCAGTCGCTTTCCGTACGTTTCTTTAACTCTTTCAGTCCCCGGATGCCTCCCACGAAATCTATCCGTTTGTCGGTCTTGGGGTCCCCGATACCGAGTATTGGGGAAAGCAGATAGTCCTGCAGCAGGGAAACATCCAGCCCCTTCACAGGATCATCGCTTTGGTACTCTTCTTTTACGGTAAGAAGATAGCCCTTTCCGTCCAGATACATGCCCACTTCGCCTTTTTCTGCCGGTTTCACCGGTTCCGTGCCTTTTTCTTCCACTGTAAAGCATTTTTCAACAGCGGAAAGAAATGCTTCCGGGGTAAGACCGTTTAAGTCCTTCACCACACGATTGTAGTCCATAATCATCAGTTCACTGTCAGGAAACACTACGGAAAGAAAATAATTAAACTCCTCTTCACCGGTGTAATCCGGGTGTTCGGCTCTTCTTTTTAAACCCACCTTTACAGCGGAAGCCGCCCTGTGATGACCGTCCGCAATATAAAGGCTGTCCATCTCCTTAAAAATCCGGGCTATTTCCTCCTGCATGCCTTCATCCGCAATCCGGTATACCCTGTGGGTAATGCCGTCCTCTGCGGTAAAATCATAAAGGGGCTTTTCTTCTTTTCCTTTTTTAATCAGCGCCTGCAAATCCGCTCTGTCCCGGT
Organism: Clostridium sp. CAG:510; assembly: GCA_000434615.1. Classification (GTDB taxonomy): domain Bacteria; phylum Bacillota; class Clostridia; order Lachnospirales; family Lachnospiraceae; genus Acetatifactor. Next base: position 148,298 of record FR880832.1, read on the forward strand.
ATGCCAGAAAGATGGGACCGGTCTGGGCGCTTAAGGTATCCACATGGCGGATACGGTCTTCCTCTTTATCCGCGCGGGTATTTTCATGCTTTTTAATGACATTGCTGCAATAGTCGTCAATGGAGGCACAGCCTACCACACCGGTCTGGCTTCTGCCGTTCATCACAAGCTCATACAGATAAAAACAGGGCTTGTCCTCTGTTATATATTCGCCCTTCTCCACCTGTTCGGTAAGAAGCTCCTTCGCTCTTTTGTACACCCGTTCATCATAGGTATCCACGTCATCCGGCAGAGTAGTCTCCGCACGATCAATCCTAAGAAACGAATGAGGTGCATCCTTCACTGCCTCCTTTGCTTCTTTCCGGTTATATACATCATACGGCAATGCCGCTATCTTTTCCGCCATACCGTCGGCAGGACGCAGCGCCGCAAAAGGTCTTATTGTCGCCATCAGCCATTCCTCCTACTGTTTAATACTTTTATTTTAGCAAAAATACCTATACACCACAAGACAATGTATGATAAAATATCGGGGAAAAGAGGTGAAATCAATGACCGCAGATGACAGAAAATTTTTATCCCGCATCAATAAATATAAAGAAAACCTGAAAAAAGACATGGGTCCCCAAAAGGTACAGATGCCTGCGCAGCTTTTGGACAAGCTCCGTCCCATTATGGAGGAAATTGCTGCCGAACAGGGTGTTTCCGTAGAAGACGTACTGGTCCGCTACATGGATTTGCAGAGCGAGGCGGCTCTTCTTTCTAACAATACCGTATTAAAAGGCATTGACGGCATAGGTCCCGACGGCAATCCTTTTTTATTTAACTAAAAAAACCTCAGGTACTTTTTGTACCTGAGGTTTTTGCTTTTTCATGTTTTGTACTGTCTATGGCTTATAACCGTTTCCTTATTTCACTACTCTTACACGGAATACACCGTCAATTGCGCCGAGACTGTCCACAATGTCCCTGGTAGGGGTGCTCTCCACATCAATCATGGTATAAGCCACTTCTCCTCTGGATTTGTTGGTCATATCGGTAATGTTGATGCCGTTGTCGCCTAAGCAGGAGGTGAACTTACCGATCATGTTGGCAATATTCTTGTGGAAGATAGCAATTCTTCCTGCCTGTGCGCAGACGCCCATATCGCAGTTGGGATAGTTTACACTGTTGCGGATGTTGCCGTTTTCCAGATAATCCATCATTTCCTGTACTGCCATTACTGCACAGTTGTCCTCGGACTCTTCGGTGGAAGCGCCCAGGTGTGGAATGACGATGCATCCCTTTTTGCCTGCTGTGGTGGCATTGGGGAAATCGGATACATACCTGCGTACCTTGCCGCTTTCGATGGCGTCCAGCACGTCCTGCTCGTTTGCCAGAAGGTCTCTTGCAAAGTTAAGGAGAATAATGCCGTCCTTCATCATACCGATGGCTTCTTTGTTGATCATACCCTTTGTAGAATCTAACAGAGGCACATGAATGGTAATAAAATCACAGTTTTTGTAAATTTCTTCCACATTCAGCACATGCTTTACATCTCTGCTTAAGTTCCATGCTGCATTTACGGAAAGGTAAGGGTCGTAGCCGTACACCTCCATGCCGAAATGTCTGGCAGTATTAGCTACCTTAACACCGATGGCTCCAAGTCCGATTACACCTAATTTCTTGCCGGCAAGCTCGGTACCCGCAAAATTCTTCTTTTCTTTTTCGGCAGTCTTTGCAATATTTTCATCGGAAGCATTTTCCTTTACCCATTCGATACCGCCTACTACATCTCTGGCTGCAAGCAGCATGCCCGCAAAAACCAGTTCTTTTACGCCGTTGGCATTGGCACCGGGTGTGTTAAATACCACGATACCCTTTTCCGCACATTTGTCCAGAGGAATGTTGTTGACACCGGCTCCGGCTCTTGCTACGGCAAGCAGGCTGTCGGGAAGCTCCATCTCATGCATGGAAGCGCTTCTTACGAGAACACCTTCCGCACTGTTAATATCCTCTGTCTTTGCATAATCTGTGCTGAAATTATCAAGACCCACTTTGGAAATGGGATTTAAGCAATAATACTGAAACATTTTTCTATCCAGACCTTTCTCAATTAGGCATTGTTTTTTTCAAATTCTTTCATGAACTCTACAAGCTTCTCCACGCCTTCAATGGGCATTGCATTGTAGATGCTTGCACGCATACCACCGACGGTTCTGTGTCCCTTTAAGTTGACAAAGCCGGCTTCGGTTGCTTCCTTTACAAATTTGGCATCCAGTTCTTCACTTCCCGTTACGAAAGGAACATTCATTAAGGAACGGTCTTCTTTTCTGACAGTGCCCTTGAAGAGCTTGCTTTCGTCTAAGAAATCATACAGAACCTTGGCTTTCTTTTCGTTATATTCCTTCATGGCTGCAAGGCCGCCGCGCTTCTTTAACCACTTGAATACCTTGCCGCAGATATAAATGCCGTATGCAGGCGGTGTGTTGTACATGGAACCGTTGTCTGCATGGATTTTATACTTGAACATGGTCGGTGTGCCGGGCAGAACATCCTCGGTAATCAGGTCTTCCCTGATGATAACGATAACCACGCCTGCCGGTCCGATGTTCTTCTGGACACCGCCGTAGATAACACCGTATTTGGTTACGTCCACGGGCTCGGATAAGAAGCAGGAAGACACATCTGCTACCAGGGGCTTACCCTTGGTATTGGGAAGGGTCTTGAACTTGGTTCCGTAAATGGTATTGTTTTCACAGATATAAACATAGTCCGCATCTTCGCTGATGGGTAAATCGGAGCAATCCGGTATGTAAGAGAAGGTCTTGTCTTCACTGGATGCAATCTTGTTGGCTTTGCCGTAAATGCATGCTTCCTGGTATGCCTTCTTTGCCCACTGGCCGGTTACAATATAATCAGCAACCTTGTTCTTCATCAGATTCATGGGAATCATGGCGAACTGTGAACTTGCACCGCCCTGTAAAAAGAGCACTTTATAATTATCCGGAATATTCATCAGGTCTCTTAAATCAGCTTCAGCTTCCCTGATGATTTTCTCATAGGTTTTAGATCGATGGCTCATTTCCATCACGGACATGCCACTGCCCTGATAATCTAACATTTCATCTGCTGCTTCCTGTAACACTTCTTCCGGTAATACTGCCGGACCTGCTGAAAAATTGTAAACTCGCACGGTTACTACCTCCTCATTTTATGTAAATGGCTTTCTGTATAAAAATACACATCAGCATTTCCTTATTGTAAACTTTTCGGACGCTTTAGTCAACTGCATGGATAAATTATTTTCCAAAATCAGTAAAACATTACCACGGGTGTGCCGATTACCACCATGTCGTAAAGCTCGCCCGCTTTGTCCTTCGGCATATTAATGCAGCCGTGGGAACCGCTTTTTAAGTAAATTTCCCCACCGAATTCCCTCCGCCAGGTGGCATCATGCAGACCGATATTGCCGTTGACAGGCATCCAGTAATTCACCGGTGTGGCGTATCCCGGGCCTCGTAAGGTGCGGTTTTTCTGCTTGCCGTACACATAATTCACGCCCGCCGGTGTGTCCCACTTCCGGCTCATGTTGCCGGTTACCACATCCGTTTCCAGCTTTAAGACGCCTTCTTCATAATAATACAGCTTCTGTTCTCCCATATCCACTTCCACATAGGTGGTAAGCAGGTCCTTCTTTCCTCTCACATACGCCTGTTTCTTATAAGCAGGGATATGCTTTCCGTTTCCGCTCTGTAAGGCATCCTGCCCGGGCTGCAGGTTTTCGTCCGCAAAAGCCTCTTCCCGGGAGGATGTTTGAAGGTCCGCACTGCCGAAGTAATCTTTTAAGAAAGCGATTTCCGCTTCCCTGTCCAGCTCGTTGCCGTAGGTGCCTCCTTCTATTTCTATGTCTTCCCCTCTCGTGGCATGAAAGAAATGCGTTTTGCCGTAGGTATCGTACTCCGCCGCCAGGCTGTCCACGAAAGCGGTGATGCCCTCTTCGTTTACCACTGGCCAGCCGTTTTCCATGGCAAATATTCCGCCATTGCAGATTAAAAATTCCGCTGTGATTTCCGGTGTCAGCACTACATCCCCGTCCCCCATGTCATAGGTCAGGCTACGGTTCTGGAACGCTTCCACCGTTTTCCAAACAGCAAGGGTGTCCTCCATTTCCGCCGTATAGGGCAAATCCTCATAGCATTCCGAAACATCTATGGAAAGGTTACCGGCAAGCAGACTGTCTGTCAGAACCTGTCGCATTTTTTCTTCCTGCAGGGCATTCTTCCTGCCGTCATAGAGTACATATGCCCGTTCTTTCCGGATTTCCAGCACCGGTTCCTTCCGGTTATTGGCAAAGAAACCGTTTTCCTCCAAAGCCTTAAGCAGTGCCTCTTCGGAAAAAGAAATTTCCGGGGAAATCTTCTTATTTCCGCCGGTAATGGCTTCTATTCCCCACAGAAATACTGATTGACTGCTCTGGACAATTTCAAGTTGACCCATATAGTCAACCTTATAATTTACGGAAGAAAGCGGGATTTCATAGGTATTTCCGTATAAATCCGTTACGGTAAAGGATCTGCCGTTATACTCCCCGGTCAATTCGCTGTTTATCTCTTCCACTGACTTTCCGGTACAATAAACCCCATTAATAAATTTCCCCATGCCAAAACTCTGCCTGTAATATATCCCTGTCATATAGTACAGGGATATAAGCAGGCAGATACAAAAAAAGCATAGGGATTTTACGGGAAACTTATTCTTTTTCTTCATGGTACATTTTATGCATTTCTTTTTACTTCATTATGCATTTTTCTTATTCAGGTCATCCTCATCAAATGCATCACTTATAGGTGCTCCCGCAGGAACCATGGGGAATACCTTGTCATCCTCGGGTATCATGCAGTCTAACACAACCGGGCCGTCTGCGGCAAGCGCCCTGCGCAGAGCCGGCTCCACTTCTTCTTTTTTCGTAATACGGATTGCCGTACAGCCGAGTCCCTCTGCCACCTTACAGAAGTCCACCGCATCCTCCAGCACGGTCTGGGAATATCTGTGGCCGTAAAACAGAGTCTGCCACTGGCGCACCATACCCAGTACATGGTTGTTGATAACCACCTGGATAATGGGGATTTTGTAACGGCTTGCAGTTGCCAGCTCGTTCATATTCATACGGAAGCAGCCGTCACCGCCGATATTAATACAGATTTTATCCGGTCTGCCCATCTTGGCGCCGATGCAGGCTCCCAGTCCGTAGCCCATGGTACCGAGACCACCGGAGGACAGGAAGGTTCTGGGCTCCGTATATTTGTAATACTGTGCCGCCCACATCTGATGCTGCCCCACATCCGTAGTAATGATTGCCTTTCCTTCCGTCACCTTATAGATTTCTTCCATGATGTACGGGCAGGAAAGAACATCCTCGTGGTACTTAAGGGGATATTTTTCTTTTAATTCTTTGATATGTGCCATCCATTCTTTATGCTCTTTTTTCTCAAGCATGGGGAGTAAATCCGTAAGAACGGCTTTCATATCGCCTACTACACTGGCATACGCCGGAATATTCTTATCGATTTCTGCCGCATCAATATCAATGTGCAGAACCTTGGCGTTCTTGGCAAAGGTTGCGGGATTTCCGATCACACGGTCGGAGAAACGCGCCCCCAATGCAATCAGAAGGTCGCATTCGCTGACGCCGAAATTGGAAGCCTTGGTGCCGTGCATACCAATCATGCCGGTATAACGCTCGGCAGTTCCGTCAAAGCCGCCCTTACCCATCAGGGTATCGCATACCGGTGCGTCAATCTTTTCCGCAAACTCGGCTGCTTCTTTGGCAGCACCGGACAAAATGGTGCCTCCGCCCAGGTAAATAAAGGGCTTCTTTGCCTGATTGATAAGCTCTGCCGCTTTTTCCAAATCTTCTTTCGTATAGTGGTTGATTTTTTCCGCTTCTTCCGGTTTCTCCGGTGTGTATTCATAGGTTGCGGCGGTTACATCCTTGGTGATGTCCACCAGTACCGGTCCGGGTCTGCCGGACTTTGCAATCTTAAACGCTTTCCGGATAGTATCCGCCAGAATGCGGATATCCTTTACAATATAACCGTGTTTCGTAATCGGCATGGTAACACCCGCAATATCCACTTCCTGGAAAGTATCCTTGCCCAGTAACGGCAGGTTTACATTTGCCGTAATGGCTACCATGGGTACGGAGTCCATATAGGCGGTGGCAATACCGGTTACTAAGTTGGTAGCTCCCGGTCCGCTGGTAGCCAGACAGACACCGACCTTACCGGTGGCTCTGGCATAACCGTCCGCCGCATGGGCAGCGCCCTGCTCATGGGAAGTGAGGATATGGGTGATTTCATCACTGTGTTTGTATAATGCGTCGTAAATATTTAAGATCGTGCCTCCGGGATAACCGAAAACGGTATCCACACCCTGCTCTTTCAGACACTCAATTACAATTTCTGAACCTGTAAGCTGCATCTTTTTTTCTCCTTGTCCCGTATTATTTCTTGATTTCCAGGATAGCGCCGCGGTTGCCGCTGGTAACAAGCTCATGGTATCTTGCCAGATAGCCTGTGGTTACCTTGGGTTCTCTCGGCTGCCATTCTGCACGTCTCTTAGCCATTTCCTCATCGGAAATTCTGACATTCAGTGTGTTTTCCGGGATATTGATGCTGATAATGTCGCCTTCCTTTACCAATGCAATGGGGCCGCCCACCGCTGCTTCCGGAGAAACATGTCCGATGGAAGCGCCTCTGGATGCGCCGGAGAAACGTCCGTCCGTAATCAGGGCTACGGAAGAACCGAGTCCCATACCTGCAATAGCTGATGTAGGATTTAACATTTCTCTCATGCCGGGACCTCCCTTGGGGCCTTCGTAACGGATAACCACTACATCGCCCGCTACAATCCTGCCGCCGCGGATAGCATCGATGGCATCCTCTTCACAGTCAAATACTCTGGCCGGACCTTCGTGTACCATCATTTCAGGCACAACAGCGGAACGCTTTACCACGCCGGAATCCGGTGCCAGGTTGCCCTTTAATACGGCAATACCGCCTGTCTGGGAATACGGATTTTCCACAGGACGGATAACTTCGGGGTTCTTGTTGTAAGCATCCTTGATATTTTCGCCAACGGTCTTACCGGTAACGGTAATCAGGTCTAAGTTCAGAAGGTTCTTCTTGGAAAGTTCCTTCATAACGGCATAGACACCGCCTGCTTCGTTTAAGTCTTCCATGTAGGTAGGACCTGCAGGGGCTAAGTGGCACAGGTTCGGAGTGATGGCGGACAGTTCGTTTGCCATATCCAGATTCAGTTCCACACCTGCTTCATGGGCAATCGCCGGAAGGTGCAGCATGGTGTTGGTGGAGCATCCCAAAGCCATATCCACAATGAGGGCATTGCGGAATGCTTCCGCCGTCATAATGTCGCGGGGTCTGATATTTTTCTCCACAAGCTCCATAATCTTCATGCCGGCATGCTTTGCCAGACGGATTCTTTCGGAATATACGGCGGGGATGGTGCCGTTTCCCTTAAGTCCCATACCGATTGCTTCGGTCAGACAGTTCATGGAGTTTGCCGTATACATACCGGAACAGGATCCGCAGGTCGGGCATACCTTTTCCTCATATTCGCAGAGCTCGTCCATGCTCATGGTGCCGGCTGCCACGCTGCCGACTGCCTCAAACATAGAGGAAAGGCTTCTCTTCTTGCCGTTTACATGTCCGGCTAACATAGGACCGCCGGAAACGAAAACAGTGGGAATATTTAATCTTGCCGCAGCCATTAACAGACCGGGCACGTTCTTGTCGCAGTTGGGAATGCACACCAGACCGTCAAATCCGTGTGCCATTGCCATACATTCGGTGCTGTCGGCAATCAGGTCCCTGGTAACCAGGCTGTATTTCATGCCGATATGTCCCATGGCGATACCGTCGCAGACGGCGATTGCCGGGAATACAACGGGAGTACCGCCTGCCATGGCTACGCCAAGCTTTACAGCCTCCGCAATTTTATCCAGATTCATATGACCGGGTACAATTTCATTGTAGGAGCTGACAATACCGATTAACGGTCTGTTTCTCTCCTCTTCGGTAAAGCCCAGGGCATTGAACAAACTTCTGTGGGGTGCCTGGCTGGTGCCCTTCATAACAGAATCACTTCTCATTTTATTTTCCTCCTCAAAATTCTATATTCTCTCGGCAATCAAATCGCCCATTTCGGTACAGCCCACTTTTTTGCAGCCGTCCGCCATAATATCACCGGTACGGAAACCGTCCTTCAGTACGGTTTCCACTGCCTTTTCAATGGCTGCCGCCGCCTCGTCCAGATCGAAGCTGTAACGTAACATCATGGCAGCACTTAATATGGTGGCAATGGGGTTTGCGATATCCTTGCCCGCAATATCCGGTGCGGAACCGTGACTGGGCTCGTAAAGACCGAATTTCGTGTCGTTTAAGGAAGCGCTGGAAAGCATGCCGATGGAACCGGTAATCATGCTGGCTTCATCGGAAAGAATGTCGCCGAACATATTCTCCGTTAAAATCACGTCAAACTGTGCCGGGTCTTTTACAAGCTGCATGGCGCAGTTGTCAACCAGCATATGCTCCAGGGTCACATCCGGGTAATCCTTTGCTACTTCGATGACAACGGCTCTCCACAGTCTGGAGGAGTCTAACACGTTTGCCTTGTCAACGCTGGTGACCTTTTTCTTTCTCTTTCTTGCAATTTCAAATGCCTTTATGGCAATTCTTCTGATTTCGTTTTCATTGTATGTAAGAGTATCGACCGCCGTTCTGACTCCGTTTTCCTCATAGGTCTTTCTTTCGCCGAAGTAAAGACCGCCGGTGAGCTCTCTCATGATCATAATATCAAAGCCCGCCTTGGAAATTTCCTCTTTCAAGGGGCACGCACCGGCTAATTCCGGATACAGATAAGCGGGACGTAAGTTTGCAAAAAGGTTCAATGCCTTTCTGATTTTCAAAAGTCCTGCTTCAGGTCTCTTTTCGGGAGGAAGCTTGTACCAGGGGGAGGTTGTGGTATCTCCGCCGATAGATCCCATCAGTACGGCATCCGCTGCCTTTGCGGTGGCAATGGCTTCATCCGTAAGGGGTACACCGTGCACATCTATGGAGGCACCGCCCATTAAAATGTCTGTATAAATCGGTGTAAATCCGAATTTTTCTCCTGCCTTCGATACAATTTTCTTAGCCTGGGCAACAATTTCAGGGCCTATACCGTCACCGGGTATACAGGTGATTTTCAAGTTTTTTTCTGCTCCCATCTCATTCTCTCCTTTTGTACTGCTTATTCATCAATGTATAAAAACACTCATTTATCATACCGTAAACAGCCTGAAAATTCAATACACAGATTTTAAGGAAATCCCCGTTTTTTCAGCTTAAATACGCACAAAAAGACCCATGGCCATAAAACCACGGGTCTCTGTTTTCCGAAAAATCCGGTCGGTTATTTATCTTATGCCTGAGCCTCGCCCTGCTTCTCTACACGGCAGATAGCGCTCTTTTCCATAGGGATACGGCAGTTCTTGTTGTTGCCGAACTCTACGATAACGGTGTCGCCGTTAATATCGATAACGATACCGATAAAACCGGATGTGGTCAGTACGCAGTCACCGATTTCCATAGCGGCAATCTGTGCTGCCAGCCTCTTCTGTTCCTTTTTCTGGGGTCTGAACAAGATAAACCAGAGTGCAAAAATGAAAATACCGTACATAACCAGTGTCATAATAAGACTCATTGTGCTGTTGCCGGTAGTTGCGGTTTCTGCCGCTGCTTCCGTTAAATAAAGATTAAACATCAATAATTCCTCCTGCATATTATGCGGACATGCCGCAAGTTCTAAAAAACATGATACACAAACTTCGGGACTCCCGCAAGCATTTTATGAAAAATTTACAGAAAGCTGCCCTGCGGACGCCTTAATCCTCCGCTCCCGCTTCCATACCTGCTAATTTTCTCTTCTTATATCCGGCAAAATCGCCTGCGTCCAGTGCATCCCTTATTTCCGTCATCATGGTGTTGTAGAAATACAGATTGTGCAACACGCACAGACGCATACCGAGCATTTCCTTTGCCTTTAAGAGATGTCTGATATAGGCTCTGCTGTATCTGCGGCAGGCAGGGCAGGCGCAGCCCTCTTCAATGGGGCGCATATCCTTTTCGTATCTGGCGTTGAACAGATTGATTTTTCCGTGATTGGTATATACATGGCCGTGTCTGCCGTTGCGGGACGGATAAACGCAGTCAAAGAAATCAATGCCTCTTTCGACACCTTCCAGAATATTAGCGGGTGTCCCCACACCCATCAGGTAGGTAGGCTTGTCCTTCGGCAGGTACGGTACCGTTTCTTCTATAATGTAGTACATCTCTTCGTGGCTTTCCCCAACGGCAAGTCCTCCTACGGCATAGCCGTCCAGATCCATGTCGGCAATCCTCTTGGCATGCTCGATACGGATATCCGCATAAATGGCGCCCTGATTGATACCGAACAGAAGCTGGTTTTTATTGATGGTGTCCTCTAAGCCGTTTAAGCGCTGCATTTCCGCCTTGCACCGTGCCAGCCAGCGGGTGGTTCTGTCCACGGAAGGCTGCACATAGCCTCTCTCTGCCAGAGCGGGGGGACATTCGTCAAATGCCATGGCAATGGTGGAGGCTAAGTTGGACTGTATCTGCATACTCTCCTCCGGACCCATAAAAATCTTCCTGCCGTCTATATGGGAATTAAAATAAACACCCTCTTCTTTGATTTTACGGAGCCCCGCCAGGGAAAACACCTGAAATCCGCCGGAGTCCGTAAGAATAGGCTTGTTCCAGGACATAAACTTGTGCAGACCTCCCAGTTCCTTTATAATTTTATCCCCGGGACGCACATGCAGATGGTAGGTATTGGACAACTCTATCTGGGTTCCGATACCCTCTAAATCCTCCGTGGAAACAGCTCCCTTAATGGCAGCCACGGTACCTACATTCATAAATACCGGAGTCTGCACAGTACCGTGAACGGTCTCAAGCTCTCCTCTTTTGGCACGGCCTTCCTGTTTTAAAATACGATACATCAATATTCCTCCCAAAATTCCTCTAATGTCAGTTCATGCGTGGTCATATAGGTAGCGGCATCCACGCCCACATAGCGAAAATGCCACGGTTCAAACTCAATGCCGGTAATATATTCCTTGCCCTTCGGATAGCGCAGGACAAAGCCGTATTCATAGCTGTGCTCCTTCAGCCATTTGCCGGTCTCCGTATCGGCAAAGCCTTCATTTAAGTTTCGGTAGCTGCTGCTGTAAAAGTCAAAGGCAAGTCCCAGTCTGTGCTCGCTGGCATTGGGGGACGTCACCGCAATGGAAGCTTCCTTGTAGGCGTCCATATAGGACATGCCCGCATTCATATAGCGGGTAATCTTCCGGTTGAACAGATAGGTCTGTCTGTTGAAATCCCGGTACGGGGAACAGATTACCAGATCCACGCCGTCGTCCTTCGCCGCCTGCATCATTAAAAGAAGCTGTTCAAGCACCCTGGCATCGCACTGCATGCTGCCGGAAATGGTGCCCAGCGGAAACTCATAATCATCCGGTATGGAATGCTGCTTATTGACAAGCAGAAGCCGCCAGTCTGCCTGTGCTTCCTCATAGGTGGAAGGAAGCCCTGTTTTGTCCTCAGCCTCTTCTTTCCTTATCTGCTCATAATCCTCCGGCACCGTGCTGTTTGAAAGGATTTCATCCAGTGTATACAGTGTCAGGTCCTCTTCGTCAAGGAGCGCCACATCATCCGTTTTTTCTATGGTATCCGCACCGATGGAAGCCACTTCTCCCGAGTCAATCTCCTGCTCTTCGGTAAGCTGGATGCCGTTTTCCTCGGGATTTTTCTCCTGCAGGGAGCTTTCCGCTCCCCTTACCACGGCAAAGCTGCTGCCCACCGTCAAAAAAAGCAACAACAAGCCCGCACAGGAAAGACGCTTGCCATTCCTGCCAATCCATCTGCCTGTATGGTAAACGGACAGAACCGCCAGCATATACCAGGTAACGGGTTTCACCGCCCATTTATGCCGTCTGCTTATCCGCCTGCATTTTTTTATCAGTTTTTCATCAAATCGTTCTTTCATGTTTCATCCCACTGTAAACAGACACTCATTTCCTATATTTTAATATAGTATCATATCTTCCCGGTGTTTGCACCCTCTTTTCTTATTTTTTCCGAATTGCTTTCCTGTGCATTTTATTGTATAGTTTAGAAAGAAATCCGGTATCGGTATTTTCAAAGATACCTTCTGAAATGGAAAGGAATTCATATTATGGCAGGTTCCACATACGGTACTTTATTTAAAATAACAACCTGGGGAGAGTCCCACGGCAAAGCCTTAGGTGTCGTCATCGACGGCTGTCCCGCAGGTCTGCCCTTATCCGAAGCAGATATCCAGCCCTACCTTGACAGACGCAAGCCCGGTCAAAGCAGTATCGCCACCCCCCGTAAAGAGGACGATACCGTGGAAATTCTCTCCGGCGTATTTGACGGCAAAACCACCGGCACGCCCATAAGCCTCATGGTCCGCAACACATCCCAGCGTTCTGCCGACTACAGCGAGATTGCTTCCTACTACCGTCCCGGTCACGCCGATTATACTTTTGACGAAAAATACGGCTTCCGCGACTACCGCGGCGGCGGACGCTCCTCCGGCAGGGAAACCATCGGCCGTGTGGCGGCAGGCGCCGTAGCCATGAAGATATTAAAGGAAATGGGCATTACCGTGACCGCTTACACCCTCTCCATCGGTCCCGTTTCCGCAGACCTTTCCCATTTTGACAAACAAGCCATTTTAGAAACCCCGACTGCCATGCCTGACAGGGAGGCTTCCGAAAAAGCGGAGCACTACTTAAAAGGACTGATGCTGGAAAAGGACTCCTCCGGCGGTGTCATGGAATGTCTGATTGAAGGCATGCCTGCCGGTATCGGCGACCCTGTTTTTGAAAAGCTTTCCGCCAACCTCTGCAAGGCTATTGCTTCCATCGGCGCCGTAAAAGCCGTGGAAATCGGAGACGGCATTCTGGTTTCCCATTCCACCGGCAGTCAGAACAATGATGCGTTCTGCAGCCAGAACGGTCATATAGTCAAAGAAACCAACCATGCCGGCGGCATCCTCGGCGGCATGAGCGACGGCTTTCCCATTCTGCTACGTGCCCATGTAAAGCCCACTCCTTCTATTTTTACGAAGCAGCACACCGTGAACACCTCCGGAGAAGAAATCGAAGTTGCCATCAAAGGCAGACACGACCCCATTATTGTACCGCGTGCCGTAGTGGTTATGGAGTCCATGGCAGCCATCACCGTTTTAGATGCCATGATGGTCAACATGAGCGCCCGTCTTTCCTATCTGACGGACTTTTATAAGAAATAATGTTCATTTTCTAAAATTTTCCCGATAAAAAATGCTGCAGAAACCTGCAGCATTTTTATTTCTTATTCTTCTATTACCGAAAACCCTGTCGGTTCTCCAAAGTACTTATTCTTCCGTTTGGGAAGTGCCTTTGGACTTATAATAGTCTTCAAACTTCTTGCTGACAGCATCCTTGGTCTGATAGGAAATGTCGGGAAGCTTGCCGCCCCAGGTCTTTTCAGCCTGTGCAAAGCCCTTTTCAAAAGCTGCCTGCATTTTTTTCATGGCTTCTTCGTCGTCCCCTGCCAGAGCGCTTGCAAAGTCAAAAATACGGGATGCGGTCTGTTCTACGCCGTAGTAGCCGTCTTCTGCAATATCCTGCTGTGCCTGCAGCTTGGTAGCCGGATCCACGGTAAATTTACCGCTTGCTAAGAATGACCAGATATCGTTGGCCTGTCCGTAAGCATTGGTCTGCTCGGACATCATCTTCTGCACCATAGATACGAACTGGCTCTGTCTTGCTTCCGCATCTGCCTTCAACTGGGATACCAGGCTGGCTCTGTCGGCTGCGCTCATTTTGTTAATGGAATAAGTAGCCTTTTCTTCTTTCTTTTCGGATGTCTCATATACGGCACCGGCAGTTTCTTCTTTCTTTTCGGTTTCTGCTTTCTTCGCACTTGTGGAATACTCGGTTCCGTAAACAGATGCCATGTTGCTTGTTACTGCACTTACACTCATTTTCTCTTCCTCCTTGATCGTTTCCGGCAACTCCGTTTGCCTTTTTTTCCGTTACGAAATATATATCGGCACGCCTTCTTCAAACATTTACCTTTTTTGTGCTTTTTACCAAAAAAATATTTGTAAAATCCATGAGAAATAAAAGGTTTTGCACAAAAATATACATTGCTTTTTTTATGGTTTCTTTATATAATAAATCGAAACTGTGAACAATTTTCGACACAGTTTCCATTTTTTATTTTACGCGGAAAGGTATGACAAACATGAAAGACGTACTGGTAAATCTGGAACATATCTCCAAATCCTATGACGGTCAGTTAATTCTGGACGATTTGAATCTCTATATCAGAGAAAATGAATTTTTGACCCTGCTGGGTCCCTCCGGCTGCGGCAAAACTACGACTCTGCGTATCTTAGGCGGTTTTGAGCAGCCCGATACCGGTCGTGTTGTCTTTAAAAATCAGGACATTACCAACCTTCCGCCAAATAAAAGACAGTTGAACACTGTTTTCCAGAAGTATGCCCTTTTTACACATATGACCATTGCGGAGAACATTGCTTTCGGCTTAAAAATCAAAAATAAATCCAAATCCTATATTCAGGATAAAATCAAATATGCCCTGAAGTTAGTAAACTTAGACGGCTATGAAAACCGTATGCCGGACTCTCTTTCCGGCGGCCAGCAGCAGCGTATTGCCATTGCCCGTGCAATTGTAAACGAACCCAAGCTGCTACTTCTGGATGAGCCTCTGGGCGCACTGGATTTAAAGCTGCGCCAGGACATGCAGTACGAATTGATCCGTCTGAAAAACGAACTGGGCATTACCTTTATTTATGTCACCCACGACCAGGAGGAGGCTCTTACCATGTCCGATACCATCGTGGTCATGAACCAAGGCTATATCCAGCAGATCGGCTCTCCGGAACGCATTTACAACGAGCCGGAAAATGCATTCGTGGCTGACTTCATCGGCGACAGCAATATCATCGGCGCTACCATGATTCGCGACCGTCTGGTTGAGATTTTAGGCGCCCGGTTCAACTGTGTTGACGAAGGCTTCGGTGAAAACAGGCCGGTTGACGTGGTTATCCGTCCTGAGGATGTAGAGCTTACTGTGCCGGAAGAAGGCATCATAAACGGAGTGGTTACCCACCTGATTTTCAAGGGCGTTCATTACGAAATGGAGGTACGGGCAAACGGATTCGAGTGGCTGGTTCACTCCACCCGTATGTTCCCTGTTGGCACACCGGTCGGCATCAAAGTGGACCCTTTCAACATCCAGATTATGAACAAACCGGAATCTGAAGATGAGGAGGCGGCAAAAACAAATGAATAAAAAAATGTTGTCACTTCCCTACCTGTTCTGGTGTGCGGCATTTATCTTAATTCCCCTGGCTATGGTCTTCTACTACGGTTTCACCGACAAGACCGGCGCTTTTACACTGGAAAATATTTTAGCCATTGCCACACCGGAGCATTTCAAGGCACTCAGGATTTCCATTCTGCTTTCGCTCATTGCCACGGTGGTATGTCTTTTGCTGGCATACCCTTTAGCCATGATTCTGGCACGTATGGAAGTAAATACTCATTCTTTTATTGTGTTGATTTTTATTCTTCCCATGTGGATGAATTTTCTTCTGCGCACCATGGCATGGCAGACCCTGCTTGAAAAGAACGGTGTTATCAACTCGGTTCTTTCCTTCCTGCATCTGCCGTCCTTAAACCTGATTAACACACCGGGGGCCATTATCTTAGGTATGGTATACAATTTTCTGCCTTTCATGGTACTGCCCATTTACAATTCCCTTACCAAGATTGACCAGAACGTTATCAATGCAGCAAGGGACCTGGGTGCCAACTCCGTGCACACCTTCTTTAAGATTACGCTTCCGTTAAGCTTACCGGGAGTCATCAGCGGCATCACCATGGTATTTGTACCGGCGCTTACCACCTTTGTTATTTCCACTCTCCTTGGTGGAAGCAAGATTCTGCTGATCGGCAATGTCATCGAGCAGGAATTTACCCAGACCGGCAACTGGCACTTAGGCAGCGGACTTTCCATGGTTCTCATGCTTTTTATTATTGTGAACATGGTTCTTTCCGCTATCTTTTATAAAGAAGGGGAGGCAAATGCATTATGAGAAACGTGGCACGTAAGATATACATTACCCTGATATTCATTTTCCTATATGCCCCGATTGTGACACTGATGTTTCTGTCCTTCAATGCCAGCAAATCCCGTGCCAAATGGGGAGGCTTTACCTTGAAATGGTATAAGCAGCTTTTTCAGAATGCTGAAATCCTTCAGGCACTCTGGAACACTCTCTCCATTGCGCTGCTCTCTTCCCTGATTGCGACAGTCATCGGCACCGTTGCCTGTCTGGCCATGCAGTATATGAAAAAAAGAAACCGCACCATCATCATGGGCATCACCAATATTCCTATGTTAAATGCGGAAATCGTGACCGGTATTTCCCTGATGCTTCTCTTTATCGTGCTGGGCATGAAATTCGGTTTTCTGACCATCCTTTTAGCGCACATTACCTTTAATATCCCCTACGTGATTTTAAGTGTGCAGCCCCGCATGAAACAGTTAAACCCCAGTACCTACGAGGCAGCCTTAGACCTTGGCGCTACCCAGCTCCAGGCTTTCTTCAAGGTTACCTTTCCCGATATCCTGCCAGGCATTTTATCCGGCTTTTTAATGGCATTTACCATGTCTTTGGATGATTTTATCATTACCCACTTTACAAAAGGTCCGGGAATTGATACATTATCTACGAAGATTTACACTGAGGTCAAAAAGGGAATCAAGCCTGAAATGTATGCCCTTTCCACAATTATCTTTGTTGTGGTACTGTTACTTCTGTTGCTGGTAAACCATACGCCAAGGGAAAAATCTGCAAAGTAATTTTATTTTACACGACAGGAGGAGTGCAATTATGAAAAAACTGATTGCTCTGGGACTTTGCACCTGCATGACTGCCGCTCTGTTATCCGGCTGCGGTTCTGCAAACAAATATCCCAACGGAAAAGTCTATGTGTACAACTGGGGTGAATACATTGACCCTGAAACCTTAGACATGTTTGAAAAAGAAACCGGTATCCAGGTCATCTACGATGAGTTTGATACCAACGAAACCATGTATCCCAAGGTAGAAGCCGGTGCTTCCAACTATGACGTGGTATGTCCTTCCGATTACATGATTCAGAAAATGATTGATAACGACCTGCTGCAGGAATTAAACTGGGACAATATTCCCAATGCCAAGGCTAACATCGGTGCCCAGTATTACGAGCAGTCCGAAGCCTTTGACCCCGGCAACCGTTATGCCGTACCCTACTGCTGGGGCACCGTCGGTATTCTTTACAACAAGACCATGGTGGATGAGCCGGTTACAAGCTGGTCCATTCTCTGGGATGAAAAATATGCCGACAGCATTCTCATGCAGGACTCCGTCAGAGACCTTTTCATGGTTGGCTTAAAATCTCTCGGCTACTCCATGAACAGTACGGACGAAAAAGAATTAAACGAGGCAAAGGATTTGTTAATCCAGCAGAAGCCTCTGGTACAGGCCTATGTCATCGACCAGGTCAGAGATAAAATGATTGGCAACGAAGCCGCTCTCGGCGTTATTTACTCCGGTGAAGCCATCTTTACACAGCGTGAAAACCCCGACCTTGAATATGTCATTCCCAAAGAAGGCACCAATGTCTGGATTGACGGCTGGGTTATTCCCAAGAATGCAGAAAACGTGGAAAATGCAGAAAAGTTCATCGACTTTATGTGCCGCGGTGATATTGCCTTACTGAACTTCGACTACATCACCTACTCCACACCCAATACGGCTGCCCAGGCTTTAATCGAGGACGATGACATCCGAAATTCCAAAATTGCTTTCCCGGATTTGTCACAGTATGACGGTCTGGAAACCTTCTCCTACTTAGGTGACGATGCCGACGCCCTTTACAACGACCTGTGGAAGGAAATCAAATCCAAGTAAAATTGTTATCCGGCTTAAACCGGTAAACAATAGAATGCACGCTCTGCGAACATTCTATTGTCATGAATTAAAACGAGCTGCTGTAAGGAAACTTACAACAGCTCGTTTTTTTAGTGTTTAATTTTCTGATGCTTATTTCTCCACTTCCTTGATGGCGTTGATAATCTGCTCCGGTTCATAGGGCTTGCAGATAAATTCTTTTGCTCCCAGCTTCAGAGCTTCCATCAGCTTGCTGGACTGACCTGCTGCGGTAATCATGATAACCTTGGCATCCGCATCAAACTCCTTGATTTCCTTTAAGCAGGCAATACCGTCCTTCTGCGGCATGGTAATGTCCATGGTGGTGATATCGGGATGCAGCTCCTTGTATAAACTTAAGCCTTCAACACCGTCAGCGGCCTCTCCTACTATTTCATGTCCCATACCTTCTAAAATGGTACGAAGCATTTTTCTGGACATTTTAGAATCGTCTATCAGTAAAATCTTTGCCATATCTCTCTCCTCCTATTTGCGTCCAATCATAATGAACTCACATTTCTTGTCATGCAGGCAAACCGGAATTTTGCAAATCATAACATCCTGCAGTTCGGTTTCCTTATCCATTAAAACTGGAGGAAGCAGTTCACATTCCACACCATTTCTGCTTAAGCCGGAAACATACAGGCCGTTGATACAATTTAACATTTCACCGGCACCGTCCAGCATGTCTTCGTCTGTTAAATCATCTGCCTTGCAGAAGGAAGCTGCCATGGTAAACAGTCCCCCGTTCTCTTCCGCGAAACCGGTTTCCAGTTCCTTTAAGCCCTCTACCGGAGAGGAGAACGCTTCCATCTTCTGGATAACAGCTTTCTTAATCTGTAACAAATCGGTGCATTCCGCTTTGTCAAGATATACATGCTTGTCCACGCAGCGGATAAGGGTTCTCACCATAACACCCGCGATTTCCCTGAAGCACAGAGCTTCCGGAGGTAAAAACAGCGGTACAATTCTTTCCGGTTCATCGCTTCTTAAGTCTTCCATATCGGATTTGGTAAATCCGTACTCTTCCTGAAAACCGTCCAGCATATTTTCAAGTTCCTGCATGCTCAACAGATTTTCATTTACCAGTGTCTGTGCAAAAGTAAGATAAGCATTGCCCTGCTTCTTCAACAGATTGGAAATCTGATCCTCTGTCAAAAATCCCTTTTCTACGGCAATGTCACCGAAGCGCTTGTCCATAGTTGCCTGCAGTCCGTTTATGTAATCTGCCTGATCAATGGTAAAAATTCCCTCGGATACAGCCAAAAGTCCCATCTTTACACGTGTTTCGTCCTCTTTCTGAATAACTGCCTGTAACTGTTCATCTGTAATTTTCCCCGTTTTTACAAGATAATTTCCCAGTATATTTTCAACCATACCTTTTCTCCTTCCTCACTAAGAAGTCTTGTTGGACATTTTTTATAATTATAAACGATTTTTTTGAAAATTTCCAGCAATTTTGACAAATAAATAAAAAAACTGCTGATTTCCAATAAAAAGCTTATTTTCCATCAACAGTTTTCTTATTTTCTGCTACTGCTCAGTGCAACTGCAGGTGTCGCCGTTGGAGTAATTACTTCTTACCCAGGTCGGAGGTGTCATGGAAGAGTCCCTGTCACGGTTTCTGTCCCTGTCACAATCCCTGTCTCTGTCACAATCACAGTCCCTGTCTCTGTCACACCCGCAATCTGCTGTCCTCGGCTGAATTACATTGTCGCATCCCTGACTGTTGTCAGTACCGCAACCGGTCATGCAGCATCTGTTGTCTCTGCCGCAGGTATTATTACCGCAGGAACTGTTACCGCAGGAACTGTTTCCGCAGCCGTTACATAATAAAAGAAACAGAATAATTACATTACACATAGAAATCTCTTTTTCATATTCGTTTAGTGTAGTATATTCTTTTATCCCGGGATGGTGCCTTTTACTTCTTTAAATAAACGTTTTTAATATAGGCAAAGGTCTTTGCCTCTCCTTCCTTTGCCAGCATACGGAGCAGCTTCTCCAGATGCTTCTTGGTAGAGGGATGCATCATCATGCCGCCAATACCCGCCAGATAATACTGCAGGGCGGCATCGTCCGTGTATTTGTCCTTCAGGTATACCTTGCTGGCGGCAATCCGGTCCATCACCATTTCCGCCACATATCTTCTGGGCATCCTGACGGGCTCTGTAACGTGTCCTGTCTCACTTCTGGCATAATCTACCCAGTATTCGTAATGATGCTTGTTACGGCCCTTGTGATGCAGCCAGGAAGAGGAATATCCCCTGTACTCACGTTCCGCATTGTTGGGGCTTCTGTCCCCCTGATAATAAATGGCGCCCACTAAAAATTCCGTCGGACTGTATTTTGACATATCGTGCAGGAGTCCCTGCCTGTAAAGCCCGACCGCAAAGCAGCCCTTCATCACCAGATATTTGTGATATGTTATCGTCTTAAAATGTGCAAGCACATGCATTTTTAATACTCTCCTCCGGATACCCCTGTCCCTGTGCAGCTATGCCTCGGAACAGAAAACGCATATGCAGCGGGGCGGAATTTGCACGGAAACCGTATCCTGTCCGTTCTTATCCCGGCTGTCCGCATCCTTTGCCGCATCTGCCTCCATATCCTTTTTACTCTCTTCTGCCGCCTCTTTACCGGCAAGCTTCTGGGTCTCCTTCAGTGCAAGGCTTACGGAAGACAGAACCGCCTTCCACTTCTTGTCCTTCGGCAGCCTTGGCAGGGCAAATTCATGGGGTTCCCAGTGGAGATTGTAAGCTACATACAGGAATTCATCCTGCTTTTCCGTCCCTTCCTCACCGTATCTGCCGCAGTACATCATGCCAAGCTGTCTGCTATACGCCGTGGTATCCGGCTTCCACGGGAACTCTCCGTGATAGGATAAATCCGGATAACCGCAGGACTTGTAATCCATCATACGCAAAGGCATTTTCTGATGCAGCTCCCCATGCTCCTTGCGGAAAGCAATCAGCTTTTTCATAAAAGAAAAAATCTCTTTGTTGCTGTTTAAGTTCTTCCAGTTTAACCAGGTGGTATCGTTGTCCTGACAGTAGGGATTGTTGTTGCCCTTCTGGGAGTTTCCGAACTCATCCCCCATGAAAATAAGGGGTGTACCCTGTGCTAAGAAAAGCATGAGCAGGGCATTTTTAATCTGCTGCAGTCTCAGGGAAACAATTGTTTTCTTCCGGCTGGGTCCTTCCTGTCCGCAGTTCCAGCTGAAGTTGCTGTCCGTGCCGTCCTGATTGTTTTCGTTGTTGTCTTCGTTGTGCTTCCTATCATAGGAAACCAGGTCCATAAGGGTAAATCCATCGTAATTTGTCAGATAGTTGATCACACCCCGGTAAGGAGAATTGGCTCTGAAATAGTGCATCATGACGGGAATCATGCCCTCATCACCCTTTAAGAACCTTCTTGAATCATTGCGGAAATCATCCTTATATTCAGCCAAAAAACGCTTACCGTCCTTTACTTCCCTGTCCGGGAAACCGTAATACCAGAGCTTGCTGGCAGCCAATGCCGGCTCTAAGGATAGCAGGGCAGGGTCAATGTTTTTCCCCTTTAAGTGGAACCCGTCCACATGGTACTCCATCACCCAAAACCGTAAAATCTCCGCTATTTCCGTGCTTATAATATCCTGCGTAAAATAAAACTGCAGGATAACTTCCATATTGTTTTTATGGAGCTCTTTTATCAGATTTTTTAACTCCGTTGCCGCATCCCTGCTATAGGCATACGCACTTTTCGGGCTGTAATAGCAGCCCTTGATATAGCCCCAGTAATGCAGCCGTTCCGGTCTTTTTTCCTCTGTATCCAGGTGAATGGTTTCTGTGGGCTTTAAGATTTCTATCTCGGGAAATTCGTAAACCGGCTGCAGCTCCAGAGTCGTCACACCCAGTTCCTTCAGATACGGAATTTTTTCCTGAATGCCGAGGAAGGTGCCCTTCCCTTTTACGCCGGAAGAAGCATGTCTGGTAAACCCTCTCACATGCATGCAGTAAACAATACTGTCCTCATAGGCAAGCTTGGGAAACGTATCGTCCTCCCAGTCGTATTCCCGGTAAGAAAGCACCGCGGGAAGCAGCTCGTTTTCCGCCTCTTCTCCGTATTTGCGGCAGTTTAAGAAGCATCTGCTCCTCTCATCCGTAACAGCCTGTCCGTCTTCGTAAAAGCTGTAAATCAAATCTTTTGCGGGAAGGCCCTCCACAGCCATGCAGCGTATCGTGCCAACGGCATAATCCGACGGGAAGGCAATGCGGAGTTTTTCCTGCCGTCCGGTAGTATCATACAGGATAACTCCTGCTTCTTCTTTTTCCGTAATATATGAAAAATAAACGGTATCTTTTATTCTGTGAGCCCCCAACGGGTAGGGAACTCCTCTCTTTACGCACATTGTCAAATTGGTTACCTGCCGCTTTCCGATTATGTATGCTCTGTAAGTTTCCTTTGCATAACCACTTTAAGCATTATAACACAGTTTCTTTGGTCATTGCTACTAAATAAAAATATATTTACAGAATTTACGGGAAAAGCTATAATAAAGAAAAAACAGAAAGGATACCCCTATGGCTGATAATAATTTTGCAGATGAAGAAATGACCGTCACTTTAGAGCTTGACGACGGCGAAGTAGAATGCGCTGTCATCACCATCCTGACAGTGGAGAACAAGGATTATATCGTACTTCTCCCCCTGGATGAGAACGGAGAAAACGAAGACGGAGAAGTCTGGTTCTACGGCTACAAGGAAGACCCCGATGATGCCAATGCTGAGCCCGAGCTCATCTATATTGAAAGCGATGAGGAATACGAAAAGGTTTCCGATGCTTTCGACGAATATCTGGATGATCAGGAATTTGATGAACTGGTAGATCCTTCCGAAGAATAACCTTCGTTTCTTAAAAAACGTGAAAGAAGTCCCGGACGCTCCTTCGTACCTTTCAGGTACAGGATGTCCAGGATTTTTTTTGCTCTTGTTACTGCCACATAAAAAAGCCGTCTCTCCTCGTCCTCCTGTTCCCCGGAAAGCATTTTCCCGTAAGGTATGCGTCCTTCCTGCACATTGGGAATGCCCACATAATAAAATTCCAGTCCCTTTGCCGCATGCATGGTAAGCACCTGTACGCCGTCTTTCGCGGTATTCGGCGGCTTTTTCCCCATGTACCTTTCATATCCTATTCCCTTTTGAATATAGGATATTTTTAGTTCTTCCGGCATTTTCCGTAAGGTCTGAAGCTGCTTACGAAGTGTCCGGATTTTTCCGGCGCCCGCCTCATCCTTTAGCTCCAGACACCACCGTTCCATACGGATAAAGTCCACCTCTTCCTCCGGAATGCAGACCCGGCTCAATCCTCTGTCCGGCTTATTCATAATCCGCAGAAAATCCGCCCGGCTGCCCTTTCCTTCCGAAAGCCGAAGGTATGCCAGCATATCCTCCTTTCCTTCCTCCGTTTCTTCTTTTCCCTTCCGGCAGGCGCAGGGAATGTTTTCTTTACCAAGTACTGCTCGGACATTTTCTGCCTCCCGGTTTGTCCGGCAGAGGATTGCAAAATCCTCAAAACCAAGACTACTGTTTTCTTCTTTTACGCTTCGTATTCTTTCGGCAAAATACCGGTACTCCTCCGTGACTTCCGTAAAAGCTTTAATACGGATATCCCCGGTATCTTCCTCCATAGCCACCGGTTTTTTCAAAAGCCTGTCCTTGTTTTCGGAAATAATCCGGTTTGCCATCCCCACAATTTCCTTCCCCGAGCGATAATTATTCTGTAGATAATATGTTTCCGCCGCCGGATAATCCGTAAGAAAGCGCCTTAAAATGGCAGGTGTTGCGCCCCGGAAGCCGTAAATGGACTGGTCATCATCCCCTACCGCAAAAATATGATTGCCCGGGGCCGCCAGCATCCGCAGCAGTTCGTACTGGATGCGGTTGGTGTCCTGAAATTCGTCCACCAGAATATACCGGAACCGTTCCCGCCATTTTTCCAGAATGTCCTCTCTTTCCCGAAACAATTTCCTGGTTAAAAGAAGCATATCCTCAAAATCAATCCTGCCGTTTTTCCTTGTCGCAGCGACATACTCCCGGAACACAGCCTCTTTTGTTTCTTCCTCTACGGAAAGTGAAAGCTTTTCTGCTGTCTTTTCCCCATTTTTGCGCATGGTAATAAAATACAGCATTTCCTCTGCAAGCCGGATATCAATTTCGTATTTTTTCAAAATGGGAAGCAGGTAAGATTTTTTCTCCTGCGTGGATAACAGACAGTCTGTCTGCAACGAATACTCTGTTTTCAGAATATGATAGAATATGGCATGAAACGTTCCGAATGTTACCGAAGCACCCTCCGGATTTTCCGTAAGAAATCGTTTCTGCATGGAAGCTGCCGCTTCCTTTGTGTATGTAATGACTAAAAGCTGCGACGGCGGAATGTGTTTTTCCTGTATGAGAAAAGAAATCCTGCCCAGCAGTGTCGTTGTTTTGCCGCTTCCGGGACCGGCTATGACAAGCGCCGGTCCGTCCAAGTGGCACAGAGCAGCCCACTGCTCTTTATGATACCTGTTTTTATGCATTTTCAAGCATTTCAATTCCTTTGCGAATACGTTTCAGGGTTTCTTCCTTGCCAAGCACTTCCATGATTTCGGTTGCACCTGCGGGAGTCATCTGTTTACCGGATACGGCGGTACGGATGGGCCACATTACATAGCCGTTCTTAACGCCCTCCTTTTCCACATAAGCAAGAAGTGTCTGATACAGCGCATCGTTGGAATAATCTTCCTGTGCTTCCAGAATGGGGAGCATATCCTTTAATACCTTTAAGGAAGACTCTGCGTTGGTCTTCATCTTTTTGTGGGTATACATGTCAATGCTGTATTCCGGCAGTTCCTTGAAAAAATCAACCTGTCCGGCAATATCCGGAAATACTTCGATACGTGTTTTTACCATAGCGGCAATCTTCTTTAAGTCAAAGCCCTCTCCCAGCGCTTCCTTTAAGTAAGGTTCAGCCATTTCATAGAACTTATCAAAATCCATTGCCTTTAGGTATTCACCGTTCATCCATCTTAACTTTACAATGTCAAATACGGACGGGGATTTATTAATTCTATGGTAATCGAACTCCTTGATAAGCTCGTCCAGAGAAAAGATTTCCCGGTTGTCTTCGGGGCTCCAGCCCAAAAGAGCAATGTAGTTTACAATGGCTTCCGGTAAAAATCCAAGAGCTAAAAGGTCTTCAAAGGAAGCATGTCCGCTTCTCTTGGAAAGCTTCTTGTGATTTTCGTCCGTAATCAGGGGCAGATGCACATAAACCGGTACCTGCCAGCCAAAAGCATCATACAGACGAACATACTTCGGGGAAGAGGAAAGGTATTCGTTGCCTCTTACCACATGGGTAATGTTCATGGTATGGTCATCCACTACGTTTGCAAAATTGTAGGTGGGATAACCGTCGGATTTAATCAGAATCATGTCATCCAGCTCACTGTTGTTGACCGTAATGTCTCCGTACAGCTCGTCATGGAATGTGGTGGTTCCTTCCGTGGGGTTGTTCTGCCGGATGACGAAAGGCTTACCTTCCTGCAGATTCTTTTCGATTTCTTCTTTGGATAAGGAAAGGCAGTGCTTGTCATAAATCATGATTTCCTTGCCTTCCACAATTTCTGTCTTTAAGGTAGCCAGTCTTTCCTTATCGCAGAAGCAGTAATAAGCCTCGCCCTTTTCAATCAGCTCCTTGGCATACTTCATATAGATGCCGGTCTTCATACGTTCACTCTGCACGTAAGGACCATAGCCACCGTCCTTATCAGGACCTTCGTCATGGGTAATACCTGCTTCTTCCAGGGTACGATAAATAATTTCCGTAGCGCCTTCCACATATCTTTCCTGGTCGGTATCCTCAATACGGAGCATAAAATCTCCGCCTGCATGCTTTGCAATTAAAAATTCATATAACGCGGAACGCAGATTCCCCACATGCATTTTACCTGTCGGGCTGGGTGCGTACCTTGTTCTGATTTTAGTCATTTTACTCTCCCTTTCTGTCACTGTATCGGCTGTGCGTTATCTTCGCACACTTTTCTTATTGTATGATGTTTTCAAAGAAAGTGCAAGCCTGCTTCCCACTTTTCTATACCGGAAGACGGGCTGCGCTTATCTAAAACTACCCTACTGAGGCGGAATTTTCTGTGCGGCTTCTGCCTTGAATTTTGCAAGCTCTCTGCTTGCCTGCGGGATGGCTACGTTCGTACCCGCACCGGCTACACAGCCTCCGGGACACGCCATACCTTCTATCAGGCAGCCGTTCATCTTGCCTGCCTTGGCAAGTAACAGCATCTTTTTACACTCTGCCAGGCTTTCCGCATGCTCCACATGAACTGCGGTACCGGGATAATATTCTTTGATGCAGCTCTCAATGGCGCTTGCCACACCGCCTGCAACGCCGTAACCTCTTCCGGCTGCCGTTGCACCATTAAGCTCATCCATGGCTTTAATTTCCTCTACCAGAATGCCTTTGGCTTCAAACATACCGGTAAGCTCTTCAAAAGTAATGACAAAGTCCACATCGGAACGTACTGTTGTACGGGATGCCTCTAACTTCTTAGATGCACAGGGTCCGATAAATACCACGCTTGCCTCAGGATATTTTTCCTTAATCACTCTCGCCGTTGCCACCATGGGAGTCAGCTCGTTGCTGATTTTGTCAATAGTTTCCGGGAACAGGTTTTTCGCCATCATGGCCCAGGAAGGACAACAGGATGTCAGGGCGAATGCCTGCTTGCCGGTAGCCACTTCATGCACATAGTGTTCTGCTTCCGCCACACAACCCATATCGGCTCCGATTGCTGTTTCATATACTTCCGCAAAGCCAAGCTCCTTTAACGCCGTCTTAAACATGTCCGGTGTCACTTTAGGACCAAACTGTCCCGCAAAGGACGGTGCCACCTGAGCAATAATCATGCGCCCCGACTGCAGTGCTCGGATGAGCTGGAAAATCTGGGATTTATCGGCAATGGCACCGAACGGACAGCTTACCATACACTGACCGCAGGATACACAGAGATCACTGTTAATCACTGCTCTGCCGTGCTTGTCGCTTTCAATGGCATTGATACCGCATGCCTTCTTACAGGGTCTTTCTCTGTGGGAGATTGCGTCATAAGGGCATACAGCCTTACACTTACCGCACTTGATGCATTTATCCTGATCGATAAAGGACTTGCCGTTTACCATGGTCATGGCGCCCACCGGGCATACTTCCCGGCAGGGATGCGCCAGACAGCCCATACAGGTATCTGTTACTTCAAACTGGTTTACGGGGCAGGCATTGCATGCAGAAGGAATCACCTGCATAAGAGGCGGTTCGTAATATTTTTCATCAATATTGCTTTCTTCAATACCTTCTGTCAGATGTCCGGGTCTGTCTCTGTTTTCCGGACGCAGGGACATTCCCATTGCCAGTCTGATTTGTTCTCTTATAATAGCACGGTCACGGTATACACTATCCAGGTAGTCCGTGGTATCGTAATCTACGATTTTATAAGGAAGTGCTTCGCAGTCATCCTTTAAATTCTGGGACGTATAAGCCAGGTTTGCCACCTCTTTGAACACTCTTCTGCGGCGCTTTCTCACCTGGGTATCAATTCCTCTCATATCGCTCATGTCATTCATACCTTTCGGGGTAAAATTATGCTTATCCGGCACTTTTGCCGAAAAACACTACAAAATAAGTAAAGCATAAAAAAAGCAGGAAATCAAGTATTCTTGTTAAAGTTTTATCACATATAGTTTATCCTATAAACAGACTTCCGATCTGGAATACCAGAACAGAAACAACCCATGCCGTTAAAATCTGGAATCCCAGCAGCCCCAGTGTAAATTTTAATGATCCGCTCTCTTTTTTTATGGTGGCTATGGATGCCACACAAGGTACGTAAAGCAGGCAGAACAGCATCAGACAGTATGCATTTAAGGGACCGAATGCCGGATTCTGTGCATGGACGTTTGCCAGAATGGTTGCCATGCCGTCAGCGGAGTTGGCATTGGTTACTCCAAATAAAACAGAAAAGCTGCTCACCACTACTTCCTTTGCCGAAATGCCGGAAATCAGCGCTACCGCAATCTGCCACATGCCAAGTCCCGCCGGAGCAAGAACCGGTACCATCCATTTTCCGATTATGGCGCCAAAGCTGTCTGCCGGATTGCTGACCATTCCTTTTGTTCCGAAATTTAAGATAAACCATATGATAATGGATGCTATAAAAATAGTGGTTCCCGCTTTGGTCAGATAATCCTTTACCTTATTCCAGACATAAATTCTCACCGTACGGGCATTAGGTCTTTTATATTCCGGAAGCTCTATCAGAAGAGAATCGTTTTCATGGCCCTTTTCTAACTTATTAATGATTAAAGCTGTTACAATTGCCACAAAAATTCCGACTACATAGAAGGAGAATGCTACCAGTCCGGCACATTTTGGGAAAAAAATTTCCGAAAAAATAACGTAAATGGGTAATCTTGCGGAACAGGACATAAAGGGAGTGATGATCATGGTCTTTCTTCTGTCATGTTCCGTTTCCAAGGCTCTCGTTGCCATAATGGCGGGAACGGTGCAGCCAAAGCCTAAAATCATGGGAAGAAAGGCTTTTCCGGACAGACCTACTTTCCCCATTATGGAATCCATCACGTATGCCACTCGGGACATATAACCGCTGTCTTCCAGAATAGCCAGCGCCAGAAATAAGATAAATATATTGGGCAGGAAGGTCAGAATGCCGCCCACACCGTTAATAATACCGTCCACAATCAGAGAAACCAGCCAACCGGCCGTATGCACCTTAAGAAGCCCCATCCGCACAACGGTCGAAAGCAGTCCCAGGCCCTGCTCAAAAACACCCTTTAACAAATCTCCTACCGTAAATGTCATAAAAAAGACGATACCCATAATACAGAGGAACATGGGCAGTCCCAGCCACTCATTCGTCAGCAGTTTATCTATTTTGTCCGTTGTTGCGGCTTTTTTATTTTTATAAAAAAGAACTTCCCTTACAACGGACTCTATGTACTGATATTTGCAGTTGATAATTTCTTTTTCATAACTTCTGTCCACAACATCCACTGTATTGATCGGATGTTCTTTCATGACCTCTTCGTCATTTTCCAAAAGCTTAATGGCATGCCACCTTCTGGAGGAATGTGTAGGATAATGAGCCTCCATCATAACCTCTAACTTGGCAATTTTATTTTCTATTTCCTCCGGATACTGCAAAATGTATTCTGCATTTTTCTGCTCCTCGTAATGATGAATCACGGCGTGCAGAAGAATGTCCAGCCCCGTCCGTCTGGCTGCGGAAACCGGCACTGTGGGAATATCTCCCAGCATTTCCGGCAGTCTGTGTAAGTCCAGCTCCATTCCCCTTTCCTGCACAATATCCATCATGTTAAGAGCCAGCACCACCGGTTTTCCAAGCTCTAAAAGCTGTAACGTCAGATACAGATTTCGCTCTAAGGAAGAAGCATCCACAACGTTAATAATGACATCTATATCATCATCCATAACACATTTTCTGGTTACCTTTTCCTCAATCGTATAACAGGTCAGGGAATAAATTCCGGGGGTGTCTATCAGATCAATTTCCGTATCTTCATAGGTCGTATGTCCCTCTACCTTTTCCACAGTAACCCCCGGCCAGTTTGCGACCTTTAATTTAGAGCCTGTCAAAGCATTAAATAAGGTCGTTTTCCCACAATTGGGGTTTCCTACACAGGCAACTTTAATCTCATGCTTCATGACCTGAGACCTCCTCTACCTCTATATTGGAAGAAAGATGTCTTCCGAGCGCCAGTCTTGTTCCTCTCACCCTGATAATCAGGGCTCCTTTTCTTTTCCTGTTAAGTACACTGATCTTCACACCGTCATTTAAGCCCAGAGCCTGCAGTCTCCTTGTTACCGCTTCCTCCACAAATAATCCCTTGATCAGGTAATCCTCATTTTTCTTTGCATCAGCAAGTGTCATACATCTCTCTCCCAACACATAATTTCGCTAAATTATACTCTTTACCGAATAATCTGTCAAATAGCAATTGGTAACTTACCAGCCTGCTTTTCATATAGTATAGAAAATGATTTTGAGGTTTTTCCATGCAGAATGCAAACTACGGTGAATATTTAGACCGCTACCCTATTGCCATGGCATATGTCCCCTGGCAGCATTTTACTTCCATTTATGAAAATCTGGAAGAAGCCTTTCAGGCAGGAACCATTTTTCCGGAATTAAACAAGCCTTTCACGGGAAGGAGGATGACTTCATGAACAACCTGCAGAGCGAAATGGAACAACTGTTAAAAGACATCAGTATCCTGGATTTTGCCCTGGTGGATTTTTCGGAATATCTGGATACGCATCCATTCGATAAACAGGCCATTGCCTATTTTAACCATTACAATAAAATCCGTATGGATTTAACAAGGCAGTTCTCGGAGAAATATTATCCACTGCAGACCAGTTTTTCCTCCGATACGGCGGAATGGAGCTGGGGACTTGCCCCGCTTCCCTGGAAAAGCAACTATGAAAAAGAAGGTCCCGGCCCTGAATGTCTGCCCTGCAAAGGAGGTAGAAAATAATGTGGAATTATGAAAAAAGACTGCAATTTCCTGTAAATATTAAGGAACCAAATGCCAGACTTGCCACCGTCATCATGTCCCAGTACGGCGGTCCAGACGGGGAAATGGGCGCCAGCATGCGCTATCTCTCCCAGCGCTACGCCATGCCCTATAAAGAAGTTGCCGGTCTGCTTACGGATATCGGCACAGAAGAATTGGCGCACCTTGAAATGGTGGCTGCCATTGTACACCAGCTTACAAGAAACCTTTCCATGGAGGAAATCGAAGCCGGTGGCTTTGCTCCTTACTACACGGACCACACTCTCGGCATCTGGCCCCAGGCTGCTGGCGGTGTGCCCTTCAATGCCTGTGAGTTCCAAAGTAAAGGCGATATCATTACCGATTTGTTTGAGGATATGGCTGCGGAGCAGATACCTTTGTAAAGACAAACAAGTTTCTTCCTTAATTTAAAGTAGTATATCATATCACCCGAAAAACTAAAACTTCCAATGGATAATCACCGGCACTTTACCCCGCCTATAGTGAGTCTCTCTTTTTCCAACTTCCACATAGTCTATCAGTGTGTTCACAATATCAAAATTCAATTCTTCAATTTCAGCACACTGCAGGAGAATATCCCTTTTGGACAATTCCTCTTTCTTCTGGTCATCTATATGTCTTATCTCTTCCTGGAGATCGGAAATCCTTTTTTTACATGCGGCGTTATCGTCCTTGAAGTCTGCAGATAACTGTCTAAATTCGTCTGCCGTTATCACACCCTGTACCCTGTCCTGATACAGTGTTTTTAATGTTTTATCCAGATTAAGCAGCTTCGATTCATTTTCCTGCAGTTCAGATATCAACACAGAGCGCTGTTCCTCTAAGTGGCTGCTCAGAACCAGCTGCTGCTCTGCTGCATCCATATCCAGATATTTATTAATCATCTGATGTAATTCATCCAGTATGGTTTCCTGCAGCTCATTTTGCCCTATAAAACCGCCCTTACAACTATCTGGCATAATCTTTTTCGTATTACAGGTAAGATATCTTCGATGTCCGGAAATAGCAGTACGCATGGAGCCGCCGCAATACATACACCTGGCTTTCCGGGCAAACATTCCGTTTTCACCATCCCAGCCGGGTTTTGTCCGCATTTTGATAATATCTTGTACTTTGTCCCACAATTCCCTTTCAATAATGGGAGCATGCGTATTCTCTACCCGGATCCATTTTTCCTTCGGTATAGGTTTGTTTTTATGCGTTTTATAAGATACGCTGCCATATCGTCCCTGTACCAGATTGCCAATATAAACCTCATTAGTCAGTATATCCGCAATCTCAAAATACTGCCATAGTTTTCCTGTAGCAGTCTGATTTGTCTTCTTACGGATGCCCTTCTGTATTTTATAATGTGTAGGATTTGGAATCCCCTGTTCGTTCAAATAACGTGCTATAGCCAGCTTGCCGGTGCCGGAAGCAAACATTTCAAAGATAAGATGCACTATTTTAGCTGCATCCGGATCTGGAATCAAATGCCCTTTGTAATCCGGGTCTTTTTGATACCCGTAAGCTGCAAAGGCACCGATATGATATCCTTTTTTTCGGCGGTCGGTAAGTACCTCCTTGATATTTTCAGAAAGATCTTCCAAATACCATTCATTGATAAGACCATTTATCTGCCTTGCTTTCTTATTTCCCTTATTTTCGGTGTCTGCATTGTCTACCAGGCCGATAAAACGAATACCCCACTGTGGAAATAATTCATGCAGATATCTTTCTACCAATTCCAGTTCCCTGGTAAACCTCGACTGCGATTTGCATAGCACTATTTGAAATTTACCTTCCCTGGCATCATTCAAAAGTTCGTTAAAAGCCGGGCGTGAGCGGTCAGCGCCGGTATAATCGTCATCTGTATAAATTTTATAAACCTTCCAGTTATTTGTCTGCGCATAAGATAACAGCATACTTTTTTGATTTTGAATACTTAAACTGTCATCTATCTCATGCGTTTTGTTCTTATCCTCCTGTGACAACCGGCAATAAATGGCACACCACACATCTCTATCTCGATACTGCATTTATATCCCTTCCTGTTTTGGCACCGGTATTGACAGCCCGGTATGTATGCTGATTGGCAACCAACTTTACAAAAAGCCTGGTAAAATCCTCCCTGCGCTTCTTTTCCTCATTGTTCTTAAAAATGTTCTCGCACATATTATTTCCCCCCTTCTGCCATGTGGCTCTTACTCCATTCATCCAGCAGTTTATAAATCACATCCGT
Source organism: Clostridium sp. CAG:510 (assembly GCA_000434615.1). Lineage (GTDB taxonomy): Bacteria > Bacillota > Clostridia > Lachnospirales > Lachnospiraceae > Acetatifactor. The sequence continues at coordinate 181,304 of FR880832.1, forward strand.
GATTTCCTCGCCTGTGTAGGTTTTAGGGAAGTACTTTCGGATATCCTTCTCTTTCAAAGAAACCTTCGACGTTTCTCCCTTTTCCAAAATAATTTGAATGACCGTATCAGTCAGTTTTCCTGCCTTACTGTATTCTTTGAGTTTTAACGCCTGTTCGCCGGAGGGTATAACCTTCAGTTCCCTCATAATCTCTGATAGAATTTGCTGTTCTTTTTCTGACAAATAAGATATTTCTGCAGCCGTTGTCACCGGAAGTTTCTTACAATCAACCAACTGCAGCAGCTCCGGATCCAGATAAGTCAATCTTATGTACCGCTGAATAGTATTTCTGCTCTCTCCGGCTTGCTGTGCCAGCTTCTCATCGCTTCTAAGCCCATCTGAAGCCCCTATTCGCTTTAAGGCGTCATATTTCATTCTATATGCCTTTGCCCGCTCCGAAAACAGCAGATCCTCACGCTGAATATTGGAATCCACCATAACTACCGTGGCTTCATCATCCGTCATATTTTTTATGATAACCGGCATATCCGGTAAGCCCGCCAGTCCGGATGCGTGGTGACGTCTGTGGCCCGCTATGATTTCATAGGTTCCGGGATTATCTTTATCTTCTCGGACTATGCCCGGCACGAGCACTCCATGCTGCCTGATCGATGCCACCGTTTCTGCCATCTTCTCATCATCAATCACCCGGAACGGATGTGACTTAAATTCATGCATCTTTTCCAGCGGCAGGCGTACTATACCGTTTTCTGCCGCACAGTGCGGCTCCGGAACCCCCAGCAAATCATCAATAGATGCCAGCTTAATCTTGGATGCACTATTATTCATACTGCAGTACCTCCCGAATCAGATTTTCATATGCTTCTGCCGCTTTTCCGGCCGCATCATGGCAAAATATACTAATACCTTCGGCCGCAGTCTCCGCCATTCTGGTAGACTGCGGAATATAATTAAAAATCCTGATTACGTCACCATAGCTTTCTTTAAGCATATCTATCGTATCCTTGTGGTACTTTGTCCTTACATCCACCATATTCGGAATAATACCCCGGATCTGCAGATTGGGATTAATATTCTGCCTTACTTTTCCGATTGTTCGTATAAGCTGCTGTAATCCCCTTGTAGAGGGTTTTTCAGCTTTAATCGGGATAATTACGCTATCAGAGGCTGCAAGCACGTTTACGGTCAGGATTCCAAGCGATGGCAGGCAGTCAATTAGGATATAATCATATAAAGGACGAAGCCTCTGCAGATAATTTTTTAGTACCATTTCCCGGCACATAATATTAACCAGCGTAACCTCCAGCCCTGACAGCTCAATATTGCCGGGAATCACGTCTACGCCCTCCTGATGCCTAAGTACTCCTTTTTCTGCAGGTATATCTATATCATTGATACTATCTACCAGGATGGATGCTATCGTTACATCCATGCTGTCCGGTTCGTCAAATCCCATGCAGTCCGTTAAGCTCCCCTGTGGGTCAAAATCAATCAACAAGACCTTCTTGCCTGCTTTTGCCAGGCCGATTCCTAAATTTATAGTTACGGTCGTTTTCCCTACGCCGCCTTTTTGATTTACTACAGCAATAACCTTTGCCATGATATAACCTCCATTCCAAAATATGAAAAAACAAGGATTAAAATTACTCTGAAAATCCACTCCGCTGCTCCACCGGTTTTGATATGTGCCAGGTAAATCCTTTTTGTGGAAAACGGCATAAACAACGGTACGCCACCGGCAAGCATATCAAACAATAAATGGCTTAAAATCCCCAATCCGATACCGGCTGCCGTGTAGGTTCCCGCACCTGCGCAGCCGCTCATATTCCCAATCAGCCAGATTATAAGGGGAATTACCATTACCGGTACAAGCGAATGCGTGATTCCTCTGTGCCCAATCAGGCTTCTTATATAATTTCTTTGCTTTCTTGGCAGAATAGACGAAAATGCTCTTATTATCATCTGGCCTATACTTACAAGAGTGCTTAACAATACCCATTTTCTGCTTATGCTGCTATGGCGGTTATCAATATCAGGAATTAAACTTCCAAGCACGGCTCCGGCAATTAATAATCCGCTTTCTGCTTTGCCGGCATGCAATAATACCGCCGCTGCTGTCCCTGCAGCCAGCCCGCCTAATCTATGAGTTGCTGCCATCATAAACTTCATTCTCCTTTTTGGCTTTATCGAAGCAATGATACGAACAGTAATATAAGAGCTTTCTGTTCGTCCTGTCTGTCAATTTATAAACCCACTTTGTATGGCCTCCGCCTTTTGTCTGGTAAGGTACCAGAAAATATCTTTTGCATACAGGACATGTATATGCCTTGCTTATTCCGCCATATTTAGCTGTTTTCATAGCCACCTCTCTATTCGTATATCATGCCGTACAATCCCCGGATTTTTGCCCTTACGGACTCTGCAGCAAGCTGCGCTTTTTTCGGATCTGCTGCTTTTGCATACCTGCCAACTACATCAAGCATCTTCATCTGTCTGATCTGCAGGATTAATTCTTTATTTATGTCCTCGTCCGCCATAGGTTCCATAATATGGCTTGCCTGCCACAGCTTTTCCAGCTCTTCTTCCTCAAAATCATTCAGAACGGCTTCATAATCAGCATTGCCGTTGCAATAATTCAGAAACTGCTTCCAGTTTTCAAAATCCGGAGCATAATAACCGGTGTGAATATCTGTGATGTCACGAAAAATTTCATTGCGGATATTTTCTATAATTGCCATCTTTATATCCTGGAGCATTTTATCTGCGTCGTTTTGGTTTTCACCGGTATTTATTTCCCCGGACTTATTCATAACAATCAGTGTGTTTAATAAAGCAATTTTATTCATTCGGTTTTCTCCCTTCCTTAAGCTAAATCATCATAAAAGTACTTTTTTGAAAAAATTTGTCTAAAAAACATATTTTTTTATTTTTTTCTGTCATATTAAAAATGTAATCATAAATCAATTACAAAAATCACAAACCAGGAGGCAAAAAAATGAATACAACTTTCAAAACACCCGCTCTTAAAAATTTTCTGAATACTTTATGTAAGCAATACCCGGATAAAGCTGAATATATCGAATCTTTATCTGACCAGTTTGCTTGTCTGGATTTATCATGCCAGAATCACATTCAAACACAAGAAACCTTCCAGCAAACATTAAACCTGCTTACGGGGGATACCGTTTACCTCGTTTGGAACGTAGATGATATTATTCATGATTTACAGAAGAATCATCAAACTCCCAATTTGGTTTCTATAAAGTCAATGATGGCACATCCCGCTTTTGTAAAAAACGATTGGTCAGAGTTGCTGGATAAGGTATCAAAAAGCAAATTTCCATTTACGCATAAGACTGATTATATAATATTAGCCCAGCTCCCCTTTTTTGATGGCTTTTTTATCATAGACGGAAATCATCGTATAGGCGAATCCATCATCATGAAAAAGGACATAATAAAAGCAATCTTATTACAGGCAGATGATGCTTATAAATACTTACAATCTGATTCAAAACGATTTATTGAGCTTATCAGGGAAATCAATAAATTCTTTTAAGAAATTTTCCTGCTTATTTACAACCTTTACAAAATAGTGTTTTTTTAATCCATCCGTCCTTCTGGTAACAACTTTATATGTATCAGATACTAATTTGTTACCAGAAGGAATTTTTTTTATGCTTATTACTCTTTGTTCCCGGTACAATCCTGACATTTTAGGAATTTCTTCTAAAAATGAATCAATAAGTATTAATTTCTCTGTTTTTCTCTTTTTCATCGTTTTACCCCCAAATGCATTTTTCTCTTGCAAAATCGAATTACATCTGCTACTCTCTTATCAAAGAGCGGGTGTTAATTAGTTCATTCAGCAGCCAATGTTTTGAGTGAGATTTTCACCACCTTTCTTGTAAAAAGACTTGTGTAGAGTTTGGTCGCTTTGGCACAAGTCTTATTTTTTTTCGCTTTTAGTCATGTCATTCATAGAGGGAATGCAAACTCTTTCCATAAGTCCCTGTGAATAACCCATAAGATAAACCTGCGTACTCTTGTCCATTTTTTCTAACAACCTGATCATTTCATTTGTACAAATTTTATCTTGTGCTGTTATCTTCATATGCTCATCTCCTTTTTTGTTGACTCTTAGACTATTATATGTCACACATAGACCAATGTCAATATTTTTTTGTTGACGCATAGACGTTTCAATAATATAATATGTATAAGCCATATAAGGTTTGGAGGAATTGGAGTTGAAAGAACGTATTAAACAAATCCGAAAAAATGCTGGACTAACCCAAGAGGCATTTGCACAACAATTAGGAATAAAGAGGAACACTGTAGCAACCTATGAAACTACATCCAAAGTCCCCATGGATTCTATAATCACTTCTATATGCAGGGAATTTAATGTAAATGAAAACTGGTTGCGATATGGTCAGGGAGAAATGTACTGCTATTCAGATGATGACGATGAATTTCAAGCCGCAATGAAAGAGATTAATAGTCATGACCCGATTGTTCGCCAGATTATTCTTAATTACTGGCACATGAATGAAGCAGAAAAAGACCAGTTTTGGAACTTTTTAAAACATTTAGCACCTAATGTAAAAGGAGAAAATGAATGAAAAGAAAATTATTATGTGCAATCTTACTGTTAACGTTACTTGGTGCCGGTTGCGGAAAGGCTCCGGTTTCCGGAAGTAATCCGGGTACGGAAGTATCTGAAACGAATACAGATACTGCCGCTGATAAAGAGGAATACCTAACGGCTATTGCTTCTGTCCCGGTATACATCAAAGGGGAATACTATCGGGATCTTGAAAAGGAATTTACCGTCTATCTGAAAGACGGAGCAATAGAGGACATTCAGAAAGGTTACGTGCTGGCATCCGGCACTCTTTGCAACGATATAATGGCTACGGACCGGAGCATCACCATAAAGTATACTTTGGATAATACCGGCAAAATCAACTATGGATTTCTCGCAAATCCGGATGAGAAAGTTATATTTACTCCTGCTATCCCCTTTTCACTGGATGATTTGTGCAATTCCGGATGCACAATCGTTACGGAAAAAGTAAATTCCGAACGTCAATATTTTGATTTAACCTGGGAAAACTTCCCGGATATACAGCTTTTGGATGATTGGTATGATAATTTTAGTTACAATGGACGCTATTTATTTACAGAGCCGGACGGTCATAAATGGATAAGTCGTGATGTTGCAAATATCGATATCTATTTTTCTGCGGAAAACGGGCAATGGGTATTTCCCACCGAAATATATGTAGAAACCTATTCTGAAAACTAACGTTCCATGTCCCAAATTGGGACATGACACTAAAAAGGAGGAACTCTCAATGGAAAGACCTAACTTAACAGATGAAGAATTAAAGAAAATGGATATTAAAATTCCGGATGATGAAACCGATGGCAGCTTTTTTGATTGGATTGAGGATATGATTCAGGAAGAATTTAAGGACGTTCCCAAAGAATAAACTATTACCTAACAAAACCCGTGTCCCAAGTTGGGACACGGGTTTTGTATTATCCTTTTTATTGAATACTATCTTGGGTGTCCCAAATTGGGACGGGAATCTGTAAATTTCTTCTCTTGTGTTACACATTGCAATTTATGGAGATTGACTTTTGGCAAGAACAGAAATATAATCATACTCGTAAGATAGTAAATTACAAGATAGTTTTATGGAGGCTATTATGTTTTATTGTAGAAATGAGGAACTTCGTAAATTAAACAAACGATATGATGACGGAGATTTTGAATGTATTGTCATATACGGCAGGCGCCGTGTAGGTAAGACTACCATTATCAACGAATTTTGCAAGGGAAAGCCTACGGTATTCTTTTCTGCTCTTTTGGAGGGAACTGCGAAGGACAATCTAAAAACTCTTTCCAGAGCCATTTATGCCTATTGGGAACCTGATGCTACGAAAGCTCCGGAATATGATTCCTTTGACAGTGCATTAGATGAAATTACCCGGCTGGCAGAAAAAGAACGAATTGTATTTGTTATAGATGAGTATCCGTATCTGGCAAAGGCTTATCCGTCAATTTCATCAAGATTACAGCATTTAATTGACCATACCTGGAAGGATAGCAAGTTATATCTGATTTTATGTGGCTCATCCATGAGTTTTATGGAAAATCAGGTGCTGGGATATCAGAGTCCGTTATACGGAAGAAGAACGGGACAGTTTAAGATTGAGCCGCTTACTTATAAAGAAACGGCAGTATTTAATCCTGATTTAGACAATGTAACTAATTCGTTTGTGTATGGAGTCACCGGTGGAATTCCGCATTATATCAACAAATTAAATGTTCGTGGAAACTTTGATAATGCATTGATAGAAAACTTTTTCGACCGTTCTGCGTATTTATTTGAAGAACCGGCAAATTTGTTAAAGCAGGAGCTTAGAGAACCTGCGGTATATAATTCTGTGATTACAGCAATAGCCGAAGGTGCTTCTCACATGAATGAAATTAGTACAAAATCAGGAATTGAAAGCGGACCGTGTTCCAAGTATTTGAGTGTGCTTATCAATCTGGGTATCTTAAAGAAAGAGACGCCTATGACTGAGAAGCCGGGTAAGAAAACTATATATAGCATTGCAGACCCGTTCTTCCGTTTTTGGTATCGTTTTGTGCCTAACAATATGACACCGATTGCCTCCGGCAGAATGGAAAAAGTATATGATAAAACTGTTCGTGCATATATGAATGATTATATGGGATTGATTTTTGAAAAAATGTGCAGCGATTATCTGCTTTATTATGCAGAAGAACAGGATTTCCAGCTTGTAGATGTCGGACAATGGTGGGGAACTGATTCTGCAGAAAAGAAGCAGGTTCAAATTGATTTGGTCGGCGTTACTGATAATAAAAATGAATATTTGATTGGTTCGTGTAAATTTAGGAATGAAGCAATCGGTGTAGATGAATTGGAACTGTTAAAGAAATATGCTTCGGTATTCGGGAAAGGTAATGTGTATCATTATTATATCTTTTCCAAAGGTGGATTTACCGAGGGTTTAAAGGCGTTAGGTGACAAAGGACAAGTGAAGCTGATTACATTGGATGAGATGTATTAATGTAATCAGTCACTTTCCCACCCGTGTCCCAAATTGGGACACGGGTTTTGTATTATCATTTTTTCTTAGAAACTACATTATGTCCCAAATTGGGACGGGAATCTGTAACTTCCTTCTCTTGTGTTACACATTGACAACGACCATCTTCCATAAAATCACCAGTAAACATTCCCAGGCTATTCGTAAAACCTGCCCATTTATCCTTATTAGACATAGGAATGAGTATATCACCAGATTTATTCACCTGCGCCATACGAATTGTAGGCATATAGACATCAATCAGCACTGAACGCTCGTTTTTTTCAAGCTTAATATCTGTTAAATGTGTAGGTTGTGGAATCTCTTCGCCATCTTCTTCCATTCCAAGCATAGCGCAGCCTAATAACTCACGTGCTGCAAGTAATGCAGCTTCCTCGTTTTCTCCGCTTGTAGCTACATCTAAATCCGGAAATACAACGGCAATTTCCTGTCCCGGTTCATACGTAAATACAGCCGGATAAAAATATCTTTCTACCTTTTCCATTTTTATTTTCCTTTTTATGCATATATAGCTTTAGATAAATTTTAAAAGCTGATGCAGCGTATGGGGGGCGTTATTCTGTAATCCTGAAATGCGAGTGTCAAAAAGCTTAAAATGATTTCTCGTATAAAAATTTAGAAGAAAATCATTATCCTCGCATTCAAGAAATTCCATAACACCACCTATGGAGTATTTGAGTGTAACTATTGTTTCCAAAGCAAATCCCAAAAGAACAGAGCCTGAAATCTGTTTTTCTTTTGGCAAAGAATAATTTTTCCCTAACTGGGCAATCAGATAAGCTGCTGTATTATAAGATTGTGTCTCATTATCCAGTATGCTGACACGTGACAGCTTTTTTCCCATTGTCTTACTTATATTCGCAGCACGTACAGAGATTGGTTTAACTGCAAGAGAAAAGTAGCCGACCAGAGAGGCATCCTCTGCATCAAATACCAGATAGGTAATAGACTGGTCTTTCTTTGTAAATTCAATCGCATTATGTAATAAAAAATGTTCCACATCGGGATTTTGGGGGCAAGAAAAATCGGAGAGTAAGTTATAAAGACTTTCCTCTCCGATATATGTCTGTTCGTCTTTATCCAAATATGCCCGAATATTAACGGTGTAGTATTTATCAGACATGTTATTTCTTCCTTTTTTCCATCAAAGCTAAAATTTCCTGTGGATTCGTTAACTGACGACCGGGAAGTATTTGTTTTGGTGTGCGATCATGATCTGCTTCATCAAGAGCAGCAACAAAACGTTTTACACTATTCGGATTGGATACGACAAAATTGTGAGTAATACTTGAAGTAGCCATATTAACACCTCCTCTTTTTGAACTATTTCCAATATTACTTTCTATGTATATATTATACGGTTGGAACGAAAATGAGTCAACAAGAAGAAAAATATACCTTTCTAATTTTTTCTAAAAAAATTCATAACTATAGCTTCCTACTGACCTTCTCCACATTTTCCTTCATGTCCTGCACCGTATCTTTTTTTACAGGAGGAACGGAGCTCCTGGGTCTCGCTGCAGGCTCTACATTTTTACTCCGTATTTCATTTGCCCTGGCCGCTGCATTATCTCGCATCACTTGAGCCGCCGGTTTTACCGCAGCTTCTGTCTTTTTATCAGTGGCACCTGCCTGCTGTGTAGGTTTCATGCTTGGACGTCTTACAGTTCCATCCGTTTTACCCGGTTCCGTAAATCCCCTATTTTCACATCTGGATGCATCAAAAGCAATTACATTGCTATAATTATCCATTCTGGGTCTGGAAACCGTTTTAGGGGCATTCTGCGGCCTTACAGAGCCATTTACGGCTATCGGCTCCCTGTTCGCCGTTACACGTACCGGCTCGCTTTCCCTGGACATGGATGCCATAACCGGACGTTCGACTTTTCTCTTGCTCCGGGTATTATAGTCCATCTGATAATTTCCTGCTGCCGACATGATGGCGGTCTGCTGATTTGTTTTCACAATATCGGCGGTTTTCATGCCAACAGCGGATATTCCCCTTGCAGCAAGCCCCACTCCCACTGCGCCTGTTTTTCCGGCAGCAACGGCTGCATCTGCGCCTGCGGAGGCTGCTTCCCTGCCCGCACGCAGCGATTTGTTAATCGCAGCACCGGGATTGGGAGCTCCAACCTTGCTCAAGGCTCCCAGAAGTTCGTCCCGCTTGATAATTACCACCACATTGATAACTGCCTGCACAATTATGACAATCAGCCAGCCCCAGGACTCTGCGCCGATGCTGAAGAGCATATCATCTATCTTGATAAGCAGTCCTATGATAAAAGACATAACCAGAATACTGAGCTGCGCCTCCAGCATTTTGCGGAGCCAGGTGGAAATCACCCCTTCATAGCCCGGAATCATGGCAAGAAGCAGGACTATAGGTGCCAGAAAGAGCCATAGCAGGGCAATAAGCTGGAATACCAGGGATAATACTGCCATGACAATAAAAATGACGCATTTTATGGCAAAGGGAATCAGATATAACAGCATAAATCCAATCTTTTCCCCTCCCCGGTCTGTGCTGAACGCATTGCCGGCATAGCTTTTTACCAGCTCCTTCCTCGATGATGTTCCCGGTGCATATTTTTCGCTTAAGTATTTTTCCTCTATATCTTCATCGGCTACCGGCTCTCCGTTAAATTCTATAAATTCCCAGGGCATATGTATAAGATTAAGCCACAATGTTCCGGCAGAATTGGCTGCATAGGAGGCAATATCCGTTGTTTCCGTTCCTGCCATTCCGGCAAGTGCATCACAGCTGATGGATTTCGTGATGTTGGTTGCCGACGTAATGGCTGTACCGGAATCCTTCACCAGCCAGAGAGACAGGATGGTGATCCCCACAACCTTTAAAATCTGTCCAAAGGAACCCATCATGTCCCGGTGCATCATTTTCTTTATAATGATGATAGCTGCCCCGGCAAACGCAATCAGAAACAACGGCTCAAATATGTTGTCCCGCAAGGCTTCCTGTATGCTGTCTATTTCTGCACTCATCATTTCCGCCAGGTTAAAATTCATGCAGTGATAAAACAGCATGCAGGTACATTTGGCAAGCCATTTTATAAAGTCAAATACCACATTGGCGATGGTATTCAGCATACCGGGCGCCCAATCCATAAAATCGGCTTCCTTCATGTCCAGATAATATAGCTCGCTGCGGTTTATATATACTAATTTTCCTTGAAGATCCTTTATATCTTTTACATCCCCATTTATAGCTCCGCCGCCGGCATATGCCGTTACAGGCATGATACCGCATATCCCTATGCACAGTAACAGTATTGCCACGATTCTCTTAATTTTGTATTTCATAGCCCCTCCTTTACTTAAACGCAAACTGCGGCCGCCTATAAAAAGTAAAATTACATTGTTTCATTTCCGGGGCAAAGCTGCCGCCGTCTACCGGATTATAGCTGTTGCTTCCACGATTTACGGATATGCCCACCCTGCCATTCGGTGCTGCTTCCGTTTTGTATCCGGAACCGCCGCAATGAATCCAATACCGGTTTCCCGCATCATCTGAGCCAATGTAAATACCGACATGGTTCACCTGCCCTTTCCGGAGTTTCGCCGGATCTCTCAAAAAGCCCAGATCCCCTACCTGAAGTTCCTCTGCCGTTATCTCCTGACTGGCATACCATTGCTGTGCCGTACCGGATACCGCTACACCGCTTGGTATGGCTCCGCCGCTTACGACCTGTCCAAAGCATTGATAATATACCCAGTCCACATAGCCGGAGCAATCCAATGCTCCCTTGGGCGTACCTGTCTGATTGGATTTTCCACCCATCAGATACGGCCAGTTAATTATCGATACCGCAACATTGGCAAGATCGCCTCTGGTGACATTTCCCTGGATAATTTCCGGTAATACTATATCTTCCGGTATGGAAACCGTATATCCGTACAGCGATACTAAATAGTTTGAATTATAAACGTCCATTACGTACTCTATGGTTTTCTCATTCAATCCTATATAATCCCGGAGAACCTCTTCGTATTCTGTGTTTACGGTAAGCGTTGCCACATAGCGGGTTTCATCCGTACTTTTATCTGCAGCCACTTCATTTATTGAATTAATAATGCCTGTAGAGTCCTTGTAAGTGAGCTTTTTTTCATCTCTTTCAATATAGCCTAAGATTTCCTCTTTGCCTGTATAGAAGTTTATATTATTTGTCACCCAGGAATCCTGTGCATCACCATCTGACACCGTTTCAGACGGTGACTGCTCCTCTTCCATAAGGATACAGAATTGAAGTGACGTAAGCATTGGATTGTAGTCCTTCAGCGTATTGATATTATTTTCATACGCATGCATGCCGTCCGCAAGCATTATGATATCCCAGGGAACCCCCAGCTCTGAACCTATGTACTGATATGCATATGCCTCTTTTTCCGTGGCAAATCCAACCAGTGGTGATGCCACGGAACCGGCGCCGCCGGAACCGACACCTGCAAAGCAGAACACGATCAGTATAAATATCAGCAAGAATCCTGCGGCCTGTATCATTGCCATTTTTTTCATCAAAGTTCCTCTTTTCTGAACAATTCCTCATCGGAAAATACAAAATCGAACTCATCCTCTTCCGTCTGTGTAGGTTTCTCATTTTCTGCGGGCTCTGCCGGTTTTTCCAGGGGTTCTGCTTCTGCAGGTTCTGCCGGTTTCTCCGGGGTTTTTGCTTCTGCAGGTTCTGCCGGTCTCTCCGGGGTTTTTGCTTCCGCAGGCTCTGCCGGTCTCTCCGGAATTTCCGCTTCTGCAGGGTTTTCCTTTAACTCAACGGTTTTTGTTTTGGGTGTGGTAGAAAATACGTCTATAAGGTCCTGGAATACTGCATCAAATTTTAAGATGCCAATATGCCCATCCAGATCCTGGAACATGCATTCACCATTTCCTAAGTTCTTAAATGTCTCCTTATTTGTGACAGTCGGCTCTAAGCCCATGTATTCGCACATACGCTGTGCTTCCGCTTCATTTGTAGTCTGAAAGCAGAATTTATAGGATATGGTGTTTTTAATCCCTTCAGACGGAAGATCCAGCACAGAATGCCCATTAAATATACATCCACTGTAAAGAGAACGTCCCATACGTGTAAGGAAATCATATAATTTCACTCCTTCTTCCGTTTTTCCAAGCATCCAGGATTCGTCAAACAGTATTACCTTAAATACCGGGCGTTTTACCATTGCAAACTTTTTAGCAAAATTGCTTATGATTGCCATTAAAACCGTGGAAAGTGTTTCTTCAGATGTGTAGCTTTCCTTCGGTGTCTCCGGACTTGGCAGCTTCAGATTATCAATCTGCAGGATATTTAACCGGTTATCCAGTGAAATGGCCTCTTCTGTCCCATCTCCAAATATCAACTGTGACATGCCGGTATCCGCCTGAAGACGTAAACGGCGTGCCAGAAATTTTCCTGTTTCGCACAACTCATCTTTCGCCGGAAAGGTACCCAATATCTCACAGAGCCTTCTCATCGAAGGCAGATTTTCCTGGGACATAATGCGCTGAGCTTCCAGTACAGCCGTATATTCTACACTTGTCGGTGATATCTTCAGCAATTCCGCTATGACATTGATTGCCAATTCATCTGCAGCTTTCAAATCATCCCGGTACAGATTATATGGATCCAGCTTTCCTTTGTTGACAGGATTGCTTGACAGCGTGACCGTAGTAATCATACCTGCCAGCATATCCAGATCCCTTTCCCAGTGGCTACGTTCTGCTTTAGGGTCAAATATAAGACCGTAGCCGCCATACAATACCGTTAATACGATAAGCAGATTGGCATTGAAAGACTTTCCCACACCAAGATTTCCGTAAAATGTAGCTGCTGCCGACTTATTGCGCAGGCATGCCAGTCCCAGCTCCAGGAATACCGGTTTTCCTTCCTGTCCTGTAGTACCTATATACGGTCCGACCTTATCTCCCAGCTCATGGCTTGCACCTATTACACCGGATGCCAGGGTAAGCGGCGTCATGGGAACCATATAATCCTTAACCATGCATCCTACACTTGGAATGCACTGCATCCACAATTTTATCTGATCGGCAAGAGGCCTCTCTATGACAAAATTCAGGTCTTCGTATTCGTTTTTTACCGTTGTGATTCGCTTTTCCAGCTCTTCTTTATTATCTGCAGCTATGCAAATTGTAATACTGGTGTTCAGAATGGGCTCACGTAGGTTTTTAAGCTCAATTTCCAACGCATCCGCATATCCTTTTCCCTCCAGCAGATCTTCCGGTATATCTGCATTTGCACCTGTTATATGTTCTATCTGACTGTCTATTTCCTGCTTTTTTTTGTCCAATTTCCTCTGTGCGGCACGATATTCGATTGCTTTGATATGAATGCATACTTCCGCCTGCAGGTTGTACTTCTGCAGCATGTAAATCCATTCCATTCCCGGAAAATCAAAGCTGTCCGGAACATTTGTCAATGCCATAAATGACTGATAAGATACATTTTCTTTGTCATGTTCTATCCGGAGCATTCTGTTATCTGCATGTATGCTTCCGGAGAACAGATTTACAACATCTCTTGTATACGGCTTAATGATACGTTCATTTCCGACATCCTTAACCGTGGCACTGGGTTTCCATTCCTTCCCATTCTGATCGCCGTGGAATAACTGTATCCGTTTATTAATTCCTCTGTAAGCCATCCGCCGAAACAGCCATTGTGTTTCTGTGCCTGTCAGCTCCACCAGACGTATCTTCTGATTCTGCGTATACAGCCATTTTTCCGCCATCTTGATAGCATCGTTCAACTTACTCATCAAAATATCTTTTGCATCCAGATTCATAAATACATCAATGGCATTCACCGGATTTTTAATAAAATACTGGTATCCGTCCCGGATGCCGGTTACTGTTTCAGAGGTTTCCGAAAAATCGGCCAGTTTTACTATGATATAGCTTCTGTAATCCGTTGCATCGCCCTCTGTCCGCTTGATTTCTTCCAGATATCTTTCTGTTTGTTCCGCATGGTATTTTGCCTTCTGGTATAGCACATCATCTTCATCCAGCTTCTTTATCAAATCCTTGAATTGATCCTTATTATCCTGTTCTACCGGTACTATCAGAATCTGGGCATCACTCATAATGCCGGCAAGAAACTTTGCCATTTTGTATAGCATGGCAATTTTTTCGTCATTATCCAGATAATCATAATCATATCCTGCCAATTTGAATGCAGCCCAGGTACTCCGGTCTACATTAAATATCAGATTATCTGAAAAATAATTAATCGGACATCTGTACATTACTTCCTCCTTCCCGGTATCCCCGGCTGCAGTTCCACTTTATAACTTCTTTTGCTTCGGTTTCATTATGTGTCTTAAAATGCTGTATGTATCGCCCTTTTTCGGTTAACCAAAAAAATATGCAGCCTATAAAATACATAATCGGATTTTTTCCATCCACTTTCTTTTTCATCAGGTAATGAACACAGGCATAGGGTATCGCTATATATCGTACTACTACCGGCACTACATTCAGTGCCGGTATAATTTTACAGAAAATCAGTACAATTAATGCCACACCGATAAAAGCCAGAAAATCATACGGATTTATCGGTAACGGCAGCGATATATTGGATATGGCATAAATTTTCTTTTCCACCTTCCATACCTTTGTGTATGAATATATTTTTACTTTATCTTCCATGGCATCTACCCAAAAATAGCCTGGTAAATATTCGTTGCAATTTCTACCGCCGTGGTCGGACTTTTAATAAAAAACAAAATCAGACCGCCTGCAAACAGCGTAATAACTGCAGCCACCCAGGCCTTTTTTAAGAGGCAGCCCATAAGAGCAATCGCTAAGGCCACAACACCGATCCAGAAAATCTGATCTAACATCCATGTACCGGCCTTTTTCCCGTAATCGGAAGCATAAACATTCATAATGTCCCCAAAATACAGCATGTAAAAAGACCATGCCACCATGAACATTCTCCAAATCGTCATTCCGCTCAGTTTCTTTTTCTTTCCTTCATTCATCATCTTTTTTTTCCTCCGTTTTATTTAATATTTAGGTTTCCGGTTCTTAAATTAATATCCTGTATATAAAACTTTCCACCGCTCTCTGTCATGGAAAGATTGATTTTTTGAAGCATTTTTACGTTGTTTTCTGCATCCTTAATTTTAAATTCCACAATACACACAATATTGTTATGGGTATCCTGGTAACAGCTAATCTTTTCGATATTTTCAAACGAAAACCTGCCGTTTAACCCGGTAAACTTTTGCTTATCACAGTCACCTCCCAGGTAGTAGTTAATAACCGACTCATCCTGTTCAAAATAGGCTTTTAAGAAGTTTTCTACAGAAGTTTTGATAGCGGAAGCTTTCTCATCACTTACGGCATTGCCATAATAAGGTTCTGTTTTATATTCCGGTATATAAATTGATTCATCCTCCACCATAAGCGGCAGATCTTCAATGATGTAGCTTCCACCTTTTGCGTACACCGGTACTCTTAATGTGACTGTATTTTTCGTTTCTCTTGTTGTGTAGGTTTGTCCATCCTCGTTCAGGCTTCTGCCGGTATAACAGACTTCTGCAAAGACATACACATCCTTCTGCTCTTCCGTATAATCCTCTATGCGGTATGCCTGCACGTACCCCGCCTCTGCATCCGCTGTACAGTCCACTAAGGAGCCTGTTAATAGTCCGGAAGTTACATAGGGCTTCAGACGGCTTTTATATTCTTCCTCCTTCCTGTTTTCATATGTCAGATACTCCTTTGTGAAATTTTGAGCAAAAGCCATTATTTCTGCGTTTTCACTGGTATAATCGTTGTACTGATCCTTAAAGTCCTGAATCAGCTGTTCCGCTTCCTTTTGGGTATCTGTCTTAAATATGGATGCCACACCCCTGATAAAAATAAATATAAGAATTACCCAGAATATTGCTCTTAGGACTTTCATTCCTGTATTCTTTTTCATTATGTATTCTTCCGTTTTCGGTTTCGCAGCTTTAGCTTTGGGCTGCCTGTCAGGCTTTTTCTTACTGTCTTTTTCTTCTGTCTTGCTTTTCATGACTTCTCCTTTCAAATCACCTTAAAAATTCAGGTCTAAATCATCTAAATCTACTTCAACATCTTCTCCAAAGGGAACTACAACTTTTCCTTTGTCACTTACATAGGCCTGTTGCTTTTCCACTGGTTCCTTGTTCTTTGCAGCCTTCTTTTTAGGCTCCGGTTTCTCCGCCTGCTTTCCATAATCTCCCGTGTAGGTTTCATCTATAAGCATGTTTCCTACTTCAATATCTACATCTCTTAGCATCGTTTCATCGTCAAAGTAAAACGACTGAAATTCAATCGTTTCATTTCCCACTTTGTAAAGAAAACGTCCCTTTATATCCGGAAGATCTACTGCATCTGTGTTTCCAAGTACGATTTCCGATGCTGCCTTATCTGCAAATCGTCCGGATATACGTACCGGAACATTGTTTTTTATCTGCCCGGTCAATACAGTGGCATCCGGTCTTTGTACTCCCAGAAATAAATTGATTCCGGTTGCTCTGGATAACCTTGCAAGTGTTGACAATTTTGCTTCCAGCTGCTCATAGATTTGCTTGTTTTCCTTAGATACCCCCTTTTTATCCAGCATTTCTGCGATTTCATCCGAAAAAACGCCGATACGGCATAGATTCTGATGTGTTTTTTTATTGTATTCGGACAGATTTTTCACCTCCAGATCCCGAAACAGCTTCAGTCTTCTTGTGTTTTCTTCTACGAGCATATCCAGTACTGCAAGTGCCCTCTCACGTTCGGTTATAACCTCTCCGTAGTGTTCATACTGCTTTCCAAACTCCACACCACCCTTAAAGTCAATCATGAAAACCTTGCAGCCCTGCAGTATCATCTGCCACAATATGCATCGTAATATCACTGATTTTCCGGAGCCGGTTTCTCCGGCTACAAGTATGTGCGGCACCCGGTTCAGGTTGAAAGATATATTATCTAATGCACTCTGTCCTACCGTTATAATGCCATTCTTATCACTGCAGTAAGAGTCATCCCAATTTATCTTATCCGGAATTTTGTACTCTGCCGGAAGGACAGTAAGGTGAACCAATTTTTTACTGTTTCCATATTCCATTTTCAGAATATTGCAATCCAGTGCGGTTTCCAGCCTTGATCTTGCTGCTTTCCAATCGGGCAATGGTATATTGGATTTGAAGGTCAATATTTTCTTTTTTCCATCCGCATTTTCACCACAGAAGAAAGGTGCCTTTTTGTCTTTTCCCACAAATCCGATATCTGAAAATATTTTTTCATATTCTTCCTGGTACTTACTGTTTACATTCCCAATGATTAACAGATAGATTATAGGCGCCGACAATGCCAGTACATAAACCAGCCATTTTATATAGATTGGTACTTCCAGTGTCCAGATTATATCTTTCAAAAAAAATCTGGCAGCAAGTGTGATGATAAGCGTAATACCAAGTCCAATCCAATATTTTAACCGGCTCAATTTCTTAATTCCTTTGAACAATGCCCCGAAAAAACCTGCTATAACGCTCCCTGCGAACCTGAAAAAGGCTCCTATAGCCTCTTCTAATTGCTTATCTGCGTTACTATTCGCCATAAAAATCCCTCCCTTCGTCCCAAATTGGGACATGAACATTGTAGTTTTTCATTTAATGAATTTCAGCTCCCTTCCCTACTTTTGTGTTCTATACACATATCCATATTGCTCTGCTGTCTGCCTGTAATATCTGTTTAGAAAACCAACTGATCTCTGCCTGGCAACATGTAATGCATGTGCATAATTTTTAAATTCACCGGTTTTATCCTGGTAGGCTTTTTTCACATTGCGTACCTCTTCATGCATTCTCTCCCTTAACCACGGGATATCTGCCGCTATACGTCTGTTAAACTCCATTGGACGTGCTTTATTTGTGGTACGCAATATGTAATTTTTTTCTCCCTGGCCTGCAGCACATGCTCTGTGCGAACCAAATTCAAATACTGTGGCATTTCGCATATCCGCAAAGGAAAATGTGCCTCCAAAGCCTTCAATTCCCTTTGGATGGCAATGCGTGACGGTACATCCCTTCCATTTCTGTGCTTCAGCAACCGGAAACGCAACCGATTTAGAATCTCCCTGATATGCCTTTATTGCCTCTCCATTTTCGTTAAATACAACAAGAACTTCTCTTTTTTTATTCCTAATCAAATTTTCCGTCTGGTCTAAGGTCTTGAAAGGCGCTACATCGATTTCCTCTACTTTTCCGGTGCCTGATGATCCCCCCAGAACCTCATCTATGGTTTTCGCCAAGTTGCTAAAAGAGCCTCTACCACCCATTTGTATTCTCCCTTTCAAATTTTCTGCTGAACGTCTCCACCGGTATTATATTTCCCTGGCATCCTTCCGGAATTTTCCCAAAAAATATAATCTGTTCAGGCTGCAACCGTTCCAGCATTTCCCTATAGCCACACAGAAAAAATTCACGGCTCTTCCTATTCATCTGTGTTCCAACCGAGCTTACACTGACAACGCTCTGTGTAGGTTCTCCCTCAAAGCACCATGAAAAACTTTCCGGTGTTCCCCAGCATATGGAAGGTATTACCGCGATGCCATTCAGCTGCATATAGGCTCCAAACCAATGTTTACGG
Source organism: Clostridium sp. CAG:510 (assembly GCA_000434615.1). Classification (GTDB taxonomy): domain Bacteria; phylum Bacillota; class Clostridia; order Lachnospirales; family Lachnospiraceae; genus Acetatifactor. The sequence goes on from FR880832.1 coordinate 200,088, forward strand.
TAATGATTATAAATTTGCAATGCTGCAGGAAAGTCTGCATAAATGCTAAAATCCGGAGACATCACATACTTATAATTTTTCAGCACGGGGATATATCGATCCGGTGCATTCCACAATCTGATAAACTGGTAATCATCTATGTAAAAATGAACCCCTGTTTTTTCCCGGTCAGATTTCTTTGTGGCCACATAATTAAATCCAATCCATTCACAGCCCTGATAGGTTTCTCTTTTGATTTCCGGAATCCCATAAATTCCTTTTCCTGGGAAAATACATTTATTTATGTTTTCGTAGTTTCGCTCCAAGAAAACTTTTCTCATTCCTCACCTTCTTCTTTCACGTTTTCATATTCAAATTTCAGTTTTCTGTTGAATAAATATCTTTTCGTAGTAGAAAATCGTGCATGCCTCATACGCTGCTGTACGATTGCATTTGCTTCCTCTACCGGCATTTCTTTTTTTAGTGCATTTCTTGTAGTAATTGCAAAGATACGCCGCAAATCATGACATTCTATTCCAAGCTCAGTTGCTCTCTGTCTTAAATAAACTTCTGAATAAAAAAGCTTTTCGTCTGTTTTATGTTTTACTAAAAATTCAGGTAATTTTTTTTGCAGATAGGAATCGGGAGAACACTCTATTTTTCCACCATGTCCACCTTTTCCATGCTTTACATTTACGAAAATTTTTTCATTGTTTATTTCAATATCTGATGCTTCCAGATCCGCCAGCTCCGATACTCTTAAGCCGGATACCATGGCAAGCCGGTATGCATATCTCAGCTTCTCGTCAGATAACTGATTTATTTTGCGTTGTGTAGGTTTCAGATATATTGTTTTAGGTGGCTTTTTGCGCCTGTTCCGTTTTTTGATGCTTACCGCATGAAATTCCTCCTCAGATGGGAGCTGCAGCATAGAATCATATTCCTTCAGGCGCTTTAATCCATTTTTAACAGCACTGTATTCATTGCGGGTTTTGAATAACTCACGGCACTTTTCATTTATCCAGTTTTTGTCTATCTGTTCTAAAGAATTAAATTGTATGTCCTTAAAGAGTTTATTTACTGCAGTGTAATATGTCCTGGCCGTATTGGCCGGAAGCTGGCTGTACAGGTATTCCTTAAAAGGTTCTAATATATCATATTTCATAAATTCTCCTGTCTATTGTTAATAACTGAAATATATCTATTTCAGTTATTAACAGGCTATATTACATAATCCACTCCGCATGAATAAATATATCCATATCGTCATGCTCCACTCCGTTGCACATGCCGATATTCCATATTTATTCATGCTATATTACTTATGTAATATAGCCTATTATCGTGGTGTACATATATTTAAGGTATTTATGATAAAATCAAGTATTTCTATATGTACATTTTTACCTTATTAGTCATTTCTGTATGTACATCCTATTTTTTCTGCTTTTGCAGCTTTTCAAGCTGTTCCAGCACCGCCATATTCAGTTTTACATATGGCCGGTACCGGTGGTCAGCTCCCTCATAAACTCTCTTGGTTAATCTGCCGTCAGCTTCTGTATCAATCCATTTTAATGCCTTCCAGATTTTCAGCTTATTATTTGATGTATCATAATGATTTCTGTCCAATAATACTTCCAGACTGCCCTTTTCTATCAGCGCATACCCTTTTCGCACCTTTCCCTGGCGTTCCAGGTACCGTCCGATAGCTACAAATTCTTTTGCATATAATTCAATCATTCTGCACCCTGTTTACTCCGGTTTTTTATCGCATTCAGGAAATCTCTGCTAACGTAGTACACTCTGATTTCCGCTGACGGATATACGCATTTTCTATTTTTTTCAGACTTAATCAGACATAGGTCTATACAATAATTAACAAAGGTCTTTAAATCAAGTCTGGCGTAGTTACATATACAGTTATCAAAAACCTCCTGCTTTATTTTGTAATACTTTTCCGAATATTTTGTTTCATATGTATACGGTATATAATCCTCCCGCTCAATAATTATCCTGCCTACGATGCAAAAATCCTGCATAAACTGTAGTATTTCATCATCATTTTCTTCATATTCGCTGATTGCCTCGGGGCCGACATTCTGCAGCTTTGCTATCTCCTGCTTAAGTTGTTCTATCCGGATTTCTTTTGTTTTTAACACGTCATTTAATTCATTAATCTTATCTATTACCCCGTTTATTTTTGCTTTCAGCATATTTTTTTCATCAACCATTTTTTCACTCCTTACTTAGATAGAAATATAAATTTTTTCCTGTATGCTTTTTTCATACTCTTCATCATAAACACTGATTTTTACGGGCTTTCCTTCATTTGCTTTAACAAATCTTTTGGGAAAAATAATATAAATATTTTCCTCCGCTTTTCCGGCAACTCGGTCAGATATTTTCACTCTGTATTCCTTTTTCTTTTTCCAGATATAGGCTCTGCCAATTTTTTTATCCGTAGCCTCATCATATACCGTACATTTTCTAAAAATCCAAAATACTATAAATACGATAATTCCTGATTCTGTTGTACCTACTACTCCTGCAGTGGCAATTCCGGATAAAAAATTATTTTCAGTCTCCGGTTCTTCAGCTTCAGCCTGTATTTCCTGCACCGGTTCTTTTCTATTTTCTATCTGGATAGGCTTTATAGTGGGCTTTTCAATTTCTGCCGCTGTTTCCGTCTCTTCCGGCTCTGTCTCCTTGGGAAGCTTATCCTCTTTCTTCGATGATTCCTCAGTCTCTTTGGGTTTAACCGGTTCTGTAGGTTCCACCGGTTTTGTAGGCTCAACTGACGGTTTTACAGGTTCCACCGGTTTTGGAGGCTCAACTGACGGTTTTGCAGGCTCAACCGGCTGAGGGTTTGTGGGTGTCTTTTTTATAATATTGTCAATAGTGTACGAATATCCTTCTGATACATTTCCAAATGCATCTTTGGCATTAAATGTGTAGGTACCGTTTTGACTTATGGAAAAGGTACTTCCACTTTGCCACGAACCTCCATTCATTCTATATGCCGTAATCCCCACATTATCTGTAGCATTTACTGATAATGATACAGAGCCGGTTGTTTCTGCCGTTGTGCTGGCGGTAACAGAATTAATAACAGGTGCCGTACCGTCATAGTCGCTGATCGTGCATGATACTGATACGGATTTACTCACTCCGGAGTCTGTGTAATTTACCGTAAATGAATATGAACCATTTGAAGTAACCTGATAAGAGGATGGACTGCAGCTTACATTAGAGATACACCCCGCAGTGCCTCCGACTGCAGGTGTTAATTTATAATTCTGCTCGCTTACCTGACGATCAATGGTAACTGTTCCAGCTTTATCACCATCATTAAGACCACATCCCAACGCATATGTAATTTTTGCACATGTCCCCGTACCTGAAGCTTCTGTTCCACATACAGAACATTTGTATACTGTCACTGTTTTTTTATTCGCATCACACTGACTAATTTGCCATCTGTTATATCCTGCATTAGCGGTATTTCCATTACATATCGAGCAGTCATATACGACTTTTCCATGTGTACATACTGTATTGATGAATGTTTTACCACATTTGTTGCAAACAGCCGTACACCAGGAAGTTTTCGTACACGTACCGCTGCACTGAGTCGTGGCTGTAAATGCCTTTATCTCGCCACCGCAAACATTTTCAACCGAATAACAGCCTCCTCCCGTTGCAGAATCTCCTGCATGAGAATGAATTATATCTGCAGAGCCTACAGAATCGGCATTCACAATTAAGCTCATAAACATACTGCATGTCAGAATGACAAAAATAAATGATAATAAATTCTTTTTCATATTCATTAACCTATACACCTTTCAATAAACCCTATCACCATATTTCTAAGCTCTCCATTTAACAAAACCGTGGCAGCCAGGGATAATAAAATCATTACCACTGCAAGTGCTAAGAACCTTAAAATTTTTGCTATCATATCCGTAATTGTTTCAATTATTTTTGCTTTTGCAGAAAGATGTCTTACCACAATTTCTTCAGGAGGATTCTTTTCCTGGTTCTGCATCGTGTAAATCATATCTAAAATTTGCTGCTGTGAAATTTGTGGAAATTTTCTTTCCTCAATAACCTGTGGCAGATTCATAACCTCCTCTGACGTCTCTACATCCTGTTGAATAATTTTTTCACTTTCCGGAATTACTTTTGAATTTTCAGGCTTTGCCATTTCCAGCGATTTTTTCTGTCTTTCAAGCTCCTTTATCTCCAAATCTTTTCTTTCAATTTCTTCTTTAAGGAAAAGAGCTTTTTCGATTAGCTTATTGCATTTAGCTTTCAAAATCCGGATATCTTCCGCTTCCAAAATTTTTCACCTCCCTTCGTAAAATTTTATAATTTTTTTGTGGCAACAGAATGATTGAATCCGATTGCAATGTCAAGTGTTTTTTTTGTAAAAAGTGAATTTTTTTCTCAGATTGGATTTTTTAGAAAGAATATTTCTTATAGAGAACCATAGAATGGATAGTATAGTAGATAGAATATATTTTTACGTATACTGCCCTGAAGGTGCTTAAATCAGCGCCTTTCTGTCATAGATATATTACATAAAATCTGAATAAAACCGCAAATAACAACTGTAAAAGTAAAACAAATTTCTGCTGAACACGTAAAATCTGAATGAAATATATTTTTATACGGTAAAATCTGAATAAATTATAACGAAAGACACAAAAAAAAGACCTCTCGGTCTTTAACGGTACATCTTCTCTCTTCTGGGAAAAAAAATATACGCAAGCACACATCCATTTTACACTTCATAGCCCATTTTCTGTCTAATACCTGTGCAAAATAAGTACACAAATAAACCCATTTTTTCATAGGCTTATGCATTGTTTCTCATTATTTTATGTATAAACGCCGGATTAAGCTGCCTATTCCACCGGTATTTATCCGGAATATTGTCATTAACCCGTTCTATGCTCTTCTTAACTGCATCCAGGAAGATATCTGCAAGCCTGTTTTTATAAATCTGCAGATATTGTTTAATTAAACCGGCAGTATCCTTATGATTTTCGGCCGTGTAGGTTGCCCTGTTTCTCCTGCATGCTACTGAAAACAAATGATTGGATAAATTCTGTAAATCGCCTGGAGCATTATACTTAAAGCATTCTTGCAATGGTACAAATATATATAGCTTATTCTTAACGGAAATCTTAAAAAATTTCTTTAATGAGCATAAGTAAGTCTGTATTGTTCGCTTAGTGACTTTAAGCAACTTTTCATATTTGGAAAAGAAGATCTCCATTCCAATTTTGTATCTTTTATTTGCTCCGGAAATCTTCAGCAACTGCATTGCAAGTAATTTCTCTTTAGCTTTTAGTGATTTGAAGGAATCAGCATAGAAGAAATCATGACCGGTGCTGATATAACCCTCCTTCATCGCTCCTGCATAGCTGAAATCATTGTCTTTAATTATAATGTCCCAATCCGTATAATGCGACTTTTCTAATTGTAAAAAGCCTTTTTCTTCCAGACTTCTCATTGTGATATAAAATGTTTCGTAAGATATTCCTATTGTCTCACATATGGTCTTATAATATACGCCGTGAACTCTTCCGCTTTCTTCCTGATAATGAGAAATTTCTATGATAAAATCTATTTCAGCCTTCGTTAAATCAGCACAAAGCATCCTGTCTAATACACAATTTTTCAGCTTCTGCACGCACTTCTCACCTCCCTTCACACTGTTTGTGTTTAGAAAGGCATCACAGAGCAGAAAGCCCGCTCGACCTATGACAATATCCTGCGCCTGATTACAGAGCCGGATGTAGTGGCTCCCATCAAATTCTTAAGAGAACGCGAAATTGTGCACTTCCAAAGATTTGGTGAAGCGCTCCGTATCACACAGGATAAGCTGAATTCCCGTAACTTCTATGCCTTCAATCCCGGTTTTGATACTTCCGCTACCTGCGAATAAATAATTTCTGCTGACCTAACCAGTCAATATCCCGGAGTCCTGACCAAACGGATTTCCGGGATATTTTAAAAACAAAAAAGAGCAGATATTCTGCTCTTTCACGGCTTGTGCCTTCAAAACCGAACATTGAACTTCTTATCTCTCTTTTCAGACTTCCGTC